>CAZORR010000013.1:2275-34299 GCA_964582115.1 uncultured Pirellulaceae bacterium
TTCTTGTGTAGCCGGAGTCCCAAGACTTCGGCTTTTGTGCAACGACCTGAATTCTTCCGAGCTTGTCGCTTTATTCAAATTTAAAATGACAAGGTGAGTCGTTTTGGCGATAGCCACGGTTTATGGGTTGCGAAACCGTGGCTATCGTCAAAACGGCTAATAAAGCGACAGCCCCTTCCGAATCCAGCTACGGTAAAACTCGATCTGAATGCGCCACTTCGGTCAACGTTTGAATGCTAGCGTTGCAATCGTTTGGGGCCGTTTTTTGTAGAAGATCGTCAAAATCGGAAAAATTGTGACTCTACAGCCCCTCGCTTGTCGAAACCAAGTTGTGGATTCAAAGCTCTGAATCCGTTGGGGGGAACCGAGATTGCTCGGACCGTTTGCGAAGGCGTATTAGCTGCCATGGGAAACGGTCCAATCATGATCTCAATTGCGCGGGCATATGATTCGTCTATGTGACGATCTATTAATTGGCGCAGAACTTCTTCCAGCGTGTTTAGTTATTTTGTTCCATGTTTTGGCAGACAGCTGTTTGCCGTACACAAACTACTACCACACACAAAAACTTGGCCATCCGGCTCGCACGTGACCCAAATTGCCGACAGAGCGTCTGTCAGTGAGCGGCGAGACTGGCTTGACTGCGGTCAACGATTTGAACCAGGAGGAATCTGATGCGACAATTAGTGTTAGGAATCGCGGTCGCGGTCACTTCACTCATGCCAGTAGTTGGCATGGCTGATGATCAGGAAATCGCTGATTTTATCAAGTTTCGGTTGCAAGCTGAGCAACAACAAGGCAATCTGCAAGGTTTTAATGTCGACATGCGTGTCGAAGAAGGAACCGTTTGGTTTAAAGGCCAAGTGTCGAATGCCGACCAAGAAATGACGATCTTAAAGACTGCTCAGGCTGCCGCTCATTTGGGCGTACTACAGGTTGTCGACGACATCGAAGTTTCTACAGCCAGAGCGCCACAAGTGGTTGCTGCACCTACGAAGGATTACGCATCACAAGCAATTCCAACGATAGTTAAGCAACAACCGGCAAAGCAAGTTGCTTATCAGCAAGGCCGAGCTTTTATTCCTGCTACGTCAGCTTCGTTTGGTAGTTCAACACGACCAGCAGCGCCAACAGCTCCGATTACCACGACATATTCTTCACCTGCTGGCAACACACCTTTGCCTTATGCATCAGCTCCTTGCACAGGTCCTGATTGCGGATACGCTGGTGCTCCAGTGGAAGTTGGTGGCGGGTACAACGCACCAGTTCCAAGTGGTTACGGTGGACAGCCGCTGGGCAATGAATCACCTTCATTACCAGGCTACGCCTGGCCAAGCTACGCAGCTCACCCAAATTTCGGAAATGTGTCGTACCCTCAGCAGTACTCACCTTCGGCATGGCCATACATTGGGCCATTTTATCCATACCCTCAAGTTCCACTAGGTTGGCGTAAAGTCACCTTGGAATGGGATGACGGCTTCTGGATGCTTGACTTCCACGATAAGTAAAACGCTCCGTGTAAGTCATTTGTATCGTGAGTGGTTTGCCATCACGAATCAAAGATGTAAGTTTAAGAGATCCCTGCACAGCCTAGTGTTGTTGAGGGATCTTTTTTTTTGAGAATGAGCGGCTTGTAAAAACAGATTACAAGCGGGCGTGAGCCATTGAGTTCTGTGACTTTCCAGGTGTTAGTCATATGCATGCAGGTTTTACTTTGGGTAGAGCGATTTTGTTACTGTCCGAACGCTTGGTTTGAGCCAAAGTAAGCTTTGATTTGCTAGCAAGTTGTTGTTCTTTTCGGAATAGTCCGGAAAACCCGCAAGTCCCGCAAGGTTTAACACGATAACCAAGCATAAGAGTGTTACACCTCAAAGGAATTCGCAATGTTCGCCAAAAAGTTAACTGTCACCCTATCGCTAATGCTGGCCATGTTGGCAGTTTTAAGTTCGGGATGTTTTGTCAATTCAGGTCCTTCTTTGGGTCTGTTGAGCATTCCAATCCCAGTTTCGCCGCTGCTTTCCAAGAAATTGGAAGATAAGTTCCATGTTCACGAGCGTTATGCACGTGTTCCGATCTTGGGTCCAATTACTGCGGGCGGTCCAGTCAAAGCACTTGATCCTCCGTCGGACGATGAAGTCTGGCGAGCTCTCGAGCGTGCTCGACCTGTTCAAGGCGGAATTCCAGGGTTAAACGAGACACAACGGAACAATGTTGTCATCGTGAAAGAGAAAATCGCTGACTACGTCGATCCACCTCGCGTGATTCCACTGATCGGTCCTGCTCAGCTGCACCACGCTCATTACAAGTGCACGGTCTACTTCAGCGAGAAGAAAATCGTCAGCTGGCCGGTACCACACACATTGCACGATGAAGAGTCTGTCGAAGTGCTATACATTGACCACAACCACTTTCACCAGGTTGGTAATCTTGACTATGGCAGTGCAAGTACCCATTATTAAAAACAGTACGCTCTGCTAGGCGAAACGAAGGCATGGTCGGGGTGGTTAAGTAATTTAGGTAACTCAATTTAAACTGCCTAATCACTAAACCTAGATTTTTCGACTGATTGCCACCGAACAAATAACATTGCAAACCGAAATGCCGTCCGTCAATCATTGACGTACGGCATTTTTTTTAGTCTGTTGTCAGCTGAGCGAAACTGGCTCAGCCGGTTGAAATTTGAAAGACGTAATGAGTTCAGGCGATCAACATTCTAACTCGCAGCAAAGACAGTCAGTTGGAAAAACCGCTTCGTCTGGTCCTGCACACCCCAATGACAGTGGTTTGTTCGCTACGGTTCGGCGTGCATTTCGTTCGGCGCCGACTCCGATCGCGATCAATTCGGATGGTCAAAAGACATTTTTGGAAAAATGGTCCACGTTCATTCTGTGTATCGCGCTGTTTCTTCTGCCGGTGATACTGACTGGGACGGTTCGAGCTCTAAAGGTATACAAATCTGATATTCGGCAGTGGCTGCCGGACGGTTTTGAAGAGTCCAAGGCATACGACAGTTTTCTTGAACGCTTTGGTGGCGACGAGATGATTGTGGTTAGTTGGGAAGGTTGTACGATCAACAACCCCCAAGTGCGGACTCTCAAGGAAGCATTTGAAAATGCCACGGTTCCGGCCAAAGTTGAAACTGCTGACGGTGTCACCGAAGTCGAAACGAAGTTGTTCGCTCGTGTGCTTACCGGCCCTGACTTAATTGCCACCATTCAGAGTGCAGGGGTTGGATCGGCAGTCGCGAAAAAACGCGTCATGGGTCTCATGGTCGGGCCAGACAAAGAAACGACTTGTCTGTTGGCTTATCCATCGTCTGAGATTCCTGACTATCAAAAGTTGTCGCTTGTCAAAGCCTACGAACTTGCTGAGCAATCCGTTGGCGTGTTGCCGGCAGATTTGAAAGTTGGTGGGCCAACGGCAGATGGCGCAACGTTAGAAGCTGAAAGCAAAAAGTCGCTCAATACCTTTTTGTGGATATCCGTCATTCTGGTAACCGGGCTTACTTGGTTTCGCATGCGCGACCTGCCGCTGACCATTCTGGTGATCTTATTTTCGGGACTCTGTTCTGCAATCAGTTTGTCGATCCTTTATTGGACCGGCGGAAAAATGAATTTAACGTTGATCATGTTGCCAACGTTGACCTTCATTTTAGGAGTCTCTGGTTGTGTTCACATCGTTAACTACTACCGCAAAGCATCGACGCTTGGCTACGGCCTCAGGTCGGCCGATCAAGCGATGGCTGACGGAATGTATCCGGTTTTGCTTTCCTCGATCACAACTGCGGTGGGACTGTTGTCGTTGGGCACAAGTTCGGTCAAGCCAATTCAAGCGTTTGGTTTCTATTCTGCTTGTGGCATCATGGCCAGTACGTTGATTTTGTTGTTTGTGTTGCCCGCGACGTTGTATCTGTTGCGAGGCCGGATCAGCAAGCGATTTTCTGGTGATGGTTCCATGGACAAGCGAGAGCGGACCACGGGCGTTAGTCGGTCCACGTCGTCATTGCTGAACTGGGTCTGTCGACAGCATGGCATCGTTGTCATACCGGTCTTAATCGGGGTCGTTATACTTGCACTTGGTACGTTTAAGCTGAAGGCTTCGGTAAAATTACAAAATCGATTTGCAAGCCGAACTAAAATTATTGCTGACTATCGTTGGCTCGAAGACAAACTTGGGCCACTGGTGCCAATGGAAGTCGAAGTCAAGTTTGACCCGACGGTTGAACTGTCTCGTTGGCAGCAAATGCAGATTGTGCAATCAATTGAGCGGACCGTGAAGCAATCGACTGCCGTCAATGCGACGCTGTCGGCTGCGACTTTTGAACCTCGTGTTCCATCGGGACGCACGGTGATGGGCCGAGTCAACCGTCAAGCCAAGATCGATTTGTGGCAAGAGAGTTTTGGCTCGCTCGTTGATGCGAAGCTCGTGCAAGTCATTGAGGGAGCGAACTATTGGCGGATTAGCTTGCGAGTGGCGGCGTTGAATGATATTGACTACGGTAAATTTCTGGAAACCGTGACGCTGAACGTAAACGAGCAACTTGAGCACTTAGATGTTGACGGAATGAGCGCGTCGTTGACCGGTGGAATTCCGTTGGTCTATAAAGCTCAGCATCAAATCTTACGAGATTTGATGGTTAGTTTTTTGACTGCGTTTTTAATCATTACGTTGATCATGATATTGGTGCTACGAAGCGTACAGGCTGGCATCGTTGCCATGGTCCCCAACGTCTTTCCACCGTTGGTTGTTTTTGGAGCGATGGGATGGTTAAACTTCTCGGTCGAAATCGGCTCTGTAATGACGGCGAGTGTTGCGCTTGGAATCGCAGTCGACGACACGTTGCATTTTTTGACTTGGTACCGCCGAGGCACTGTCGAAGGGCTTTCTCGTTTTGCATCGATTCGGCATGCGTTTGAGCATTGTGCAAAAGCGATGATCGATACGTCGTTGATCTGTGGTCTCGGCGTGACTCCGTTTTTGTTTGGTGTGTTCATGCCAACGGCTAAGTTTGCGGCCTTGCTGATGATCATGTTGATGACTGCCTTGCCAGGAGACCTGATTTTGCTGCCAGCAATGTTGGCAGGGCCAGTCGGGATTTTATTCCGATTGAAACGAAAATCGAAAATCGACCAAAATTTAAGAGCTGCAGTTGAACCGGATGAACCGGTTGAGACGATAAGAAGGCACGAGTAGCCATTCCGGCTGCTCATTAATTTCGCCGAAAATTCTAAGTGGGATGAGCGTTTTGCCTGCGGCAAAATGGCTTAGCCTGGCCTTCGCATGGTACATGTAGCTGGATTTTCTAGAATTCCGGCGTTTTACCATTAGGTTTGAATTGTTGGTGGGTGTGAAGTTGATACGACACCCTTTAACATTTCTAGCTTGGCCACGAATGCCGAGATTCTAAGTTTAAAAATGCAAAACTAGAACTTAGGCCAACCGTTTTTTTAACTTTCAAAGGCTTGCTGCGAGCAGCAATTTTCTGCGAGGGGTTTGGTTCGTTGTAAAAAAATAGTTGCTGGCTAAGATGCACGTTGCAAAATTTGACAAAGATAAGCCCGCCCAACTAAAGTTAGCCAACCGATGCCCGATATTTTTGATAAGTGTGATGCTTTTTGGCGAAGAGTAAAAAAGCTTTCTGGTGAACATTACGACGAAAGTGTGTTCTTTCGCAAATTTCCGATCACCAATTGTCTGCCTGAAATCGAGATGGATGGCAAGACTTATTTGCAGATCGCAACCAACGATTACCTCGGCTTGGCAACCCATCCCGAAGTGAGAAAAATCGCAGCTGATGTTACCGCCGAACATGGCGTCGGGACACCACTCGGGGCTCGACCGTTAACCGGAAACACCAAACTGCATCTGGAACTAGAACAGAAGCTGGCCGAATTCCGTAGGACCGAAGGCTGCTTGGTGTTTAATCTGGGCCTCGGAGCGATGTCTGGAACGATCGCCTGCATGGTTGGTCGTAACGAGCGTGTGTTCGTGGATGAGTACGCTCATGGTTGTGTTTCCGATGGCGCCAAACTGTGCAAAGGTGAAGCGTCGTGGTTCAAGCACAACGACTTGGATGAACTGGAAGACCAACTGCGAGCCTGTCCAATCGATCAACCCAAGTTGATTGCGGTCGATGGTGTCTACGGAATGACGGGTGACTTAGCACCTTTGCCAGAATTGGTCGAACTTAAAAACAAGTACGGCGCTAAGTTGTTCGTCGATGATGCTCATGGTACCGGCGTGATGGGTGAAAATGGTCGCGGCACGCCGGAGCTGTTTGGCGTGGAGGACGAAATTGATTTGCACGGTGGTACGTTTGCGAAATCATTTGGTACCTTTGGTGGGTACCTATGTGGGCCACAAAAGGTTTTGGACTTCGTTAAGTTTAACTCGCCCAGTTTTGTACTGACAAAGGCATTGCCAAGTCCGATTACCGCGGCGACGATCAAGACGCTAGAGTTGATGCAGGCGATGCCAGAACGGCGAAAGCAACTTTGGGAAAACATCGAAGTGTTGCGAACGGGCCTGAGAGAAGGCGGGTTTGACATCGGTAATCCGGAGGGTGCAGTGACTTCGATCTTCACCAAAGGTGCGTTGGCGCTGCCCGTCGTTCGTATGCTGATGGATAAACATAATATCATCGTCAATCCGGTAATGTACCCTGCGGTGCCTTACGGGATTTCGATTGTCCGCATGACCGCCAGTGCACTGCACACGCCGGCCCAGATGCAACGTTTGGTCGACGCGATCGTCGATGTTTCGAATTACCTTCCACTGTTGGAAGGCAACCAAGCGGTGGCTCATAAAGCAGTCGCTCACGTGTCGGAATAATATGGCCTGGTGGTCAGGCCATGTTGCATAGAATAGTAGCTGGAGTCGCCAAACTTCAGGATTTTCGAAGCGAGTCTGTTCGTTTGAACGCTCGCTTTTACTATGCGCTATTGGGAATCTGTTACAATTAAAATCCGCGATTCAATCGGCGGCTTTACGCAAGCGGAATTCATGTCACCCATCCAAATCATTCCCGTTTCTACTCGCCAGCATCGAAACGACTTTTTTGCGATGCGGCAAATACTCTACAAAGATAATCCAGCAGTCGTGCATCCGTTGGACTCGATGGCTCGACTGCAATTGGATGTCGACAAGCATCCTTTCTACCAGCACGCTACTCGCGAAATGTTCGTGGCGTATATCGACAACCGACCCGTTGGCAGGATCGTGGCGATCATCGATCGCATGCAGCAAGAACACAATCAGAATCGAATTGGCTGTTTCGGTTTTTTTGAATCCGTCGATGACCAAGCTGTCGTTGACGCTCTGCTTGCTGCCGCCGAAGGATGGCTGGCCGAACGCGGTTGCGACCAAATTCAAGGCCCGATGGATCCATCGATGAAGGCCGAGTTTGGCGTATTGGTCGATGGCCAGGAAGAATCGCCGATGATCATGACGGCTTACAATTTCGCTCGATACCGGCAGCAGTTGATCGACTGCGGTTTCGATCCGGTGCGAGAGTTCCACTGCTATAATTTTTACTCGAATAATCCCCCCGAAGAACAGTGGGCTCGGTTGTTTAAATCGAGAGACCGGATTTTTGATCGTTTTCCGCAGTTGTCTTTTCGCAGCGTCGAAGCGGCGACGTTTGAAAAAACGATGCGCGACATTAACGAGCTAGGTAATCAAGTGCGTTCTGAAGGCTGGGGATTCGTTCCGTTAACGGATGCCGAACTCGCTTTCATGATCAAAAACTTACGTCGCGTGATCCGCTACGACATGATCCACGTGGCGTATTGGGAAGACCGCTTGGTTGGCTACATTGTCAACATCCCGGACGTCAATTGGGCGTTACGCAATACGAAAGGCAAGTGGGATATATTGCGAATGCTACAGCTCCCTGGATTGCTAAAAAAGTGTCCTCGGACGCGAGTGATTGCGTTGGGGGTCGATCAAGAATTTCGCACCAAGGGTATCGCAATGTTGTTGATTGCGCGGCTGGTCGAAAAATTCAAAGCGTTTGATGAGTGGGAGTTTTCTTGGGTCGATTCGGAAAACAAAAAGTCGATCCGCGCGATCGCACGAGCGTTGCCGTTGCTGAAAACACGGACCTACCAGTTGTTTCAGAAACCGATCAAAACGTAGCGTTACTCTTTTGGTGGATCGACCGGTTGTTTTAGCGTCGATTAACTGGCATTCATCGCAGCTTCGACGTCCTTTAGTTGTTCGACCGTATTGACGCTTAACGCTTCAATCGGCTTCAATACCGGCAATGCTCGGACGTCTTCGTTGTCCTTCAGCATGATCGCTGGCAAATCGGTAATGTAATATTCGTTTTGGTTGTTTTTGTTGTCTAGGCTGTCTAATGCGGCCAGCATTTTTTGGCAATCAAAAACGTAAGTGCTCATGTTTACTTCGTTGATTTTCAGTTGGTCTTCCGAAGCGTCTTTGTGTTCAACAATTCCGGTAAACTTGCCATCGGTATCGCGGACAATTCGCCCCAATCCAGTCGGATCGTCGTGCAGGAGGGTTCCCAAAATACAAGCTGGGCTGGATGACTTGAACTCGTCGAGCAACGCTTTGATTGAGTCGGCTTGCATCATCGGGGAATCGCCAGCAACAACCACGACAGGGCCTTGGTGATTGGCGAGTTGTTCGCGGCACATCATGACAGCATGCCCTGTGCCCAGCTGTTCGGATTGTAACGCAAATTGAATATTGCCAACGCTCGAAAGCTTTTCTTGGACCAGTTCAGCTTGGTAGCCAACTACGGCAATCAGTCCTTCGACTCCTGCGGACCGGAGAGCATCGATCACGTAGCCAACGAGTGGTCGTCCATTGGCTTCACAAAGGACTTTCGGTAAATCCGATTTCATGCGAGTGCCTTTTCCGGCAGCCAAAACAACAGCAATTGGAGCGTCCATGGATTTTTTTCAATTAGGTTAAAGGGAATAAGGTCGTTAAGAAGGTGGGGATTAGTTGGGCGGTGGTAGATCGAAGTCCTTAGTTAGGTTGAGCGTTATTTAAAAACGCGTTTCCTAGGAAGTACAGTCTACATATTGTCGCCGCACAGAAAGATAAGATAAAGCTAATCGCCGCAGTCATCAATGTGGTTTCAGGGAAGCAAAGGTTTGATACAACCAAAACGACTGCACCGACAATCGCCGAGTAAAAGTTATCTCGTGGCCGGTGGGCGGCCATTAACCCGCAGGACGCAAGGTAGCTTAGCCCCATCATGGGCAACGCCACACCCAGAGCGGCTGTAACCTGATTTAGGCCGAGCAGATTTTCTTCGAAGTAGGCTTTTGTCGCTGGGAACATGAGTGTAGTGAGCTGATCGCCTGCAAACCAGAGTAGCAATGATGTCAGTGACATCACCACAAATAGCACGATGCCGAATTTGATGAGTACTTTCAGCATCCCCGGGTAACCTTGCTCGCTAAACGCGGCTGCCGCGCGGGGGGCGAGGATGCTGGCGATTCCCAATAAAAATGGATTCGCCAGCATGACGACATGGAAGCACGCTCCAAAAACGCCTGTGGTTTCTTCCCCCAGTCGATAGGCGAGAAACCAGTTGCAAAAGTACATCGTCAATACGCCGCAAACATTTTCGCCCGCAACCCAGCGACCATAGGTGAGGTTTGCTGAAATTTGCGTTTTTAGTAACGGCGCGTTTTGTTGACGCGAAAAATCAAATTGCTTGCTAAAGAACTTCCACCATCCGACAATCCCAATCACGTTGACAATCGCTAATACGGAAAACAACGTGACCGCTGTTACTTGATCGGTTGCCAGCAAAATGCAAACACCAATAAAGAACAATACTGCAAATGCAACTTCTAAAATCGCACTTTCTTTGGCTTGAAGGTTCGCGAGTAGCCAGCGCCGGCTAAATTCACGCAGCAGCTGAAACGGCGCCAAACATGCTGTCGCCAGTAGCGCCATGGCAAGGCCGGAATTTAGGTATTCAGTCTGAAATTGTATAAGAATTAGCGAGCTTGAAAGGCCGACAATTAATCCAATTAAAAGCAATCCAGCAAGCAACATGTGTGCTGAAAATCTTGGCCTGTTAGCGGCTGATTGTTTTTGGATAAAAACCGTTAGCGGCGTAGTAATGAAAGCTTCGAACAATGCGACAGCCAGCATCAACGTGGAAAATCCGATCAGGTAATAACCGAGTTGCTCGTTTTTGTCGGTGCCAAGTTCCGAAGCGGGAGAAAAACGCCCGCCGACTGTCATTGAAGCCAGCAGTCGTGAGACACTCAAGATGCCTTGGGCCACCAACGCCCAGAGGGCAGTTATTGGAAGCATCGCTAGTAATTGACGAACCGGTCCCTCTGCCTGTAGCGGGTCAGCATTATGAACCGGCGGAGCATTCTCGTTAGCAGGAAGATTGGTGTTTGGAGCAGTCAAGCGATGTTGTTGCGAACAGGAAGTTGATGCAATTGCAAAAAGGCCACTGCTTGCAAGCAAAAGCCTAGAGTTGAGGGGGATGGTCCGTAGTATAGTTACTGCTAAATTAGTTGATACCATTTAGATTTTTACGGTCTCGATTACCCAGGACTCCTTCCAAATCAGCACCTACTGAACCTATTATCGTTTTAAACCGATTTATCGTTGTTGGTTGGTGTGAGGGCCGGACCGAGATTTCCGTTGTTTCGCTACTTTTCTATTCGGAGTCGATTCGATGCAACCATCGCACAAGCTTGTTTTTCCAAATGGGATTGTTTTGCTGGCCATGATATTCATGGTTGGTGGATCGATTGATGGGCAGACGCAAGCCGTCGTACCGAAATCAGAAGCTGCTCAGAAACCAAGTTCCAAGCTGAGTGACTGGAGTCAGTGGCGAGGCCCGAAACGCGACGGAAAGTTGTCTGGGTTGGCACTGCCCGACAAGCTGGGCGATCAGCAATTGCGAAAGGTGTGGTCGATACCCTTGGAGCCAAGCTACTCTGGTCCTTTAGTGGTTGGGGAGCAAGTGTTCACAACTCAAACGATTCAACGAAAATTCGAAGCCGTGACGGCTCACGATCGTAACACCGGAAAAAAGCTTTGGCAGCAACAATGGGAAGGCGCAATGTCGGTGCCCTTCTTTGCGAAAGCTAACGGCGATTGGATTCGCGCCACGCCAGCTTACGACGATGGACGATTGTATGTTGCTGGAATGAAAGACAAGTTGGTTTGCTTGAAGGCGGAAAATGGTGGCATTGTCTGGGAGTTGGACTTCCCTAAGGCCATGAAATCCAAGGTGCCTGCGTTCGGTTTTGTAAGTTCGCCGTTGGTCGATGGTGATGCGGTTTATGTTCAAGCGGGGCAAGCCATCTTTAAACTTAACAAGCTGAACGGGGATGTGATCTGGAAAACCGGCGCCAATGACGGTGGAATGAATAGTGCGTTTTCTTCACCGATGATTGCAACACTTGCTGGCCAGCGACAATTGGTTGTGCAAACCCGTAACGAATTGATGGGCGTTAAGATTGAAGATGGGGGGATTTTGTGGCGTCAAAAAATTGAAGCTTTTCGAGGCATGAATATCATCACTCCAACGATCGACGGAGATTCGATTTTTGTTAGCAGTTATGGCGGAACAACGAAATTGTTTGAGTTAGTCGGGACCGATAGCGGTTTTGATTTGCAGCAACGCTGGATGTTGCCAGCGCAAGGGTACATGTCGACGCCCGTGGTGGTTGATGGGCACGCTTACACACATCTAAGAAATCAGCGTTTCGCCTGCTACGATCTTAAAAACGGCGTCGAAAAATGGAAGACAACCAAGTTTGGTAAGTATGCGAGTCTTGTCTCCATCGGTGACAAGATCCTCGCCTTGGATCAAAATGGAACGCTGATGCTTCTAAAGGCAAACCCTGAATCGTTTGAGTTGTTGGACAAACGAAAAGTCGGGTCGGATACTTGGGCTCACTTGGCGTTACAGGGCAACCAGGTCTTCATCCGTGGCCTTGAAGATTTGACAATGTATCAATGGGTCGATTAGGACAGGATCGCGAGGCATTTTGGCAGTTGCTAGGTTTAGTCTGCGTTAGCTTGATCCGAGTCGGCGACTTTTCCTTCGACGGTGTTTTCGTCCAGTGGCGGTTCTTGGTTGGGTTCCATTTGCGGCATCACAATTTGGAAGTTGGTTTGAAGCTTGAACCATCTTGCAACCACGGTTTTGTACCAGTTGCGAATTGGCGGAATCAAAATCGACAGTCCAATTGCATCGGTAATAAACCCAGGGGTTAGCAATAAACCAGCAGCAAAGAATATCATCGCTCCATCGGATAATAGCTCCGTTGAAAACTCACCGCGACCAAGTTTGCTCTGAATCTTGCTCCAAACAGCCTTTGACGACCGCCGAGCCAAGTAAGCACCGATCAAACCGGAGATAATTACTAGTAGGACTGAAAATTGCCAACTGGTACGATTCGAAAGTACCAACAACAGCCATAGGTCCGCCAGCGGTAGTAGGATAAACAGCAGTATTAGTCTGCCTAGCATGGAAATATCCGAAGGGTCAGGGCGTATGGAGTGGCGTGTTTGCTAATGGTTTAGCGAAGATTCATACTGTCGAACCACCGGTCGCTCGGTCAACTTTGCGTTAACATGCGGACGTTTTTCAAGCATTACAAATTGAGCCTCGTCCGCGGTAAGCCCAAAGTGCTTCATCAGCCAGCAGATCGCGACTGTCGCGCTGCGCCCGCGACCGGCTTTACAGTGGATGTAGACTGTTTTTTTGTCATCGACATTTTCTTCGATAAAGTCGACCGCTCGGCAAATGTCGTCGTAAGCCGGGTGCGTAAAATCGATCGTTGGCATATAGAATTGCTCGATCCCGTATTTACCGTACTCAGTCGTCGGCCCGCTGTATTCTTCACAAGTGTTAACAACCGCTTGGACTCCAGCTTTAGCAAGCCCCTCAACATCCCTTCGAAAAGGGAACGCGCCGACAATGACGTGCGGGGCAATGTGGTCGTGCCAGTTGCGAACTTTAAGACAGCGGCCGAGCAGCATGTTCCAAAGCAAGGTAGGGTAGAAAACGACGCGAGCTTTAAGCCAAAGGAGTTGCTTCATTAATTCGAACTAGCCTTGCCCGCGTGATCGGGGTTTTGTTTTTGAACTGGTTTTCCTCGATTTTCCTACACTGCCAAGCCAAAAAGTGCGGTACCAGAATCGTGGGTTTAGCCAGTTACTGCGAGCCAGACGTACTGAACCGCAACAATGGCAAGAAAATCGCCCAAGATAGTAATACAGCCCGAACGTAAAACCAACTAAGAACGAGTAGACGATTCTGCTTTTCGCAGCGACTGAGTGGCCTTCGAAGCGATTGCAAGAAAAGCAAAACAAGCGAACATGTCGTTTACGCCTCGCCGCACGTTCTTGTTCCGCGAGGTCACTTCCAGTAACGAACACACTCGATAGTTCAGTTGAGCCGGACTCGGAAGCTACCAGAGTCGGAGCATCTCGTGATGCTAAAACTGGATCTGAGTGCGGATCGGGTAGATTTTGGTGGGTAGATTGGTCTGGCAATTTGAAGTGTCTCAAGGGAGGGAAGACCGCTGGAAACAAGAAAATCTAATCTTGATCTAGGTTAGTACGTTCTGGTCAAAGCTGTGAGTGGCAAAGAGTTAGGTTGTAATAATTGTGTCACACAAAAAGCGAGTGTCACACAAAAAGCGAAGTAGTCGGAATTATAGTCAGATATCCCATCGAATACCAGATTCTTTTCTTTGGCTTACAGCTTATGACAGTGCCAGCGACAATAAAGTGGCCGGATTGCTCTAGGAAAAAGATCACTACATCTGTACCGTCGCGAAAACTACTGATTTCACGTGAGTTTTCCATGAAAATTTGTCTAAATAGATTCGTTTTAGTTTCATCACTATTTGCCGTTTCGCTCGGAATTATCGGTTGTAAGGGCGCGGGAACCTCTGGCTCGCCAGCAAACCTGTTTGCCAAACGGTCAACTACGACCGGTTCGGCCAACAAAGATGGCATACCGGATGCGCAGACAGGAAGTGCCGGTGGCAGTGCTACCAAAGGCAGGTCGTCGGAAGTTGCTCTGGCGAGTTATGTCAGCCAAGACAGAAAAAAACAAAAAGTACGGTGGCTCAATTCATACGATGAAGCGGTTATGATTGCCACTGAAACAGGCAAGCCGATTTTGGCAGACTTCACTGGCAGCAATTGGTGTGGCTATTGTGTAAAACTCAAAAAGGAAGTTTTTGACACGCCTGAGTTCAGTGCTTGGGCGGCTGAAAACGTCGTCTTACTGGAGCTCGATTTCCCAAGGCCCAATAAGCAGCCTGATTGGATCAAAAAGCAAAACAACCAGCTTCGTAATCGCTACGAAATCGAAAGTTATCCGACGGTGCTAATCTTGAACGCCGACGGGAGCGTAATCGGTTCGCAAGGTTACATGCGAGGTGGTCCAGAACGCTGGGTTGCAGTCGCCGACAACACCGTCAAAGCCAACCGTGCTTTACAAAAAACAAAATTTGTAAACGCAGCCGATCTGCCAAATCTTAAGTAGCCAGTTCTACCATTGACCTGAGTCGTGGTCGTCAGAGCATCAAGTCGATCTGAGAGTCAAAGCCGTGCCAAACTCATCCATTGTTGTCGCTGGTGTTCCGGAGCACTTCAATTTGCCTTGGCATCTTGGAGTCGAGCAAAGTGCATTTGCAGAAGCTGGCGTCGACTTAACTTATCGCGACTATCCAGGCGGTACCGGTGCGATGACTCAGGCTTTGGCCGAACAAGAAGTTGATATGGCGGTGCTGCTTACCGAAGGCGCGATTGCTGATCTGGTCAAACGCCGACAGACAAAACTGGTTAAGGTTTATGTCCAATCCCCATTGATTTGGGGCATTCACGTTGCCGCCAATTCTAAAATTCAATCGATCGACGATACACAAGGCAAGCGATACGCGATCAGTCGTTTTGGGTCGGGATCGCATCTGATGGCGATTGTGGACGCTGCCGAGCGAAAATGGGATACGGATTTAAGTTTCGAGGTCGTTAAAAATCTCGATGGTGCTCGGCAAGCATTGGCCGATGGCGATGCGGATGTATTTATGTGGGAACAGTTTACGACCCAGCCGCTGGTCGACAACGGAGAGTTTCGTCGGGTTGGAATTCGGAAAACACTGTGGCCTGCTTTTGTGATCGCAGTGAACGAATCGTTTTTGCAGAAGAATGCAAGTAGCGTCCAAGCAGCACTGAAAGTGATCAATCAACAGTCATCGGATTTGATGCAGGACGCAAACGCCGTGTCGATGATCGCAAAACGATACCGTTTACGAGTGGAGCAAGTGAAGCAATGGTTTGAGTTGACGTCTTGGGATGTTGGTTTTGAATGCCCAGAAAACGCGATCAAAACAACCGTCAGCTATCTACAGCGTCTGAAAATTATCGAAGACGCTGAAGTCGGTGTTGATGAGATCTGGCATGCTTTCGAATAGCATATCGCTACTTGCTTCTTTAAAGCCGGTTCATCGTCAAACCACCATCGACATAAATCACTTGGCCCGACGCATAAGGCATGTCGCCGCGCGCCAGTGCTGCTGCTAACTTACCAATGTCTTCCGGTAGGCCCCAACGCTTTTCGATTAGTAGTTCGGTGTTGTGGATCAGGTGATCGTATTTTTCAGTCACGTTTGCGGTCATGTTCGTTTTGATAATGCCCGGC
Organism: uncultured Pirellulaceae bacterium; assembly: GCA_964582115.1. Taxonomy (GTDB): domain Bacteria; phylum Planctomycetota; class Planctomycetia; order Pirellulales; family Pirellulaceae; genus Mariniblastus. The sequence continues at coordinate 17,949 of CAZORR010000013.1, forward strand.
CGGATTTCGTACGACGGGATCGAAAACTCTCCCAATCGAGCCGCAAAAAGTTGGTTCATCATCCCCATGCCCACCTTGGATACGCAGTAGTCTCCTCGGTTGGGCGAAACGACGGTTGCGGAAATCGAGCCCACGTTGATGATGCAACCGTTGAACGAGTCATCGGATTGTTTTTGAGCGATCATCCAGTTAGCGCAGGCTTGCGTGAGGAAGTACGGCCCTTGCAGGTTGATTTTCATGATCCACTCAAAACTCTCCTCCGTGGCCTCGAGAATATCGGATCGGACTTTGGGTGCGACTCCGGCGTTGTTGACCAATACGTCCAGTCGCCCAAAGCGGCCTTTGATTTCTGCCAGCATCGCGGAGCGGTCCGCTGCTACGGAAACATCACCGGAGCAATAAAGCACGTCCGCGCCCAACGCTTCAAGCTTCGCAACAGCGTCTGAAACTTTGGAGGCCTCCGAACGCCCGCTCAGCACCAAATTGAAACCATCGGCGGCTAGCTTTTCGCAGATCCCAAATCCAATGCCACGGCCACCGCCAGTTACCAATGCTACTTTTTTACTCACAGTGTTTTCTCTGTCGAATGGGTTTTAGTTGTGTACGTGATGCAAAGGGGCACTAAGAAGCCGAAACAGCAATTACAAGTAAAACTTGTAGTAGGGATCGTTGTTAGCCAGACGCTGGATGTACAACGCTGCTTCGCGGGCGTGGTAGTCACCCCACATGCACGACTCGCCACAAGGAACCTTCTGGCCGGGCGGAATGTGGTCCCAGCCGTTGGGGCGATGGTAAACTGAGTGCAAGATTAGACCATGGTGAGATTCGTCCAAGCTCAAATATTTGTCACTCATCAGCGTTTGCATCACCGTCAATCCGGCTTGTGTGTATTTTGCTTCGTCCAGGTACCGTCCTAGTCGCAGTAAACCTTGGGCGCCGATCGCGGCAGCGGAGGAATCAATTGGTTCGGCGTCGTTGAACGGGTCCGACTCTTTTTCGTAAACGTCGTCGCCAAGTTTGTGTGAGTTTAAAGCACCGGTGTCCCAGTAAGGTATGCCATCGGTGGGTGTGTTTTCAATGTAGAAATCACAAGTGGCTTTGGCCATCTTCAGCAAAATCCCTTCGATCAATTCACGGCCACCTAACGGTTTAAGCTCGCTGTCATCGATGGTTTTTAAAAACTCGAGTTGCTCAGCGGCGCCGACCATGATCCAAGCCAGTCCACGGGTCCAAGTGGTGAAAGGCGAAAAGCCTTGTTGGGAATTGGGGCAGCGGTAGTTGCCATCGTTTAAATTGAAAATACTTTCGTGAGCGGTTCGTCCCCAAGTGTCGTAGAAGTCGCGACCTTCGCCGTAGTAAACGGCACAGTCGGCGGTGGTTTGTACGTGTTGGACGATTCGCTCAAGCAGGCTCGTTTTTTTATCGCCTTCATCCATGATCCCATGGCCAAGTTGATGGCCGACCGCGAGTGCTCGCAAGGACCGGATCGTATCGGCAAACAAGGAATGTGGTCCGTTGAAAGAGTAAATGTATCCACCTGACGGAAGTGTTGTCCAGCGTTTGGCTTGAACGGCACTGGAAGCTTGCAACGCCATCACATAAAAGTTCCGTTCCCACTCGTTTTCGGGAATGCGGCCTTCATTCATCAAACGCAATAGGTTCCCGTAGGTGCTCACGTTGTTGAAGCCATGGTCATGAACCCCAAAGTGAGTGACATGCGGCGCCATTTTTTCAACGGTATTTCGTTTGCCCATCGCTAAGTAGGTTTCATCACCCGTCGCGTCAAACTGCAGGATTTCTGATCCATACTGAAAACCCTGTGTCCACTCGGTCCAGCCGCGAGTCGAGTACTTGCCAGCTACGGTGAAGACAGGCGAACCTTGACTGTCGTCATACTCGCGATTGATCAAATCGATCTTCTGACCTGATACTTGCCAGAATCGTTTCAGGTTTTCAGTGAGGTCGTTTGGTGTGATGGATGTATTAGGAATCATATATGCTTTTGTCCGGTGCTAAAGTGTCTCTGTTTTGATGATTGTATCTTTAACTGTGAATGGTGGCGACGGTTAAGGTTTGAAAAAACAAATTCCATATAATTGCGGATAAAGTATACTCTCACCCACCGCTCGCGTTACCTGAACCATTAACCATGCCGACTGGCGTTGTAGAAAGTACTTATTATATGAGTGAGATTGTAAAACAGATTGAGGCCCTGAAGGTCGTACCTGTTGTTGCTATCCAAAATCTAGACGATGCCGAACGTTTGGCGGATGCCTTGACTGCTGGCGGAATCCCTTGCGCTGAAATCACCCTTCGTACTGAGGCCGGGCTTCCAGCGATTGAATTATTGGCCAAACGAGATGATTTCCTGGTCGGCGCTGGTACGGTGCATAATGCCGATCAAGCCGCCGCGGTAATCGATGCTGGAGCCAAGTTCGTTGTGGCGCCCGGGTTCAATCCGAAAACCGTATCAATGTGCATCGAAAAAAACGTGCCGATTTTTCCCGGCATATCCAGTCCGACGGATCTAGAACAAGCACTTGAGTTCGGACTGGATATCGTCAAGTTTTTTCCCGCGGAGGCGATGGGAGGAGTGAAAACGTTAAAAGCATTTCATGGGCCGTATCACGAGATGCGGTTCATGCCAACTGGCGGTGTTTCTTTGAAAAATTTACTGGACTATTTGAGCTTGCCTTATGTCATCGGGTGCGGCGGTAGTTGGATGGCCAAGGGAGATTTGATTGCCGCAGGGCGTTTTGATGAAATTACCCGATTGGCTGCGGAAACGATCGCGATCGTCAACGAATTTAAGTCCCGTACGATTGATTGATCACGAGGGCGGATCGAGTTTGTTTGCTTGCAGCCAAAGCTCCACGTTGTCCGTGTCAACGCAACATTGGTACTGTACCTGCTGCCGTTTTAATTGTCTTTCGATTCGGCGGCTCAGCGTCATGCTGTTGATTAAACGATGGCTAGACATACCCAGTTGATTTAAAACTTCGACCGTTGTTTCGCTGAGCACGGTTGATACCACTGGATCGTCGAACGCCATGAAGTACCCCAATTCAACCGACACTCCAGTGCCACTGAGTGCTTTGAAGTAGTCGTGCAGGTGGGCGTCGCGAGGCATCCACGGATGTCGCTCTACCATCATCGCCGCGACATGACCGGTCAGAGTTTCGCCGGTGCGATCGACGTAGGTTGGCACCAAATCTGCCAGTACCAAATGAACACGGTTTGGTGAAGTGAGCGATTGGTTTTGGCCAGCCAGCGATTCGAACGAGATGGTTTGTCGGGCGATCGAATACTCTAGTTCCCATTGGGTGACTAATTCTTGTAGTTGAACAAACGTATCTGGAAAGTGTGCCACTAGCCATACTGAACGGCCCAGTTCTAGTTGTACGGCAACGGCTTCTCGGATCCCTTCCCAGAGTTTTTCGCGAGTGGTGGCATAAGCATCATCGTTTCGACGAAATCGCGTCCACTGTTTGAGTTTTTTAAGCCAGTTCATGATGGCTTGCGGCGCGAAAGCTTGGGGGGGGAGTTGACGTTCCGTCGTTCAGGTACAACGCCGAGCGAGTCACCGGTTGGCGGTGTTTGTGTTTCGCTGGTTGCCAAATTGTCCGCAGATCGAGAACCAAAGGTGAGCGACCAGGCGTGGCTGAAAGAAGCGCCGTAGAATAACACCATGCTGATCATATAAATCCAGATTAGCATGACAACTACCGATCCGGCGGCCCCGTAGACTTCGCTGGTGGACGAGAACCTCAAGTACAGCTGAATGAACGATCGGCTGCCTAGTACCAACATCGCCGTTAAAAAACCAGCAGGCACGACGTCAGACAAATGGAGATTGGTTGCCGGGATGAACCAAAACAACAATGAAAACACAATCGGCATTAGCAAAAACGAAACGCCGCGGTCGGCATAGTTCAGCCAATATAGCAGCACCGGATTTCCCTCTAGCAATTCAGTTGCGTAAGCTTGCATCGAATTAAGCACGAGGGCACCGATTAACATAAGTCCTACCAACAGGACCATCAAAATTCCAATGCATCGCTTTTGAATGCCAAACCAAAAGCCCTGTTTCCGACCGTCTACATGCCAAATGGAGTTAAACGTGTCGAACAACTGTGAAAAAACACCAGAAGCTCCAAATACGAAAATTCCGACTGAAAACGTTCCCGCTACGATTCCTGACTGAGGTAGATTGGCGCGCTTGATCAAGCCAGCGATGGTCTGAGCGATTTCGGGCGTCGTGAATTCTCGGATCGCTGTAAGGATTTCCGCTTCTGCTAACTGGCCATCGAAAATATAACTGGCGATCGCGATGGAAATCATCAGTGTTGGAGCCAGCGAGAGCATCGCATAATAGGTCGTTGCTGCGGCCATTTGAGAGGCGCGTGCATCGGACCAGATTTTGAACGATCCAAATATTAGTTGCCAAAGTTTTCTTAGCATGATGCTCCGATTATAGCCCGCTCGGCGTTGGCCGTCGCTGGCAGTTTACTTTGCCAGCGACAAAAAACAAACCATCGCCTGCTTTCGGCAATCAATCAATCACGGTAATATTTTAGCGGTTGAAAAGTCCGCCTGATCGAACTGAATTGAATCGTAGCTGGAATCGCCAGGTGTCAGGGTTTTCGAATCGTGATCAATCCGGCTACTGGCAAATCGCCGTCGGTGGACAATGACTCGGCGGAAATTTAGGAACAACAAAGAAGGTAGGGCAGTACGATGGCAGTAGTCGATGGAATTTTGTTTGCTTGGAATAAAAACAGAGTTTATGGCGCGAACTTGATTGCAGATTTGGACGATTCCCAGATGACGCTTCAGATTGCTCCCGACGGTATGGCGGCTGCCAATCATCCAGCTTGGGTTTATAGTCACTTGAACGTCTACTTTTCAGTGATGGAAGCGGTCATCAAAAACGAAACCTTTGAAGATCCCAAGGGCCACCAATTTGGCATGGATTCAAAGCCATTAAGCGACGCGTCAATTTACGCAACCAAGGAACAATTGGCGGCGGACTTTGATGCCGGTCACGAACGAATTGCTCAATTGCTGAAACAAGTTGGTGACGATGTTTTGAATAACGAAATCAAAATGCCTCGTTGGGAAAAGGTAATGCCGACTGCGGCGTACGCATTGCCGTACTTAATGTGCAACCACGAGAATATTCATTTGGGGCAGATTAGTGCGTGGCGCCGGATTCAAGGTCTGGCGAGCGTTTGACCATCGCTTGCCCTGTGACTCGTATCGTTGCTTAGTCGGCTCACGAAAACTCTAACATTCAGCTCCCTTTTCAATTTCGAACTCACTCATGGCCGGCCCAAATCTTAGCTTTACTGAACAGCGAACCGAGCAAATCAAACAGTTGCCTGGTTTTCAAAAAGGCTATCGAGTACCGACGTCTGACAACCCGTCGGATCAAAAATTTATCGCGAAGATTGCTGAGCCAATTTTGGATGATGATTTACAAGAGACGTTTTCGGCGTTGCGGAAAGCGTTTGGGCTCAAACGAAAAGAAATCTCCGTAGACGGTCCGTTTGAGGGTGGTGGGATCGTGAGCACGCCGTTTTTTGATTACGAAGTTAGAGTGCAAATCGATGCTGAAACGCCTTCCCGCGTGGTTTTTTCTCGGTCGATTACCGGCATCCGTGATTTTGCGAAATTAGTGGACGATCCGTTTGACGACGTGTTTGGCAAGCGTTTTTCGACGTTGATTGTTGAAGTCGAAAATGAATTGGATTTAGAAACAATTGTCGATACGATCGAAGATGAAGACCCCGACGGAATCAGTGTTGATTACGACAAAGACCTAACTTGGTGTGAAATTCAAGTTCTCGGTTCCACCGCAACCATCGTGGCGGAAGCTTATTCGATCCGCGTCGAATCGGTACGCGAGACAACTCCGAAGCAGTTGTTGGATTTGTTCACTGACATTCAACAGCAATTCATGGAAAAGCTAGACATGTCCGACGTTGCGATGGGCTAGAGTGGTTTTTCGTTGCGTCTTTAATCCGAAATGTCGCCTGAAAGGCGATGCTGCCAACGAAACCACCGTGCCAGCGTGCTTGCAATCTCACGGCTGATCGCAGACGTTTTTGCTGTAAATATTCGTACTCAAAAAAAACGACCGATTAATTTTGACTCGGTATATACAGTGCCAGCCGGATTGTCGTCAGGGATTCAGGGCAACTGATTTGAATTCAATTTTGAATCGCTATTTGTCGTGACATTCGCATGGGGTAGATTGGAGCCAGCGAGTTGGATGGAAGTTTCTTGTTGGGAAATTTTCGCCAGCAACTGAACCAATCGGTGCGAGTTGTCGTAACGACTGGCAATCGAGTTCTGTGGTTAACAATTCTCTTGGATGAGAAGTTTGAACACTGCGGATCGCCAGATGTCGTTCCTAAAGGATTTGGGAACGAAAAAAACTGACTCATTGATTTGAGTGCTCTTGCGAGTTGATCAATCATTCGGTTAGTAGAGGAAAACGTATCATCCATGGAAGGATTTGGCATGAATTTGCCTCGTCGTTGTTTTGTTGCTGCTGTCATATTTGGTTTAGTCGCGGGCTGTGCAATCGAAGGCACTGCCATCGCACAGCCATTGGGAAAACGATTGCTGAATCGATTCCAGAATACAGCGCCGGTTGAATCCGCAAACTTTGTCGTCTACGCCAACGATCGACTGATGGCAGCTAAAGTAAGCCAAGCGGCTGAGGGATTTCGGAAATCACTGGCCACACAATGGCTTGGCCGAGAGTTGCCTAATTGGCCGCAGAAATGTCCGATCCGAGTCAGCATTGAACCTCATGCTGGTGGCGAAACCAGTTTTGCTTTTGTGATGAATGGTTCCAATCGCGGTGTTCCGGTTGATTGGGAAATGAAAGTCTTTGGATCGCCAGAGCGGATTCTCGACGCCGTACTACCACATGAAGTCACGCACACAATTTTTGCAACCCATTTTGGCCGTCCGTTGCCCCGTTGGGCTGACGAAGGAGCTTGTACGACGGTGGAGCATGTTTCTGAGCGAAACAAGAACCACCATATGCTACTGGAGTTCCTCACGACCTCACGCGGCATCCCGTTCAATCGAATGTACACAATGAAGCAGTACCCGAGTGATATCTTGCCGTTGTATGCTCAAGGGTACTCGGTGGCTAAGTACTTGATTTTTCAAAAGGGAAGAAAGCATTTCCTAAACTACATTGATCGAGGAATGCAGTACGAAGATCAAGGCGCAGGGATTGCCGGTTGGAACCGAGCGACGGATGAATTTTACGGTTTTGAAGATTTATCAGATTTGCAACTGTCGTGGGTCGCTTGGGTTCGCAACGGAAGCGAACAAGACGCAGCAGTCCGGGTTGCCAAAAACTCACAACCAGTACTGCCAAAGCAACCCAAACTGCCAAAGCCAGCGACAACGATTCAGCCACCACAGCAAACTTACACCAGCGCCGTGCCTCGTGCACCCGCCAAGGCAGCATCGCAAGTGCGGTCGTTGTACGATACTGGCACCTCCGCGGTAGCGGTGTCAAATCCAACCGACAGTTGGTACGCATCACAAATGCAAATTGATGCAACTGTACGGGCTGCTCGACGAGCCAAATCAACTTACGTTCGTAAGGCCAGTCCAGACAAAAACCAAGACCGGCCTCGAGATCCAGTCGCACCGATTCGCGATTCTCGGTTGGTGTTGCCGACGGATCTGATGCTTCGCTAATTGAGTCAAAGCATCACCAGGGAGTACGACTACTCAGCGGCGGATTCTAGGCGCTGGACGTAAACGTAAAACGCTCCAACTTTTTCGTCATTACTGCCATGCAGCAGTGCTTTCAGTTGAGTCCGCCCGGCAGGTAGTTCTGTTTCAAAAACGGCCGCCTTGGCATCTGATTCGAACTTAGTTGTAAGCTCTAGATCTGCGACTGACAGCGACGCAGTCGAAAACTGAAAACCCCGCCCCGGCATCATGCGATAGGCTGGTAAGCCAGGTACTGGTTTGCCCGGTGGCAAAGGATCGTTAAGACCGGCGTTGGCTTCTTTGGGCCAACGATAAAGTTCGATTCGATACTTGCCGGCCTGTGAGACTTCGATGTTCCAAAATCCGGTGCCTTCGGCGGATGTTTTTGCTGCTCGAACTGCTTGCTGATTCCAAGGCGGGTGAGCCTTGCAAACCCAATCGTGGCAGGTCAGCTTCGCAGGGTTTTCGGCTGGGTTGCCGACGATGATGGCAGTCGCATCGGAAAAGCTTGGTTCAATCTCTTCCCACCAAGTCTGATAGTGAGCTCGTAGTTCGCGGACTTCAGCAGGGTAGGCCGCTGCGACGTCTTGTTTTTGCCCTGGGTCGACGTCCATGTCAAATAGTTTTTCGCCGTCGATCAATCGCCAACGTGATGTCATCACAGAACTCGACTTCCACATCACGGGATCTTTCACTCGCTGTGAATCCGTAAACATGACCCGGTTGTTCCAGTCGATTTCCGGGTCCGGTTTGCCTTGCAGGAGGCTCGCGATACTCTTGCCGTCGAAGTTGATCTTCGAATCGATTTTTAGTTTGCACAGGTCGATTAAGGTCGGCAGTACGTCCACTGCATGAGTGAGCGGTTTGACATCCGTCGGTCGATTAAGCTTGCCCGCCGGCCAATGGGCAAAGAATGGCACTCGATGTCCGCCGTCGTACTGGCTCCCCTTTTTGCCTTTCATGCCAGCATTGTGGATCTTTGCACCACCGGCGGTTCCATTGTCGGTTGTGAAAATAAAAATTGTATTTTCAGCTAAGTTCTTTTCAGCAAGGAATGTTCGTAGCTGGCCAACATTCGTGTCGATGTTGTCGATCATGCCAAAAAAGTTAGCTACTCTGGCGCCTTGTTCCGTGTACTTTTTGGAAGACTCCTCGGGTGCGTGTAGTGGACCATGAGGAGCGTTGGTGGAGATATAAGCGACGAAAGGTTGGTTGGCTTCGGCTTGTTCAGTGATGAACTGTTTTGCGTTTTCAAAGAAGACGTCGGTGCAATATCCTTTGAACTTGGTTGGTTTACCGTTCAAAAAATAAGTGTCATCAAAGTAAGCGTTGTTCCAGTAGTCTGGGGTTTGTCCCACTCCACCTCCACCATGTCGCAGGACGTGTGTGTAACCTCGGTCTTCGGGGCGGAAAGGATAGTTGTCCCCTAAGTGCCATTTGCCAAACATGCCCGTGGCGTAACCTGCTTTGGAGAATACTTCGCCGATGGTGGGCTCGCCAACACGTATCATGCTTCGTCCCATAATCGTATGCCAGACACCCGTACGGTTTGCCCAGTGCCCTGACTGCAACGACGACCGAGTGGGTGCACAAGTTGGTGAAACATGATAGTCGGTCAACCGGACTGATTCCGCATGCAACGTATCAAGATTGGGCGTTTTTAAAACGGGATTTCCGTGGCAGCTTAAATCGCCGTAGCCTTGATCGTCCGTGATCACGATTACCACGTTGGGAGCATTTTTTCGCAATCTTACTGCTGGGTCGCCAGCAGAAACGGGCGCTGTCATCATCCCGATGAGCAAACAACCGACGGCAAGGATCATCAATGATCCAGATCGAGCAACAATCACTAGAACTCCACAACTTTAAATAACGTTACTGTACTTCGACCAATATCGAAGTCTTGAGCTTGCAGGCGGACACAGTTTAATAGCCCGCCCCGCCAGATGAAATCCGCTCAATCGGGTGCCATGTCGTTTTTACTTCACAAAAGTCCGAAATCAGGTAGGGATTCTCGTTTTGGGGATCCAACCAATCGACATTGAACGCTTTTACTTGCTTTACATTGTCGCAAGCGAACGATTGAATTTGCTTCAAAAGCTTCGCATCATCGCGGTCAACGGCGATTGCATCGATATCCATGTGCCTTGCAGCATGTTCGTGAAGCTCTTCCGCATTGCCGGTCAGCATGTTCACGACCCCACCGGGCACATCCGAGCTGTTTAGCACTTCGCTAAAGGTAATCGCTGACAGTGGCATCGATTCGCTGGCCAAAGTCACCACGGAATTTCCGGCGGCAATGATCGGCGCGATCAATGAAACCAAACCAAGCAACGGACTGGATTCGCTGGCGAAAATAAACACGACCCCTTTGGGCTCCAACACGGAAAAATTAAAGTGCGATGAAGCAACCGGATTGACGCTGCTAAACACTTGTTGGTATTTGTCACACCAGCCGGCAAAGTAAATCAAACGATCGATTGCTTGAGTGATTTCTTGTTGAGCCTGATTGCCGCTAAGTCCTTGGTCTTTTAGCTCGCTCCAAAACTGGTCGATACGGCCTTCGAGCATTTCACCGATACGGTACAAAATTTGGCTGCGGTTGTAGGCCGTTCGTGAGGCCCAGGCCGGTTGCGCTGCTCGGGCCGCTACGACAGCATTGCGTAGGTCTTTTCGCGATGCCAAACAAACGTTGCCAATCGGCTTGCCCGCGACTTCGGGACTGTAGACTCGCCCCGATTCGGTCCGCGGAAACGCTCCGCCAATGTACATTTTGTACGTCTTCGTGATTTCTAGCCGAGGGCCGGAAGATTTAGGTGCTTTTGCCATATTGAAAAAAGACAGTTGAATTGTGTTGAGTGTATTTAGTGCTTATCCCAATACCTCGCGACAAAGTAGAAAAATGCGTCGCTCGAAAAGGTTGTGGGATAAGCTCTTAGTAGAGATAGCGGATTATGTTTGGTGGTGACGATCGATCACTGATATATCCGTGTCAGTTAAGTTAGCCGATATCTAAATAAGCAGCCAATCCGTGTAGGCCACCTTCACGTCCGAGTCCCGATTCTTTGTAGCCGCCAAAGGGAGACGTCGGGTCAAACTTGTTAAACGAGTTCGCCCAGACGACACCGGCTTTCATTTGAGCGGTCATGTTGAAGATTTTTGATCCTTTATCTGTCCAGACGCCGGCACTCAAGCCATACGGCGTGTTGTTAGCTTTCTTAATCACTTCGCCAACGGTTCGGAAAGTTTGCACCGCTAAAACGGGTCCAAAAATTTCTTCTTGGGCAATTCGATTCGACTGAGCAACCTTCGTAAACAAACTTGGTCGACACCAATAGCCTTGTTGAGGCAAACTAGAATCTGGCTGGTAGAAATCGGCTCCTTCTTGTTTGCCGATTTCGATATAAGATTCGATCGTCTTCAATTGTTTGGACGAATTGATCGCACCGACGTCGGTGTTTTTGTCTAACGGGTCGCCAACGATCAGCGAATTCATGCGATGTTTGAGTTTTTGAATCACCTCGTCGTAGACCGACTCTTGGACCAGTAAACGGCTGCCAGCGCAGCAAACGTGGCCTTGATTGAAGTAGATCCCATCGACGATACCTTCGATGGCTTGGTCGATCGTAGCGTCTTCAAAGACGATGTTGGCAGCCTTGCCGCCGAGTTCCAGCGTCAGACGTTTGTTGGTGCCCGCGAGCGACTTTTGAATTCGTTTGCCGACTGCGGTTGAACCGGTAAACGCGACTTTGTCGATGCCTTGATGGTTGACGATCGATTCACCGACTGCGCCGTGGCCAGTTACGAAATTGACCACGCCAGGCGGCAGTTCGGCTTGCTGGAAAATTTCGGCCAACTTCATCGCGGTCAACGAAGTCGTTTCGGCGGGTTTGAGCACGACGGTGTTGCCGGCGGCGAGCGCGGGTGCGATTTTCCAAGCGGCCATTAGCAACGGAAAGTTCCATGGGATCACCTGGCCAACAACGCCTAACGGTTTTGGATTGCGATTCGGAAAGGCGTAGTTGAGCTTATCCGCCCAGCCGGCGTGATAGAAAAAGTGAGCCGCGGCCAGCGGGATATCAATGTCACGAGATTCGCGGATGGGTTTGCCGCCGTCGAGTGTTTCCAGGACAGCCAGCTCACGAGCACGTTCTTGAATCAGTCGTGCGATTCGAAAAATATATTTGCCTCGTTCTCGGCCAGGCATTTTGGACCAAGTTTTTGTATAGGCTTTCCGAGCGGCTTTAACGGCGCGATCTACGTCCGTTTGGCTGGCCTCGGATAGTTCGGCAAGCGGCTTTTCGGTGGCTGGGTTGATCGAGCTAAATTTCTCTTGCGACTCGGAGTCTACAAATTGACCGTCGATAAACAGGCCGTATTGGCGATCGAGCTTAATATGGTCGGTGCTTTCGGGGGCAGCGACGAGATCCCAAGAAATTGAGTCCGGCATGGTTTAGTCTTTTAGTCTGCGAGTTGAGGCGTCTTGGCTTCTAGGAGTATCGATCTTACCAAGTCAGTGTTGGAAATACTGGGGCTGGTAGAGTAAACTTTGCAAATGTTATATTAAATGCAGGTCAGAATTGAAGCCACCAAATCGACCTCGAACCAACTACGGTCACCGACAGGGCAGTCGAGAACTTTAAAGATGATACGATTGCTTGTGTTCGAAAGTTGTTTAGAATAAGAATCCTCACTTCCTCGGTTCAAATAATAATGAACTTTTTCCGCCCGAACCTAACACTGTTAGCCGGTTTATCGGCTGATTGTTGTCGTAACCGCTTTTCAGCTATCGTTGGTAAAAACATCGTTTTTTAGCTTCGTGCGTAAGGGCATTTTAACTTGTCAAATTTATATTTGACATGCGATTGATATGAAACTGATTGGGCACGCTTTTAATTCAGGACGCATCGATTTCCATCGGAAGGAAAATCCGTGGGCGTTCCAGCGAATTGACGCTGGAATGAAACAGAGTCAGGCAGATCGAATTCGGTTAGACCCAAAGCAAGCGCCGATCGAATTGGTTTCCGCGGACGTTAACGGCGATGAGGCACCGCCTTGGCTGGATCGTTTAGAACGAGTTTTAAAAACTGCGGATTCGATGTATTTGCAATACAAGTCCGGAGTGCTTCGATTTCGGATGGCCAGTCACGATGCTGGCAAGAAACGGACTTTCGTTACGTTGGGAAATCAAGACGAATTCAATCTGTATTCGGCAAACAATTGGCAAGATTTGCGGTACATGTACGCCACGCGTGGGGTCGGTTCGACCAGCTTTTGCTTCGATGTTCAAACGTTGATTACTCATCGCAAAGGCAACGAAGGTCTGCCCGATAAAGTTGATATCGGTGCGAGAATGGACACGTTGTTGGAGGGGCGTAGGCCACGGTTAATTGTTGATGCGACCGGTTCCACGGCTTCGGTTGATTTGATCGAGTGGCGCGGGTCCGTCAAGGAAGGTGAAACGGGACGCTATATGGTTGAAGGCAGTCGGATCGTGTTTTCGGTTCGCGACGTGAATCGACCTTTTACTTTGTTACATGAAAATCGCGAAGAGTTTAATTCGGACTCTTATACCTTTGGTGCTGACAAAATAGAGCCGTTACTTGATCGGCTGATCGACAAACGTTTGAAGGAGTTGGACGCTCCGCCTGTCGAAAATGAAGAAGACGATATTGAAATCGATTTTTGATGCACCCCGCACTTTCGCCAAACATTAATTCGTCCACTGTCGCGATGCTGAAGTCCGGTTTGTCTGAATCGCAGCGACTGGGGTTGTCCTTGGTCCGTATCGCTGGTGCAAACGTGGTTCAGTTTGCCAGCGACAAGACAGGTACAAAAGATGGCGGTGTATTGTTGGCCAAAATTTGCTTTGGTGGCGCAGCCAAGGTGACCGTTGTCGAACCGTCGGAGCAACAAATCGCCTTGCCGCACGTCGCTGTATCAACAGTCAGCCCGCTGGTTGGTTGTATTGGCTGCCAGTATGCTGGATGGCCGCTGGAGATTGATGGCTATTTCGCAATGGCAAGTGGCCCAGTACGGCTATTGCGCGGGACGGAGTCAGTGCTTGAGCAATATGGGCTGTTGCAAACCGATGAACAAGCGGTGATTGTTTTGGAGTCCAGTAAACTGCCAACCGAAAGTGCGGTTCGCCATATCGCCGTTCAAGCCGGTGTGGCGACGGAGAACCTCTACGTCTGTATCGCCAATACGTCTAGTTTACCGGGAACCATGCAAGTTGTCTCGCGTAGTGTTGAAACCGCGATGCACAAATTGCATGAACTTGGTTTTGATCTCGCTACTGTTCAGTCAGGGCAGGGGACTGCTCCACTGCCACCATCAACCGATAGTGACCTGACTGCGATGGGCTGGACCAACGATGCGATGTTGTATGGAGCGAAGGTTGAGTTAACCGTCGATACTGCGGATCGTGATATTGAAGTGATCATTGATGCGACGCCGTCGAGTAGCTGTTCGCAGTTTGGAAAGCCGTTCCTTTCGGTTTTTAATGAAGTTGGACGGGACTTTTATGCGATTGATCCGCTGTTGTTTGCGCCGGCTGAAATTACGATCAAAAACCTGCGAACGGGCAACTCGTTTTCAGCAGGCTGTTTGCGAATAGACATCCTGCAAACGTCCTTTGAGATTTGACCATGACTGCGGATACAGATGACCGTCAGTCGATTCACTCGGTTCGATGTGCCGTCTTGGCGGGAGAAAGCAGTTGGCACTTCAAGGATTTGGTTCGTGCTGCGGAAAAAATAAAACGGGCAGGGCGGGCAAGCATCGAATTGCGGGCGTGCAGGTTTGAGCAACTTGCTGGTGGTTTGAAATCAAACCAATCAAGTTTCAGCTTTCAGTCGGGCGTCCAATGGGATGTCGATGCGGTTTTCGTTCGAGTGATGCCAGCGGGAACGCTCGAGCAGATTGTTTTTCGGATGGACCTTTTGCAGCGGTTGATGCTCGGCGGTACCGTCGTGATTAACTCGCCGAAAACCATCGAGGCGTCGGTTGATAAGTACCTTTGTTTGGCCAAATTGGCTGCGGAGGGATTGCCCGTTCCCGATACTCGAGTCAGCCAGACGTTTCAGCAGGCGGTTTTAGATTTTGAACTGCTGGGTGGCAATGTGGTTGTGAAACCCATTTTTGGCAGCATGGGTCGAGGGATCGAGCGGCTAACGAATCTCGGTCAGGCAAAGGATTGTTTTGATCGATTGATTCAGCAAGGGGCAGTGGTTTATCAGCAAGAATTCGTACCGAGCGACGGAAGCGATTTGCGATTATTGGTAATCGATCGACAAGTCTGGGCGATGCGTCGCAAGGCAACGAATGGCTGGATTACAAATATCAGTCAAGGCGGACAAGGTTTT
Organism: uncultured Pirellulaceae bacterium; assembly: GCA_964582115.1. GTDB lineage: Bacteria > Planctomycetota > Planctomycetia > Pirellulales > Pirellulaceae > Mariniblastus. The sequence goes on from CAZORR010000013.1 coordinate 33,065, forward strand.
GCCCATGATCTGACGGAGCCGGAAATCGAACTAGCGCTTCGGTCTGCCCGCGCGGTTGGCGCGAGCATTGCGGGGGTTGATTTGATTTATGACAAAACGACCGGTCAAGCGAGGGTGCTTGAGGTCAATGCCTCGGTAGGCTGGAAAGCAATCAGCCAAGTGCTGCAAGTTGATTTTGCGGAACAGGTACTGCTTTCAATCTTGAGAGCTGTCGAGTTGCAGAGAAATATGTAGTGGATGAGGCTACCACCCAGCGGACCGGCATGCGACGCGGATTTGACGGACTCAGCGGGATGATCCATGCGCTGCTTGAGCAGGAGTCGCTCTCGGATCACTTGTTTGTGTTTCGCAATCGCAATCGGGACAAGCTGAAGATTCTGTACTGGGATACTGATGGATTTGCGATCTGGTACAAGCGACTTGAGAAAGGCACGTTTCAGTTTCCCACCGACGGTAAAGCCAAGGAAGAACTGAATGCGGGAGTGGAGATCACAACCAGCCAGTTGTCACTCTTGCTTAAATAAATGTCACGCTCTGCGTTAACGTCAGTCTAAGTTGCGACTTGCGGTAGTCCGCCGAATTTATAAAACGACTGAAATTTTCTTGACAGTGAAAAAACAAACCATAAGTTGAGAGTCAACATGCATCAACAGTACAGCATTGTTGCTCTGACGGACGGCGAGGGCGATGTGGTTGAACGTTGCGCTTACGGTGAAACCACCATCCTCGATGAAAATGGTAACGAAATCGATGAAACGGAGTTCGCAAACCCTTATACTTACACAGCCAGACGGGCCGATGAAGAACTTGGCCTGTTGTACTTCCGAGCCAGATATTACAGCCCACAACTCGGACAGTTCATCAGCCGTGATCCGCTAGGATACGTGGATGGTATGAGCCAATAATTTTGATGTTGCCGGTTGCACTTCTCAAAAACGAGCCAATTGATAACAATTTCAGTGAATCGACTTTAAGCACCTCGACACCCTACTTTCCATTAACCACCAAGACTTCCAATGATTCGTTCGCATTGCTTTACTCCACGATTTTGCCTGTTTCTGTCCTGTAGCACATTGGCGTTGGCCAATGCAGCATTCGCCCAAGTATTTGATCCGGGCCCATCAGACCCGGCTTCGTTTGATACGGTGATCGACCTGCCAACGATTTTTACCATTGGCGGCAGCAGCAGTGTCTCCGGGAACACACAGGTTAACGTCGGCAATGGCGGAAGCATT
>CAZORR010000014.1:0-20595 GCA_964582115.1 uncultured Pirellulaceae bacterium
AGGTACTTGGACCGGAGAATGTAGAAGATTCGACCAGACTTTGCAATGCTCACTGACCGCCAAGTCTGGCATTAATTTGAACAGGAGATCGATCAAGTAAACCGAACGGTTTCTAGTATCAGTTTTAGCAGGGGTTTAGCCAGTTCACTTCGGAGAGATAAAGCCTAAAGGCATTACTACGAACAACGAACACACAGCGCGCCTTTTGCGGAGCAAAAGGCGACAATGCTTACCGTTTATCGGCGTGAGCTCCCAATGTCGCCGTCAGCGTCTGCTCTTTACCGTCCCGAAGGATCTGGATCGTTACTTCTTCACCAACGTCAAACTGTGCGATCACAATCCGCAAGTCGTCAAAGGTCTCAAGCTTTTGACCACCGATACGAAGAATCTCGTCCCCAGGTTTCATGCCAGCGCGTTCTGCCGCTTCACCGGGTACAACTTCGGTAACGATGCAGTCGTCTTCTGGCTGCTGTGGCGGCGCCAAGTTGCCTCTCCTCAACCCCCGAAATTGATTACTGCTAACACCTAAGAAAGCTTTTGCGGTAAAGTTGACGACGACTTCTCCCTTCTTTTTTGCCCGATATTCAATGAACTCAGCTGTTGGGAACTTACAGCGGTCGAGCGTCAACCGATTTAGCTGAAGAATCGGTAATAGACCTTCAAATCCATCCTTGCCGATATTAATCTTCGTAAGCTCAAGGCTCGTTAACTTTTGCAAATCTTTCAGTGCCAACGCTTCTTGCTTGCCAAATTTAGTTTCGACTAACCGAATTCGATCCAATGATAAGTTGCTCCCCGAAATCACTTTCAACGTCTCAGGTAAGTTAGCGGGACCGTTAACAGTCAATGTACTCACTGTCATGGGCAACGCTTCCTTTATGTCCGCCGCAATCGAACATTCGGAAAGCGTCACGGCACGGACTGGATGGTCTTTCAAGACGAGTAGTAACGAGTCGTCAACGACTTTCTTCTGCAACTCAAAACTACCGATTGGCAGTACTGCTTTTGATTTCGCAAAATCAAAAACGGAATCCCCCCCCCGCCAGTCGGCTCCAATCGTGACCGTTACTGGCTCCTGACGCATCGTCGCTAAGCTCTTGATAAAACCATCTGCGCCACTTTTAAAATTCGTTACGAGCTTTTTGTTTTGTTCAACCGATCCTGTTAACACGAGTTTCAGCCGTTCAGCAGTCGTTCGGTTTTCTGGCTCGGATCGGTTCACTTTGGATTGCGCTCTACCCGTAGACGCTTTCTGTTTGCTTCGAAGAATCTCAATCTGTATTAAGTTCCCTCGAGCTTGGGCAAGTTCGTTTAAAAACCGTCCTTCCAAATTACCTAGCAGATTCGCATTCGCCCCACCTTCCAAAGGATCGAACACAACCGCGCCCAGTCGACGCCATTGCGCCACAATGTCCGCACGCTGTTGAAATGTCCATCGCACTAACAGAGACCTGATCTGCTGTTCGGAGATTTCATATCGTATCCGCAATACCGCTAGTACTTTGAAGAAGTCCTCCTCTTTTTCACATCGCTCTAAGCAACCATGCAAGATCCGTTTGATACGAGAACACAGATCTGGTTTACAGTCATTTATTAGCTCCTTTATCAAAAAATCAGCCGCTGGTGCGCCCATTTCAATCAACTGTTGCTCGGCGGATTCGCGTTGGTCGAAGTCCGTTTGCCCAAGCTGTTGGATCAACAATTGGACCTGCGATTGTGTATCCGGGGCTGTTTGGGCGTTGGCGGCAGGAACTACCAACAAAAGGCCCCAAAAAACAACTAGCACCGATATTGGTAGCACACTTGATGGCAGACGGAATGCTGGCAGGTTCGAAAAACGACCGGCGTGAGTTCGTTTTTGGCATTTCATCTCAGCGGCTTTCCAAGGGATTGGTTGAGGAGTTTCAGCTATGGCAGCTGTTTCAGCGGTAATCTTAGCGAAAACCGACGTTGGTTGTCGAGTTTCCCCTAACAAAACTGCCAAATTACCTGATCGATAAATTTAGATTAAAAGGACTGATTTTAGTGGAGCAGCTGGTCTTAGTCTGTCGATAAGAACCAACAATGACGGATTTCGCCATTCACTAGCGTCTCTAATTTAATCCGTTTACCTTCACTTCATTCCGTAAAATCGAAAACATTTATCTGAGAGTCACCCATGAAGATCCACACTAGCCGCTTCGCCGCGATCGAGATCGAACCGGATGACATTCTGTTTTTCCGCAACGGATTATTAGGATTTGAAGATTGTCGTCATTGGGTCTTACTGGCCGATGCGGACAATGCTGCGGTTGCTTGGTTGCAAAGCATGCAGCATGCCGACATCGCTGTGCCGGTCGTTTCCCCTCGTCGTTTCGTTTCGGATTACCAAGTCCACCTCGATCCTGCGGACGTGGATTCGCTGCAGTTAACGGCTGTTGACCAAGCATACGTATTATCGGTTGTTAGCCGTGATGACAGCATGTTGACCATGAACCTTCGCGCCCCGTTGGTCATCAATTTGAACCGGCGTATTGGCTGCCAAGTCGTTACCGCCGATGCCCAACCAATTCAGTTCGAGTTGGCTTCACTGCCAATGGCGATGCGCAAGAGTGCGTAACTGACAGGCAAGTTAAAGCGATTGCCAGCGAAAAAGAGCTTGGCCATTAAACGGTCTTGGCTTTTGTTTTCACTTCTATTGGGCGAGCGCAACATCAGGTTTGATGATTAGATAAACGGAAACCGTGACATTTAATCGGCCAAGTGGTTCGTCGCGTCAGCTGAACTGTTTCTGACATCAGTTTTAGCAGGGCTTTAGCGTGTTCGCTTCAGAGAGATAAGTCTAAAGGCATTACTGCGAACACAACGACACTGGCAAATGATATCGATTGTATCGAGTAGTTTGGATTGCCGTTTCACTTGCGCGCCGAACAAGCCGTACGGGCGTTAAAAACCGTCGTCATCAAATTTCGTGAACCTTCAACTGAGAATGCTGTCGATAGCCTGTACATGGAAATAGGTTTTCCATTATTCAATTCAACGTTCACTTACGACGTCGAGAATAATATTCAGTTACGGCGGCAAACGATTGCCCTGAACTAATAAGTACTGGCTTGCTACTGCGGCTGGTACTACGGCAGTCAACTCAGTTTCTAAAAGGAGCCAGCCATGCTGGTCTTGTCGCGACATCGAGACGAAAGCATCATGATCGGTGACGACGTAGTCATTACTGTCGTGGATATTCGTGGAGACAAAGTTCGCCTAGGCATCGATGCCCCCCAAGAAATCCCGGTGCATCGCCAGGAAGTTTACGACGCGATCAAACGAGAAAATCGCAAAGCGAGTCACTTGGGACCTAAAGAGACCCGAGACTTAGGAAAGTAAACCACGGCGAACACGACGCCGTTACTTACAGTGCTATAATTATTTTAATGCTGCGATATCTCATTAGACGCGGCAAACCTCTAACACTTGCTGTGGCGAAGCGCGATAGCTGGTGTAAAACGGGCCGAATTCTGCATATTTCGCGCTAGCTTCGTCGAATCTCATTTCGTAGACGATGTCTTTTAGGTACTTAGGATTGGTTGCCCACAAAGTCACCCCCCACTCCCAGTCATCCAGTCCAATACCGACGGTGATTAATTGCGTGACTTTACCCGCGAACTTGATACCGCTTCGAGCATGTTGCGACATCATTCGATGACGTTCCGATGCAGCCTGTGAAAACCAATTTGCTCCCGGTACTCGCCACTTGTTCATTGGATAGAAACAAGACACTGGCCATTCGGGGAAGTTTGGCGTTAGACGCTGGTAGTTCATTTTGTCAACGCGTCCGCCGTATGCGGCAACCTTCTTTTGAAACGCTGAACTCTCTGGGTCTTCTCCTTGACGCTTCAATCGTTCTGCATACTGTTCGACGGACAATGCGTACTCAGAGATCTCAGAGATCGAAACGTACGACCAAGTCGTATTGATCAGTTGCCCGATCGTGGATCCCATCAAACGCTGATGCATGGCTTCGACCTTGATTGGGTCCGGGTCCATTAGCATCAGCGAGAAATCGGCTTTATGACCACTGGTCATTCCCAGCTGGAAACGCGCGGGATGGTGGTCATCGCTACTCAGGACAGCAACAAACTCTTCTTTGGCTGCCTGAAAATCTGATGGCAATTCGATTCTTAGCTTTGCTATTGCTGGGCGGTCAAACGAGTAAAAAAAATGACTACAGTGCCAACCTTCTCCGGGCACTACGTCTTGTACTTCAAAACCAAGATCCGCAATTTCACTCATTTTTCATTTCGCTTCTATTCAAAATTTCATCGATTTTTTCTAACAGTTGCGGGAGTTTGACAGGCTTGTGAAAGTAAGCCGCGACCCCCAGCATTTCCGCGTACGCGCGATGCCTGTCACCCAAATTTCCAGTGACAATGATAACCGGAATCGGGTGCTCTAGGGTCTGAATCAAGCGTTCTAAGACCAAAAAACCGCTGCGACGAGGCAGCATAAGATCCATCACAATCAAATCAGGGAATTTAGTCTCCGCAACGGCTAAACCTTCATTTCCATCACTGGCGACAGTTGTTGCGTAACTAGCATTGTTTAACGCAGTTTCTAAGACTCGAGCCATCTCAGGATCACCATCGATGATCAGCCCATGGTAAGACTTTTTTGTGGTCTGATTTTCTAACACCATGTTGCGCTCATTATAAGGAGTAGCTCAAAGCGACAATTCAAAGAGGCTGACTCCTTCCCATCGTAACCATTACTAAACACTATCACTTCAGCAACAACAAACACAGAACCGTATAAATACTAACGCGATTACTTGGCGCCAAATTCGACGTGATTTTCGAATATTCTGAATTTACTGCTCACTGAAAAAATAAAGGGTATCTCCTATTGCTATTGTCGATATATACCACAAGGTAATTTAGCGGTGGACCGCATGCTCATACACACTTACACGTAACTGAGGCTTTGATATGTGGCGTTCATTCTTTTTTGCGGTTGGCGCCATCCTAATTTTTCTTGGACTACAGTGCCTCGTTTTTGAAGAGTTCCGCATCGATAAAAACAGCAGGCTTTTCGCAGTCGCCCAAAAAGCCAATCTCGCATTCGATCAAGCTTCAGGCCAACCCTATCCCCCCTCGAACGGCTTGCAATCACAATATGGGCAAGCGCCTACGGTAGCGAATCAACAACGGTTCTCTTTACCTTCTGCTGAATCTTACTACGGTGGTACGTCGAGGTTTCAGACGTCAAGCTATTCAGCTTACAACGGACGTTTACCCAACACCCAACAATCGCCATTGGTCAATCGAGTTTCCAGTTCGACCAACGTTAACGGCTTTCGCAATAGCAACAACATTGCTGGCACTCGAATCAAAGACCTACGTAGTTACCCAGTTAAGGACTGGATGCCGTGGGGATTCTTAGCTGCCGGAACGATCATTTCGCTCTACACAAATTCGATCGGCTACTCTAGCTACTCCGGCGACTAAATGAAGATCTTTGTTACGGGCGCGACCGGTTTTGTTGGCGGTGAGCTTGTAAAGCAACTGCTTGATGACGACCACGAACTTCGGCTTTGGTGCCGTCCTTCATCAGCAACCAGCCTATTGATGAAACTAAAGTCCCGGTCTGGCGATCAAATCCAACTGCTCCAGGGGCAATTGGATGATGGCAAAGAAACCGAAGCAATCGCTGGATGCGACGCCGTTATCCATACTGCTCTCTGGCGTGAGGACCGGTCGTTTCAACAGCCGCCTAAAGACTTGATGGCCTACCTTCAAGTTAATTTGATGGGTTCGATCCGTTTAATCGAAGCCGCAATGGAGCAGCAGGTGCAACGTTTCGTCTATCTTTCCACCTGCGCCGTTCATGACCAGATTTTGCCCGACCGACCGCTGGACGAAGCACATCCGTTGTGGGCGAAAACGCACTACGGTGCCCACAAAGCAGCGATTGAAAAATTCGTTCACAGTTTCGGACACGGCAGTGGATTCCCCATCTGTGCGCTACGCCCGTCAGGGGTTTACGGGATATCATCACCAATAAGTCACTCAAAATGGTTCGACTTAATCGCCGATGTAGTTGCGGGAAAAACGATCCATCCGACAGGCGGTAGCAAAGTAGTTCATGTTTCCGACGTGGGGAAAGCGACTCGATTATTACTGGACGCTCCAACGGATTCGATCACTGGACAAGCATTTTCATGCTGTGATGCTTTCTATTCTCATCATGATGTCGCAACGATTGCCAAGCAAATTTCAGGAAGCTCTTCGGAAATCCTTGGTGCCCAGCAGGTCCCCAAACATCGAATTGACACGAAAAAAATTGAATCTTTGGGCATGAAATTCAGTGGAATGCCAGCTTTTGAGCAAACCGTTACCGAAATTTGTCACCACCTAAGGGCATAATCAAACAACAACGTGTTCAGGCATGCCTTTATTGACCTCGACTTTCCAAAATCGGCTCGAATCATTCTATTAGTAACGCTTACGAATAGCGGTGAACTCGTCCTACCCAGCTTTGATGCTCGACTATGAAATCTCCTGAAAACCAACCGCCTCGCGGCATGACTCTCGAAGCGACCTTTAGTGATGGCAAACGCCCAACTCCAGCCAGCCGCAGCAGCGACCGGAATGGCGACCAAGGTAGCTCTGGCCTTTCAGGCTATCTTGCTTGGCCAGGTCGAATTTGCTTGCTATTGGCGGTAGTGATTTCGCCTTGGATTTTTGCCAGTGTTAACTTTGACGCGCAACGTTGGATTGCAATCTCGTTGCTTTTTGGATTAGGGTTTTGGTGGTTCGAAACTTCGATGAATCCGCAACGCAAACAAGTGCTGCCGGTACTATTCTTCCCGCTGTTATTAGGGATCCTGCTGGGACTGTTCCAATTGATTCCATTGCCAGAATCGGCCACCACGCTATTGGGGCGCCAAGTCGAAATCCAACAACAACTAGCTGGAGTACCTACTGGAGAGAACGTTTCCATTTCGGTTAACCGTGAGGGCACGTGGCATCACTTACGTTTACTCACGATTGCCCTAACCGCCTTGCTATTAGGCTCGCGATATTTTCGCACAAAACAAGAGATTGTGATCTTACTAACCACGATGGCAGCCAACGGTGCTGCGATTTCATTTTTTGGTATCATTCATACGTTCACCTCCAACGGAAAAATGTTTTGGTTCCATGAAGTCGCATTAGGCGGGCATCATTTCGGACCCTTTGTGAATCGCAACAATGCCTGTGGATACCTGCTGATCTGTTTAGCCGCGGCTGTCGGTCTACTCCCAATTTTACTTGCCAGAGGAGAGCAGGGCGTTCCGCGAACAATGGCTGGTAGAGAGTTCTCGTTTTGGCGTCAATTGCTTATTCACGTTGTGGATTTCTTTGCTGACCTAAACGCCAAGAAGATTGCAATCCTGTTGACAATTGTTCTGATTGGGACAGGCATTATTGTCTCATTGTCGCGAGGCGGAACGGTTGCAATGTTGTTCGGTGGCATGGTCTCTCTAATCGCCTACGGGATGGCTCGCCAACCAAAAAACTCACTGTTCTTATTCGTTCCGATCCTCCTACTAGCCGGACTAATGATTGGATTCTGGACGCTAGGAAATGGTTTAACGCAACGCATTCTACAAGTAGACACCGTCGAACTCGACAACGACTTGCGAGTGCAACAATGGCAGGCGACTTGGCCAGCGACAAAAGAATTTGGCGTCCTCGGTTCCGGTCTTGGAACTTATCAGGGCGTCCATCGAAGCTACCACACAACCCCGGAAAAAGTGGTTTTTCATTACGCTGAAAACCAGTACTACCAAAGCCTTGTCGAAGCAGGATGGCCAGGGTTTGTGATTTTCTTAGCCGCTTGGGTTTTGGCCTTCCTATCAGCCCAACTCTTACTCAATCGCGGCCAATCCACCACTTCGATCGGGGTTGGGTTAATGGGAGTGTTCTTGATTTCTTCGCAAGCCATCGCGTCAGCATTAGATTTTGGTTTTTATATCCCTGCCAACATGTTAGGTTTGGCGGTGATGTTTGGCTTCCTCTGTTATCATGCGCAAGCACTGGGTGGACGTCTAAAGAAACCATCTTGGCTGCGTCTGCAAGTCTCCAGTGTAGTCATTCGCGGGATCATGCTTGTGCTCTTTGGAGCGGCCTGTTTGATTGCGTACGAGCTACACCAAAGAGCCAGCATACAACAACTTTCCAGGCCGAGATTCGCCCAATTAACACGACAAAACATGACGCTTGAACAAAGCAAAGAGCGTCTCAAACAGCTATTGCCGTTAGTCAAAAACTGCCCCACCCCGAAAGGCCTCGAATACGCCGCCGGACTACTCATACACAACTGTCGCCTACAGATTTTCGAAACCCTGCTTGCCGACAGCAACATCGACCAAATCGTCGCCGTGAATGGTGTGACAAAGGAACAAGCGCAAGAAAATGCCGCGAACAGCCTTTGGCACACAACTCGACTAATACAACTGCAAGAGCATGTCAACTTTCTTGAGGCCAATTCTAAGAACGAGCTAAGAGGATTCAGGCAACAATTGGGGATCCAACGAAACTTACCGCTCGCAATACGTCATTTGAAATACAGCCGGAAAATTTCCCCGCTTCAACCATTGGTGCACTTACGAATAGCCCAATTAAACTCGATCACGGGAGACCTCGACGAAGCAGATCGTTGCATATTGCGAACGCTAAAGATCACACCTCAAAATCCAAAGTTTCGAAACATTGCTGGCATCTACTATCTACAATCAAACCGTCCGCATTTAGCAGCAGAACAGTTTCGTCGGCAGCTAGAGTTACAACCCACTGACTTTAATAAAGTGATGCGCATAGCAACGGGTCGTTCCAATCGATCCACGGATCCGATCTCCGCCGCCGTCATCGGGAACTCCATGCTCCCAGACGATCCAGAGATGCTTTTTAAATATGTCACCAAGTTCCCAATTACCGACGCCAATCAAAAACGGAACACACTAGAGCGTGCGGCAAACCTTTTGGAAAATTTAGACCAACGTCGTCATTACACACAAGACAAATTATTGGGTGACATCCGGCACCAACAAAACGAATCCGAAAAAGCACTTGCCGCTTACAACGATTATCTATTTATCGCCCCCCATGACCTAAAGTACCTTCACAAACGCGCCCGCCTGTTGGAGGAACTAGGGAAGTATGCACTAGCACTTGAAGACGCGAACCGGCTTAGCGACCGGTCGCCTACCCCCGAAAAATTTCGAGACTATGCTAGAACACTACGACGAAAGCTATCCGAACAAGAAGAAAACGACCGTTAAACCACGGTCTAGATAGCTAATTTCACCACCACGAGGCTCATTAATTCACTCAGCAGCCAGCATATTGTGACATCAATCCTCGGTAAAACCCTTCCAGCTGCCCCAACCGTTTCCAGTTTCAATACGATTTGAAGTGATTCCGATTACAATAAAGCAACACAATTCGCTATGTATGCACTATATTATAACGCTCTAATAGGCCACCAAGCTCGATTCCGATAAACTACTCATCCGGTCAGCCGCTGACTTTTCCACATCTTTTTAACAGCTCCTCATGATCGCAGTCGTTCTTGCTTTTTTCGTATCGCTGTCCATAGCGCTCTTAGCTGTGCCAGTGTTTTCGAAAATCGCCAACATCGTGGGTCTCGTCGATCTACCTGACAACAAGCGAAAACTACACACCAGCGCGATTCCATTAATTGGAGGGGTTGCGGTGTTTCTTTCGACGCTAGTTGCGGTGACCAGTGTGACATGGTTCTCCCTGAATTTCCAAGAACTGCTTTTGGATTCAAGCCGGCCTGTTTACTCGCTGCTATTCAATGATTTGAAACAATTAGTGGTGTCCGTGCGTCCTACTGATCAATGGGAATTGCTGGGACTTGTTATTGGTTCAATCGTTATTTTAGCTGTCGGAGTACTGGATGACCGATTCGCAATTCGCGGTCGCACAAAACTACTTGGCCAATTCGCAGCCGCGACAGTATTGATCTTTTTTAACTACCACTTTGATCAAGTCACGTTCGCGGGCTTTACAATTAAGTTCGATGTATTCTCGATAATATTTGTATACGGCTGGGTACTGGCTGCCGTAAATTCAGTTAACCTGCTCGATGGCGCAGATGGAATCGCCGGTACGATTGGAATCGTGATGAGTGTGTCCCTGGGGGTTATGTCGGTATCTCTTGGGCAAGCTCTCAACGCAATGATTCTGTTTGGCTTTGCTGGAGCCTTGCTTGGCTTTCTGAAATTCAATTTCCCCCCAGCGAAAGTTTATCTAGGCGATGCAGGAAGCATGCTAATTGGCTTTGTACTAAGCGCGATGGCTATTCGAAGCATGTCCAAACAAACGTCCGCCTTTGCTTTCTTTGCCCCAATGGCCTTACTTTCAATTCCCTTTATCGACACCGCTGCTGCGATCATCCGCCGACGACTTACCGGCCGAAGTATTTTCGAAGTTGACCGCGGTCACTTGCATCACTCATTAATGAAACACGGCTATAGCCCAAAAGCGAGTATACTTTGGGTAATGGCGTTTTCTCTTACCACAGCTACTGGCGGTGTGCTAAGCCTGATCAACGAACAGAGTATCTACGCGTTGGTTTCGATTGCAATCGTGATCTTCGTCATGCTGGGAAATCGAATTTTTGGAAACGCGGAATTTCAACTCGTAACCCGCAAAGCCTCCGGCCTTGCGAAAACGTTGATGAAAAACGCAATCGCTGAAGGCGAGGAGACCAATATCCAGCAGAGCACAATACACGTGCAAGGCAATCGAAACTGGGACCACATTTGGCAACAGTTGGCCGACTTTGCGAATGATAGCGACCTGCTGGAGATTACTCTAGATGTCAACGCGCCGTGGATCCACGAATCTTTCTATGCCACTCGCCGAAGACGTGACATCGCATCTGGCGGCAACCAAGAGTGGTATTTACAAATTCCACTAATCGCAGGTGGACGCCTATTTGGCCGCGTCGAAATTGTGGGGGCAGGAGAAGAAGAGCTAACTCATCACCAGATCATCGAAAAACTATCGGCAACCACCAAAATCATCGAAGCAGAACTGCATACCGACAACAAGCCAGCTCAAGCTACGCACGACAACTCTGAAAACCTGAACTCCCACGCCCCCATCACCTCAGCCACCAGAGTGGCCGAGACGACTGCCAAACCAAGCTAACCCCCTACTCAAATTATCTTGGCGATTTTTAGCGTCATTGGCGTTAAGCGTCGGGTATAAAGTTAAAGAACAATTACTCAATATCTAGGAGCCTTTCAAAGTGATTCGACCATCTCATATCGTCGCCGGCCTAATTTTGACAATCCTGGCCTCCGTATCATCACCGGTCGAGGCTCATTCGGGCTTCAAGAAGTATCTGTCAAAAAAAGTGCCGAACAAAAAGCTCACCTGCAATGTCTGCCATGTGCCTGGACCAAAGAAATCCGTCAGAAATTCCTATGGCCAGCTATTTACAAAAGTCATGAACAAACCCAATCTCACCAAAGACTGGAAGGCTAAATCAGGCACTGAAAAAAAGACGTATGAAAAAGAGGTAATGGTTGTCGAATTTGCGAAAGCCTATGAAAAAATCAGCAAAATGACGTTTGCAGATCTAATCGAAAATGACCTAATCGATGGTGTAAAGCCGAAAACTCCGCCTTCCAAATAGGTCCCAAAACCTAGTTTTACCACGCTTTCAAAATGATGGTAAAATTAGAATCGTAAAAAAGTAATGTAACTGGGTGACAATGCCGATTGACAATTCAGTCGGTAGATCAATAATCTCATCCGAAAAGGGCGTTTAGCTCAGTTGGCTAGAGCATCTCGTTTACACCGAGAGGGTCGGGGGTTCGAGTCCCTCAACGCCCACTTTTACCCCTGTAAGTCAGTGACTTACAGGGGTTTCTTTTTGCCTACTGGGCTGCCGAGTGTTTCGCCACCTGGAAACCAGAAAAGGCAAAGCCTCTCGTAACGTAGGGCCAATCCCAGCAGCCAACCCCTCAACAGCCAAAAAGAACAGAGCGTTAGTCAAACCATTGGATTGTTCGTTCCGCCCAAAGTGGTTACACTTTGGGCGTCGTTCAAGGCCGTCACCTTCAACGCCTCCGGCAGCCAGCCGCTGATGTTTCGCCTTGCGGAACCATCTTTAGCCAGCAACCACACGTAAGCGAATTTCTTAGTCACATCTGACTCTCGCTTGCTCGCGCCCCAATGAATTGAATTCACGGGCATTCACGAGACTTTGCAAAGCTGTAGCGATCAAGATGGAACCTCCCGAACAACCAGTGCCCCAAAAAGACAATGATCCCCGACTACCTAAAATCATCAGCTTCGACACGCTCTCAACATGTGGCGAAGAAGTCTGGATCGAAAACAATGGCGAGCTATATCGGCTGAGACGGACCAAGCTTGGAAAATTAGTAATGACCAAGTAACTAACGCCATCACCAACGACTAAGTTCACGGCAGCACATTGAAACGTGGGTTACGGCTGCGAATCAACTCCGATTCGTAAGCTCGGCGAACTCGAACCTCCTTCGCCCGCGATTTTGGATCAAACGAATGCAGCTCAACCGTCGCACCCCGTGCCGATTTCAAATACCTCGCCAACGATACGTTATGAGACTCTGCTAAATGCTCGGCCATCCGCTTACGTAAATTTTCGGTTTGCCCGATATACAAATAACCCGTCTGATCACGAAAAATATAAACACCAGGATGGGCTTTCACCGCCTCCACACTCTTACGCAAATCATCGATCACGTGAATCTGAACCTTGCGGCCCCAGTCGGCCAACCGCGAAATCAACTCTGGCCGTAACCGACGTGTCTTCCGCAACTGAAACGCCGCTTTACGCGTCAGGTACAAATCAGCTTTCGGATTCAGCTTCACGACAATCGCGTCAAACTGGCTGCGCAATTCCGGATCGGTCATGATTCGGTCGCTCGAAAGCTTACTCTTGTCCTGCATCGATCGCATCGCAATTTCAGCCAACGCCGCGATCTCCGCAACATCCTGAACCATCGAATCATCGGTCGACTTCATTCGATTCGATGTTCGTTTTGTCGCCTTTACCTTGAGCTTGCCAGCCTTTCGCAACGCCAGCAACCGCCAGTTCAACGCGGCTGGACTTGCATCTACCACACCTGTTTTAGCCAGCTTTTCCTGACATGCCGCTAAAAACCCACGGTTCAAACGATCTTGCAGCACGACCTCGTCACTGCTCCAGCCATCATGCGTTTCTTTAAAAGCCTCCATGATCAAATCGTCATGATCTTTGATTTGATCAATGGCTTGTTTGAACAAGTCGACTTTGGAATCCGCAACATCAGCGTCTTCCACTTGCAGCGTCTGCAACCCGCGAATAACAGCAGAGCAGGGGACCGCTATACTCGATTGCCACATGAAACAAACGACAACGAATTTAAAGAAACCCTGCCTCATCAAATCACCAATCGGTTAAAGAGAATCAACCGATTCTAGCCTTGTGAAACAGGAAATTCAATTTTCTTTCCAGCACAAACCGTGAGACTTCTCGCTAAACACCACCATTTTTAATCACCAAGCTAGGCGAAAATTTTTGTCTGCTAAATTTCCAACCGCGAATGGACGCTATTAAACGCGAATACAAATTCAGGTTTTCATTCGCGTTCATTGGCGTTTAATTCATGGTTCTTCTAACCCTTCTTTACCGCATTGAAATCACCTTCTACGACTCGCATTGGTACCTTTCACCAGCGAGCGTCCAAATCGGAATAGTCACGAGTTAAGTCGCTTCTGAATGAGGCTCTTCACCGTTCCCCCATGATGTTTCCCAAAAAAAACGCGGAAATCGACAAACCTAGTTTGACCAATGTTCCTACTTCCGGTCTGCTATGTAGCTTAAAATTGACCTTCTATAAAAGCTTGACGGATGAAACCAATAACCCCCGAATCAACATCGATCGGCTGGATCGGAACCGGCGTAATGGGGCTGAGTATGTGCTCCAACCTAATCAAAGCCGGATACCAAACAAACATTTTTAGCCGTACCCAAGAACGAGCGAACTCGTTGATCCAGCAGGGTGCAAAATGGTGTGAGTCGCCGCAAGCGGTCGCCAGTTGCAGTGACGTTACTTTTTCGATCGTTGGATTCCCGAGCGATGTTCGCGAGGTCCACCTTGGCCCCGAAGGTACTTTGGCAGGTGCCAAAAGTGGTTCTGTAATCATCGACATGACCACCAGCGAACCGTCGTTGGCCATTGAAATTGCAACAGCAGCCCAAGCCAAAGGCATCCACTCGATTGATGCTCCCGTATCAGGCGGGGACGTCGGAGCCCAACAAGGAACACTTTCGATCATGATCGGCGGCGATTCTGAAGTGGTCGAAAAGTTACAACCACTGTTGTCCATCATGGGAAAAACAATCATCCATCAAGGCCCCGCCGGCGCAGGTCAGCACACCAAGATGGTCAACCAAACACTCATCGCTACGAACATGATCGGCGTCTGTGAAGCCTTACTGTACGCACACAAAGCTGGCCTCGACTTGGAAACGGTAATGAAGTCCGTCAGCAGCGGTGCGGCAGGCAGTTGGTCACTGTCCAACCTTGGCCCACGAATCATCGACAAGAATTTCGACCCCGGATTTTTTGTCGAACACTTCATTAAAGACATGGGCATTGCGCTAGCCGAATCGCAAAAGCTAGGCCTATCCTTGCCCGGTTTGGCCCTAGCCCACCAACTCTACCTCGGCCTAGCCGCGCAAGGGGGATCGCGTCTAGGTACCCACGCACTGCAACTCACATTAGCAAAACTCTCTGGAATTCAATGGGAATAACTCCTGAGACTAATACGTGCCACACCCATTGCCGTTTACTCGAATAGCTCGCCCAAATCAAAGGCCTCTGCCGCCTCATCGATTTGCCCGTCCTCGATCACGACGATCTCATCATCAACGCTACCTGCGGCGCCAGACAAGCCTTCACTGGCACCCAATCGCTGTTGATCCTCAGCAGACTGGCGATCGATCAACAAACGCTCATGTTGCGTACTCACATTCCTGATACGAATACCTTGATTGGCGAAGTCGCCACCAAGCGATTCATCACCGAGAGACTCTCCATCCATTGCCGACGGTATAGATTCCATTGACGGCTGTTGTAATGGCTCGCTTGCTGCATCCCCGGCTCCGCTCTGTCCTTGTTCTCCCGCCGCGTTATCAGGTAGTGGCAGAAAGCCCTCACCGTTGCTCAGGCCTGACCCAATCGCTGGCCCAGTTTCCTCAACTGACTCAGCATCGTCATCCGCCGGTTGACTGGCAGGATCATCTTCCGTAATACCTTCCAGCAAGCCTTCTACCGAATCATCATCCTGCACGACACTGACACCGAGAAAATCGTCTTGGTCATCGAGCTGTTCAGCATCCAAATTACCGTCTTCGGTACTCAGATTGTTGTAGTCTTTATTTTTGATCAGCTTGCCCGTTTTATCCCAAGACCGCCAAACGCCAGTCGGCTGAGCGTCCTTGTATTCGCCTTCGATTCGCTTCATTCCATTGTCATGCCACCAAATCCAACGACCACTCCGATCGCCAGTTCGATTAAACTGCCCGACGCTGCTGCGGTTACCGTTTTCATGCCACCAGAAAAATCGGCCAACGGGCTTGTCATTTCGAAACTGCCCTTGATATTGCAACTGCCGATTGGGATACCACCCTCGCGCTTGACCATTTTGAACTCGATCGCCGCTGGCCAGGTACGGAGCTGGCTTAGCCTCCCACCAGTTATCCAGACCGTTTTGACGCAACTTCACGTCTAAAAAGTAAGACTCTTCCTTGGGAACTTTGGGGCGATAAAACGAAGTATTGCGAATTAACTTTCGTCCTTCACGATAGTACTCTTTGGAAACCAAACGCCCGTCTTCGTCCCATTCGACAACTTCACCATCAAGCACACCTTGCTTGAACGTCGCTTGACGCATCTTGGTTGTGTCAGGGTAAAACCAAGTTGCCAACCCTTCACGGATACCGTTTTCGTATCCAATTTCAAATATTGAACGTTTGGCTCGATCATAAACAATCCATTGTCCGTCCAATTTTCCAGCTTTAAAACTCGCAATCGAATCGAATGGCCCTTGGAACAACGTGAAAGGCTTCTCAACAAACATCCCACCTTCAGCAGGTGTGTGACGCCGAGCCCACTGACCCTGCATGACGCCCTTTCGGTAAGTTCCGGCTGCCACGACTTTCCCGTCACGGTCCTTGACCACCCACGGCCCGTCGTTGTAATAGTTTCCTTCTCGATCAAGCGCTACCGTTCGTAGCAAACGTGGTTGTCCGTTGGGGTAATTTTCTACAATTTGTTCGCGACGTACGTTATCGGTACGACGCTGTGGTGCTTCAGCTTGCTCTAAGCTCAACGGTAGTTGTTCCAAGTCGCTCTCATCGGCCAACGAGCCACGACTGCCATCGCCGTATTGTTCTTGCGTATCGAATCCCAACCCTGATATATCGATGCCAGGCATATCGAATGTTTCATCAGTTTGATGTCGATCGTTTTCATCAACACGATCAACCGGTAAGAACGAGCCATCAACACCGACTTCACGTAGCGCAGGCCCACGTTCGCGATCAGCAGCGGGTTCCTGAAAAGATTCACTCCGCGAAGAAGACCAACTGGGCGGGAAGAAACCAGGTGTTTGCCCCGTTTGCGGCAACTGAAAACGCGGCGAAGAAATTTTGCCCAAACCGACTGCTTTAATCGGTGCCATTTTCGATTCGCCCGGCCCAGTCAGCTGCAACCCTGACGGTTTGGTCGAATGTGGTTGTCGAGGCGTTCGGAAGATGGGTTGAGCCATTGCCTGGGAACCGCCCCAACCAGTGTCTACCAACACGACTCCAGCGGTGATTAAACACACCTTCACCAACAATCTCGCAATCGCCAAACGGCCACATCGCGGGCGCCGATAGGTGCCAGGGGTCAAGTTATGTTGCAGATCAATCACGATGAAGAATCAAAAACCTTCTCAAAATGGCTTAAAACGCCAGAAACTAACGGCCAGTCATCGTTTCATCGACGATCCAGCCAACGTTTCTCCGTACCGAATCAAGTTAGCTTTACGTTCGATTCAACCTATTCGACCGCCAGCAAAACGCTATCGTTTTTAAGGATTACAGCAATTTTTCGGGCTTTCTGCTTGCCTTCTGATCCACCCCAAAGACAATACAAAGCCCTCCAGTTCCCGTTCGACGACTCCCTAACACAATCCCAACGCATGGCATTTCATTCAGTCGAAAATCTTCGACCGCGTACAATCGACATCGACCTGTCGTCATCGACATGCGATAGTCCTGAAATCCAACAGCGGCTGAATCGGATCCAAGCGAACTACGATCAACTGGACACCGCCTTGGTGGATATCGAAAACAAACTCGCTTTAGACGAACGATTGGCCGCCCTAGACGACGACAACGTTGACTTTGAATCCGAGTTTGGAATCAAGCCAAAACGGAAATGGCGTTCGCCCAAAGCAAACCGAAAACGCCGTCCGACTCGATCAGCCAACCCGCGCAAACCTCGATAATCCCCGCGAATGGAATCGCAACAACGAAAAATCAGAATCACTGGCGGTAAGATCCACGACCCCACGAACTCAGTCGATGGCGTGGTTGGCGACATTTGGATCGTTAACGGAAAGATTGTCAGTCCGCCGGAGGACGCCACAGGATTCAACACCATCGATGCGACAGGCCGCGTTGTGATGGCCGGTGGCATCGACATGCACTGCCATATCGTCGGCGGCAAAGTGAACTCAGGGCGTTTGTTGCAACCCGAACAGTCTCGGGCTTTTGCGGAAGCCAGCCGGCAGATTGACCGTCAATTTTTGCACAGCGGATCTGGTGGCAGCGTACCCACGATATTTACCACAGGCTACAAATACACCGGACTCGGCTACACAACCTGCTTCGATGCAGCCATCCCTCCGCTAGGCGCCAAACAAGCTCATTTTGAATTTGACCAGATCCCAAACTTGGACACTGGTTTTTTTTCTTTGATCGGCAACAACCATTACGCAATGCGCTGCGCAGCCAATGGTGACCAAGCTGGCTTGGAAGCTTTCTTGGGTTGGTTGATGAATCGAGTTGGCGCTTACGCACCGAAGATCGTAAACCCAGGCGGCGTCGAACTTTGGAAACAAAAACGAAGCGGTAATGCGACGGACTTGGACCAAAACGTGGATGGCTTTAACGTGACGCCACGTAAAATCATCCAAGCCATCACCCAAGCGTCCAATGCGATTGACCTACCACATCCCGTTCACATCCATACCAACAATCTAGGCATGCCAGGCAACTGGGCAACGACTCTGGAAACGCTTCAATCACTGGACGGCCTGAAAGCTCACCTGACTCACATACAGTTCCATAGCTACGGCGGTGGCAACGAAGAAGAAACCACTCTGTGCAGCAAGGTCGCTCCATTAGCGGACTTTATTAACCGACACCCAGAGATCACCGTCGATGTCGGCCAAGTCTTGTTCGGCTCAACCACCAGCATGACTGGAGACAGTCCACTAGGATATTACTTACATAACGTGAGCGGTGAAAAATGGATCTCTACCGATACGGAGCTTGAGTCGGGATGTGGCGTAGCCCCAATCAACTACAAAAACAAAAACTTCATCAACGCCATGCAATGGGCGATCGGACTTGAATGGTACTTATTGGTCAACGATCCATGGCAGGTAGTGATGAGCACCGACCATCCCAATGGCGGTAGTTTTTTAGCTTACCCGCAGATTATCCGGTTGCTGATGGATCGCGAATTTCGGACCGCCAAGCTTGCTCAAGTGAACCCGCGAGTGCTCAAGCATTCACAGTTAGCGAATTTGACTCGCGAGTATTCGCTGAACGAAATCGCCATCATCACCCGCGCCGGTCCAGCAAAAATCCTAGGATTAACCACCAAGGGCCACTTGGGAATTGGTGCCGATGCCGACATCTGCATTTACTCGCCCGACACAAATTTCCAAACGATGTTTGAGCTGCCGTGGATGGTGATCAAAGCAGGCCACGTGCTAATCGAAGACACAGAAATCCGCCAAACCATCAGCGGCCAAACTATCATGGCTCGACCAAACTACGATCGATCCGACAACCAAAAAATCGAAAACTGGTTTGAACAAGAATACTCGTTGCCGCTAAAACAGTTCGCCGTTTTTGATGATGCTCAAGCGTAGCTTGAACATCATCAAATTCGTGTCACTACCTTGCCAGATTAACACGAACCATTGACGACGACTGAGAGGCTATCTAGCAAGTTTTTGATGAGCTCGGGAAAAATGGTCCGCGCTAAACGCGCCAACAATCGACAGCTCACCGGCCAGACAAAGACAGGCAACCACTTCAGCGAGTGCTTTTGCTTTTCCGGTGCCGTGCAAACCCATGATGTCCAAACAAGCCTTCTGGCTCGGCAGACCTGTACCACCGCCAACGGTCCCGACCATGATGTTAGGAAGCGTCACGCTGGCGTACAAACCGCCTTCTTGATTGACTTTCATCCGCGTAATCCCAACGGCAGATTCAGCGACACATGCCGCGTCCTGTCCACAAGCAATGTACAACGCCGCCAAAGCATTCGCACAATGTGCGTTGACGCCAATTCCTCCACTGATCATCGCTCCGGTGGTTGTCACCAGACCAAAATTGACCATCTTTTCAGGGGTTGTATGCAGATACTTTTCGATGTGCTTCCGTGAGATATGTACTTCAGCAACGACCTTCCTACCACGAACATGACGCAAGGCAAACGAGTTAGGCTTTTTGTCGCCGGAGAGATTTCCATCCAAGAATGACTCTTCGATTTCTACCGGCGAGTGATTGAGAATGTAATTGTAAACCTCGTTTGTCCCGATCGTGACCATGTTTTGCCCCGACGCATCGCCAGTGCTAAACTCACACACTAAGAACACTCGGTTCCCTTCGATATTAATATCGATGTTCTTGAGCTTACCGTGCGAGGTTGTCGATTCCGCGATCCGCTTGAATCGATCGAATTGCGACGTCACCCAAGCCACGAACTGCCCCGCTTGCTTGAGTCCATGAAATGTGAACACAGGCGTACGCGTGACACCTTCGCTAATCAACATGGCAGTCGCGCCGCCTGCAGTTGTAATCAATTGAGCGCCACGATTGTAAGACGCCACCAATGCAGCCTCGGTAGTGGCAAGCGGGATCAAATAGTCATCCTTCGCGTGCAAACCGTTAACCCGTAGCGGGCCAGCCAATCCAACTGGCAACTTCACGGTACCAATAAAGTGCTCGATGTTTTTGTTGTAGACGCTGGCATGGTCTTGGGTGTGTGCGTCGAACAAATGCTGTTTGTCGGTAATCGATTCCAGCTTCGCCCAACGTCGAGTCAGCGATTTATCGTTGATATAGGGATTCGGTGTAAGCCGAAGCGCAGGACGACCAAAATGAGGGCTCAATAACTCTTCAGCTTGGTGAGAAAAATGCCCCTGATCGGGCATGTCGACTTCGGAGCTTGGTGAATGACATAAATCTGGAATATCCGAGTTGAGCATTGTGAATGTAGGG
>CAZORR010000014.1:20695-32916 GCA_964582115.1 uncultured Pirellulaceae bacterium
AACTGCAGCGAATAGGCAATGTTAAAGATGATATTTAATCAAACACAAATTTCCATATTTGTTTTCAAAAGTTAACTGAATCTTATTAGACCCACGGTCAAGGAATACTGGTTGTTTCGAACGACACGAATATTTACGAGAATATTTACGATTAACTGCGCTAACCCGCATTTTCGCAACTATTACGATTGGTACATTTTTGCCTGATGATTTTCGGCGTTACCGCATACGCTTTCACTAGCAACGGCCAAGCGACAGGCAAGATAGATACCGATCAAGGAGCTGCGACGAACCGATAGCCTGCATCACGAATCGTTAAGAAGTGGACTGGCTTAGAAGGTTTCGGTTCAAACGTCTTTCGCAATTGCCTCAAAATCTGGTCGGGGGCCCGTGTGTTCATCCCGCCGGGCACCTCCCAGACATCTTCCAGAAGTTGCGCCCGAGATATGACTTCACCTTCGTGTTTGATGAAGTATTGTAGCACTCGAATTTGCAGGTCCGTAAGTCGAACGGAAACGCCTTCGACTTCTACTTGATACGTTTTGAAGTTAATTTTTGCATTACCAAACTCAAATTGATGAACACCTTCCGATGATCCGCTGACCTTTGCACCAGTAACCGTGCTCGCATTTGGCTGGACCTGAGTCAATAGATTCTTGATTCGACTAAGCAGTTCATCCAACTCAAACGGTTTGACCATGTACTGATTGGCCCCAACGTCAAAACCGCGAGTTTTATCTTCTGACAGCGTCCGGGCACTCAACATTAAGATCGGCATCCCCATACCTTTCTGCCGCACCTTCTCACAAACTTCATAACCACTCATCTGCGGCAACATCAAGTCCAGCACGATCAAGTCGACGGGTTGATCTGCATTGCTGACCACGGCAATCGCATCTGCGCCATTGCCCACAGCGGTAACCCGATAGCCCTCAGCTTCAAGATTAAACTTGATACCGACCGCCAAATGTTCCTCGTCATCGACGACCAAAATGTGTTTTTGATTAACGTTCATGTTTGTAATACTGATCTTAGTTACCAAGCTGGACATTGTAACAAAAAAATTGACCAAAACCACGTAGTCCAAAAATCGACAACACTTCCTCGGCCCGATTCGCCCCACCATCTCAGCAAACCAGCAAGACTCAAAATTCCATCACCTTCATGGGCGAATCTTTCAATTAAAGTCGCTATAGTATTGACCAGACCAAAAAGCACTTCGCTTGCCCCACTTCCCCACATAAAACCATGTCAAAATCCGATTTCATACCGCTTGAAGGTTTCCGCGAATATCCACCATCAGAAATGATCGAGCGGGCAGAAGCGTTTTACGAACAAATAAAACGCCGCCGGAGCGTGAGAGATTTTTCGAGTCGAGACATACCCCAGGAAGTCATCGACGCTTGCTTGCTGTCCGCAGGCACGGCGCCCAATGGTGCGAACCTACAACCCTGGCATTTCGCTGTCGTTCGCAGTACAGAAGTGAAAACCAAAATACGGATGGCTGCAGAAAAAGAAGAACAAAAGTTCTACGGCGGCAACGCCCCACAAGCTTGGCTCGACGCCCTCGAACCACTAGGCACCGACGACCAAAAACCATTTCTGCAAAACGCGCCCTGCTTGATTGTGATTTTTTCGCAGACGCACAAACTAAACGAAAATGGCGAGAGCTCAAAAAACTACTACGTTAGCGAGTCGGTTGGGATTGCGACCGGATTCTTGATTTCCGCGTTGCACCACGCGGGCTTAGCGACACTTACACACACGCCCAGCCCGATGAAATTCCTAAACTCGATTCTTGATCGCCCATCCAACGAACGCCCCTTCTTGGTACTGGTTGTGGGCTACCCCAAAGACGATGCCCTCGTCCCTGCAATCACCAAAAAGGAACTTAGTGAGACAACGTCGTACCACTAATGGTCGACCAAGCTAAATTGAACCGTAGCTGGAGCCTTCCAGACTTCAGGACTCCAACACATAAAACGAAACCTTAATTCGGATTTGGCTGCACCGGCAATCGGACTTCAAAAACAGCCCCCGACTTTTTGTCGCGATCGAGCATTCGGACACGACCGCTTAAACGTTTGACAAGCGTCCGCACGATGTACAACCCAAGCCCCGTGCCAGGTTTTTTTCGTTGCAACTCGTCTCCCAGACGCACGAACCGACCGAAGATTTTTCGACGCAGTGCTTTCGGAACCCCATCGCCATTATCCGAAATTTCAATGATCACTTCTGAGCGTTCTTTCCGCATCGCCACGTGAACTTGAGGCGGTGTCCCCGCATACTTGACCGCGTTATCCATCAAGTTTCGAAAGATCATCATCGCGTCGACTCGTTCAGCAACCAGTTTTGCAGGCTTTAAATCCAACGTAATCGTATCCATCGAAACACGATACCGCCCACAAACCGTTTCCGCGCAATCCCGAATCAACTGATCCAATTGCAACGTTTCGTATTCCTTGTCGGCGACATTCTTTTCCATCGTCCGAGCATCCAGCAGGTGGCTAATCAACCCATCCAAACGGTCGACATCATCTGCCATGAATTTCAAGAACTTCTCTCGCTCATCGTCGCTCAACTCACGTTTGTTCATCGTCTGCAAATACAGCTTCAACGACGCGATGGGCGATTTCAGTTCGTGAGTTACGCTATCGATAAAGTTTGATTGACGCCGAGTAAGATTAATCGCCTTGATCGAAAGCGTCAGGTAAGTAATCACGCCCAACAGGATCAGCAAAAACAACGTACTGCCAATCGTGAGCATCGCTACTGACAGATACGACTGAAAGACACCCGCCCACATCAGCACCCAACCAACCGTCAAGGCAACGATCGCCAAGATCATTAGTACGCCAAGCGTGATCGGTAGACTTAGGGATCGGCGTTCAAACATGAATTGGTTAACTCGCTAAGCTCGAAATGGGTTTACCAAACATCCTGTTAGATTTTACTAAGGTAGCCGGAGTCGCCAGACTTCGGATGCGGCTATGCCAGGCCTGAACTCTGGCGAGCCCAGCAACAACGGCAGTCCTGCTATTTCTTCTTCCAAGCATCTTTCAAAGTCACTGTCCGATTGAACACAGGCTTTCCAGGCTGCGATTCTTTCGTGTCGACACAGAAATAACCATTGCGGACAAATTGAAATTGCTCGCCAGGCTTGGCATCAATCAGTGCCTTTTCAATTTTAGCCTGAACCGTTTGCAACGCGTTCGGATTAATCAGATCTTTCCAATCGGTCCCCTCAGGCACATCGCTCGGATCTTCATTCTCAAACAGCACATCGTACAATCGCACTTCCGCGTCAACCGCATCCTCTGCCGAAACCCAGTGAATAGTGCCTTTCACCTTGCGGCCGTCAGGGGCCTTTCCACCATCGGTTTCTGGATCATAAGTGCAGCGCAGCTCAACGATCTGGCCGCTATCGTCTTTAATCACTTCGTTGCATTTGAGAAAATATGCAAACCGCAAACGGACTTCGCCACCGACGGTCAGGCGGAAAAACTTCTTGGGAGCGTCTTCCATGAAATCCGCACGCTCGATGTAGATCTCACGCCCAAACTTCATCTCACGAGTAGTTTTCGGTTCGGCTTCGGGATTGTTGACGACGTTGCGGATTTCCGATTCGCCTTCGGGGTAGTTTTCGATGACCACTTTAATCGGATCCAAAACCACCATCATCCGGTCGGTCGACTTATTCAACACGTCACGAATACAAAGATTCAAAACCGCCAAGTCAGTCATACTATTAAACTTCGTAACACCAACTCGTTCACAAAAGTTTCGCAGCGCTTCAGCCGGAACACCACGACGACGCAACGCAGACAACGTTGGCATTCGCGGATCATCCCAACCTTCAACATAGCCGCCTTGAACAAGCTCGGTCAATTTACGCTTACTCATCATCGTGTGCGAGATAACCAATTTGGCAAACTCGATCTGTTGCGGATGATGAATGCCCAGCTGTTCGACGTACCAATCATACAGCGGCCGATGATGTTCGAACTCAAGCGTGCAAACCGAATGAGTGACACCTTCGAGCGAATCGCTTTGTCCGTGAGCCCAATCGTAGTTCGGGTAGATGCACCACTTATCGCCAGTACGATGGTGTGAAGCATGGCGAATCCGATACATTGCCGGATCTCGCAAATTCATGTTGTCCGAGTTCATATCGATTTTGGCTCGTAGCGTTTTTTCGCCATCCTTGAACTCGCCGTTTTTCATTCGCTCGAACAAGTCCAAGTTTTCTTCGACACTGCGATCGCGGAACGGACTGTGCTTGCCTTCTTTGTTCCAACCGCCTCGATACTCACGGACTTCTTCGACGGTTTGATCGCAGACGTAAGCTTTGCCATCTTTGATCAGTTGAATCGCCCAGTCGTAAAGTTGATCAAAATAGTCCGACGCAAAGAACTCTTGATCCCACTCAAAGCCCAACCACCGCACGTCTTCGCGGATTGAATCCACGAATTCGGTGTCTTCTTTCTCCGGGTTGGTGTCGTCGAAACGCAGATTGCACTTGCCGCCATTTTCTTTGGCTAGGCCAAAGTTCAAGCAAATCGATTTAGCATGCCCAAGGTGCAAATAACCGTTCGGCTCAGGCGGGAAACGTGTGTGGACCCGGCCTTCGTTTTTATTGTTGGCGATATCTTCGGCGACAATTTTACGGACAAAATCGACTGGTTTATCTTCGGCGTCATTCATGTGATTACTTGGTCTATCAGAATCAGAGCGGCACTGGGTCAGCGTGACTCATGCCGGTGAAGTGTTTTTGATTGGATTCGACGACAAGAAACGGTCCGGATTCTACCAAAGGACGCGTTCCTTGGACGGTGATCGTAACCAATGGACGGTTATTTTTCGATACCGACCAACGGCGCAAAAGACATCGCGTCCTCGGTTGAAGCTTTACTGCCCGTCAAAACGCCGTGAACTACTTGGACTTCATCAACTGTCGCAATTTTTTAGGCAAGGGGAAATTAACGTTCTCTTCCCGAACCATCACCGGTTCGACTTCGGTATCGTGGCGTTCCTTAATCCACGCAATGACCCCCTCAACCACTGTTTCCGGAGCACTCGCGCCCGCAGTGACCAAAATCGTCTCGACCCCATCAAGCCACTTGTCTTGCATGTCCTGGGCCCCATCAATCAAGTAGGCAGGCACACCGGACTCGTCGGCCAGTTGCCGGAGGCGTTGACTATTGGAGCTATTTTGACTCCCCAACACCAAACACAGATCCGAATTCTTACAAATCGTACGAACGGCTTCTTGGCGGTTTTGAGTGGCGTAACAAATATCGTCTTTCGGTGGATTCACCAAATTCTTATATCGCTCTCGAAGCTTGGCAATGATCTTGTTTGCGTCGTCGACCGAGAGCGTTGTTTGAGTCAAATAAGCGACTTTTGCGTCATCGGGGACTTCAAGCTTTTCAACGTCTTCCACTGTTTCCACCAAAATCATCGCTTCGGGGGCTTCGCCCATCGTGCCGATGACTTCGTCATGGCCTTCGTGGCCGATCAAGAAAATCGTGTAACCCTCGCGAGCGTACTTAACCGCTTCCAAATGAACCTTGGTTACCAGCGGGCAAGTCGCATCGATCGCGTTCAAGTTTCGCGACTTGGCCAACTCGCGAATCTCTGGCGAAACACCGTGCGCCGAAAACATCAACACTGAATCTCGTGGCACCTCTTCTAACGTGTCGACAAAAACCGCGCCCTTCTTTTTGAACGACTCCACGACGTAGCGGTTGTGAACGATCTCGTGGTAAACGTAAACCGGCGATCCAAACTCGCGCAAGGTCAAATCGAGGCTCTCGATGGCCATGTTGACCCCAGCGCAAAATCCACGCGGGCTAGCTAACAAAATCTTCACAATGACTCCGAGGGGGTAAAAAAGGATAACTGTATTCTGAACGGGTTGCGTAATACAGTTCCGGGATCCAGCATCGACTTAGAACGATATGATAGTTAACTGTGGTCGAAGTGACGAGGCAACATTGCAGGGTGTTCGACCATGAATCGGCGATATTGCCTAAAAACTCGCCATCTTACCAAAGTCTGTCTTGGGCAGTGTCAGTTCACGTTGGCTACGGGTGACATTCGCAACCGTGATCGCTTATGATCTGAACGTGAGAATCCAAATATGGAGCGGCCAGAATCACGCAACCGACTTGGTCTTTTTTGTGGAGAAAAAAATGTTGGAAACAAGCACTCGAGTTGAGTCACACGGTGAAACACTAGAACAAGGCTACAAAGCATGTCGCAAACATGTAAAAAAAGACCTAAAGTCTTGGGACTGGCTGATCTCTAACGTTGGCGGCGACAACAAAAAAGGCGTTTACGCGTTGCTGTATCATTTCCTACAAACCAGTGAATTGCTGGATTTGGAGACCCCCGCCGGACAACCGCTGCCGGTTGCTGAAGAAATCCAACAAGACCTGTCCAACGCATTTGCGGGTGAATTTGCAACACCTGAACTGGCGGCCTTGGTCGATACTTGCAATCGGTACAACGTTGATCCGAATGGTTTCTACGATTCAATGGAAGTGGCCAACAACTGGTCGACCAAGCGAGAGTTTGCCACCTTCGCGGAACTCGATAAATTCTGCGAGTCATTTGGTGGATCGATGATGGCGTCTCTCGTGCCGGTAATCGGAGTGATCAAGCCAGACTACGAACACGCCGCGACTGCTTGTGGGAAAGCGGTCATGTTGACTCAGATTTTGGCGAACTGCGTCAACGACATGAAGCACAATCGCAACTTTTTGGCCAAAGAAGATTTAGCCACTTGCGAAGTCGATATTTCTCGTCTGAAAATGCGTCGCCCCAGCGAGCCGTTCAAACACTTGGTACGACTTTACACGTCTCGTTTGGAACCGATGTACCATGAGGCCGGCCATCTGGTATCAACACTCGATTTCGACGGGAAACGAACACTAACATCGTTGCTGGCAACATGCTGGAAAATGGTATCCAAAATGAAGCTGGATCCGGACTGCATTTTGTCCGCCGATGGTGTACTAACCAAATCCGACAAGTTCAACCTACGTTCAAAACACTTGCTGGGCATGGACACCAAACTACCGTTTGTCCCCGAAGATCACGGTCACCACTAGGCTACAGCACCGTGACAGCAATAAGCGAAATTTGGCTACGAGCAAACTTTGAGATGCGATGTCTCACCAGTAGCTTTGCTGGAAGCATTTCGACCTTCGAAAAACAAGCCAACAAAATCCTCAGTAGTGTCAACGAACTTGACTACGACCTGCTGGGGATCGAAGGATCAATCCCTGGGCTGGTCGGACTAAGGCACGAAAGCTGTACTTGGTCCGCTTACATGGTCATCGACCACCTCAGACTGCACACCGACTTTCTATTGAATGCGATGCGATCCCTCGTGGTCGCCAACGAATTAACAGCGCCAATCCCAGCGGTTCGATACTGGCAACCGGATGATGTTGGTTCCGAGAGCTTAGACCACTTTCAAGATTCCGTTTGGCAGTACGTTGCGTTCGCCAACAATTTGGCGGAAGCTGGCAAACATCGCCAAGCGACGGGAACCATTCCCCACCCACAATACGGTTCGCTCGACCTCAAACGGCTAAGTGTTTACGGCAACCTGCACCTGAACCTCCATCGTCGACAAATCCAAGCAATCTTGGCCTCAATTGGCATGGTTTAGCGGGCGGTTAGATGAACCAACCTAGTCCCAAGACAGTAGGTTCATAGCAAAGCCTTGAGGCTTTTCACTCCGGGTGCGTTCGTAGTAATGCCTTTAGGCTTTACACTCCGAAGTGAACTCACTCTCCCCGCTAAAACTGATCCTAGAAACAGTTCCGACTGACGCGACGAAACTACGTTGCTTCAGCAACTGCCTTTTCAACCGCTGCCTTCTTGGCTTCGGTGGCTTCCTCAGGCGGGGCGACCCGCTCCAAAGATTCCAGTGCGATTCCGGGAGACAAAAACTCAGGCATCATAATGGCAGGACTTTTAGGATAGTCTGCTGGGTAGAGCAAGTTAACCGGTAAGTTCTTCATACCACAGCGATTCAGTTCGGCTTTATACTTTGGATCGTTGCTTGTCATATCAAGCTTAACCAACTGAACATCTAACTCTTTAAGTCGATCCAATACATCGTCGGATGAGAAGACACGCCCCTCATTAAATAGACAAGTCTGTCACCAATCGGCCGTGTAGTCGACCCACACGGGCTTCCCTTTGGCCAGCAACTGTTCAACTCGACCCGGCACCCACGGGTGCCAGCCATCTTCATCAACTTTAGAAACAATTAACGGCGCTTCGTACTGAGCAGCCTGGGTGTACATGTAAATCCCGGCCCCACAAATCAACAGTGGTGCCAGCCATCCCCACAAATAACGCTTCGCACCTTTGACATATTCCGGACTGTACTTGCCATACAGGAACGTACCCAACGCAATCACACACATCGCCAGCAGAAACAAACCAATCCCATCGTACCCGGTCAACGTTGCAAACGGCTTGACGAAAAACGCTGCGGCTGCGAACAACGTGAACGCCATCAGCTTCTTGAACGTTTCCATCCACTCTCCCGGTCGCGGCAACATCTTGATCAACGACGGGAAAAACGACATCACCAAATAGGGCATCGCGATTCCCAGCCCAAAGATCGTGAACAAGAACAACGCGATCAAGGCAGGCTGAGCCAACGTGTACCCCATCGCCGCCCCTAAAAACGGCCCCGAACAAGGTGTCGCAACGAGCGTCGTAACAATGCCACTGACAAACGACCCGGCATAGCCTTCTTTATGCGATCCACCGCTACCTACGCGGGTCATGAACAAACCCATTTCGAAAACGCCAGCCAGGTTCAACCCCAGCACAAACAGCAGGATCACGATGCCGCCCAGAAAATACGGGTTGCCCATTTGCTGGCCCCAAGTCACATCGTTGCCGTATGCCTTGATCGTCAGGATCGCACCCGCCAGCACCCACATTGAAAAAATCAATCCAAACGCAAACGCCAAACCGTGCATTTTGATCTTCTTCGGCTCGCTGCCTGCTTGTTCGACAAACCCCATCACTTTCAAACCAAGCACTGGAAACACACAGGGCATCAGATTCAGCAACATGCCGCCCAGAAATGCCCCTACCAACGCAGTCAAGAAACCACCGTTGCCCGTCGATCCATCCAAACGCTCGAACTTGATTGGCGTTTTGACATCATAGAGCTGACTAAGCGTCGCAACTTCTTCGGACGTCTCGGGAGCTTGCTCCACTACTGGGCTCTTCGGTGGCTCGGTCAGTTCGGCTGGCTCGAACCCTTCATCCGGCTCGCGCACGACCAAATTCGAATCTTCGCCATCAAAGCTCGCCTCTAGCGGTTCGGCAATAGGAAAGTCACATCCCGTTTCGTTGCATGCCTGCCCGTGGTAGGTCAGCTTGATCACAAGATCCTCTGGAGCCACCCCTTCGGCTAGCGAAAACGGAGCCGACCAAGTGATTTCATCTTCAAATGTTTCATACGCCACACCTTTTTCTTTGTACTTGTGTGGTGCCCGCGCGGGTTTAAATTTCCCCAACATTTTAAACTGTTTAGAATCGGCAACGACAAAGCGAGAATTCGTTTCCTTGCCGCCGTGATTCTGTGAATAGCAGTGATAGCCTGCTTTAATAAACACTTGCACATAAATGTTTCCGACCTGTGCTCCCTTTTTGATTTTGTACCAACTGGTAACTTCCAGCGAAGCCGCTTCGCTTTCGCCCGGCAATCCGTCTAGCTCATCAAAACCTAACTCATTCAAGCCTTGCGATTGCGCAGCGACTGGAATCGCAATTACCAATAACAACATTACCAGACAACGCATAGCAAGCTGAATCCTGTTGCTGAACTGGACAAACATCATTTTCTTTCTCAGAGTCAAAAAACTACAAATCACATTATCACTATAATACACCACAGCGCCTGATGGACTGCATGAATTTTCGCCTGCTTGCTCTAATCGTCGCCCAAGCCAACGATCTCTAGCAGTTTCAGCGCGTTGGTCGTTTGAGCGATCCCAGGCTTCATTTGGTAATCAAACGTCATCGTTTTCTTACCGTCCTTTTCCACGAACTGCTCGCTAAAGTGAACCGTCTGGCAAGCCTTGGCCAATTCGGTTGTTTCGGCGAGATCCAAATCATGCGTCGAAATTGCTCCGATCGCTTTGTCGTCGATCAATTTGCGGACAACTCGGCTCACCGCCACCTGACGTTCGACCGAGTTTGTACCCTGCAAAATTTCATCCAACAAAAACAACAAGCGACGTGGGTTATTCGACGCGTGTGTCTTGGCCGTATCCACAATCTCTTTTAATCGCTTAAGCTCCGCCATGAAAAACGAAACACCATCGGCCAACGAGTCAGCAATCCGCATACTCGTTTCAATTCGAACCGGCGGACACTTGAAGTTATTCGCACACACAACGGTGCCCATCTGAGCCAGCACGACATTTGAACCAACGCTTCGCAGCAACGTGCTTTTGCCGGACATATTCGAACCTGTCACCAACAACACTGTCCCGACAGGGCCCATTTGAACGTCATTGCGAACACGGCCTTCATCCAATAACGGATGTCCAACTTGCTCGCCACCAACGACAACTTCTTGATCGCCACTGGCCTCGTACACTGTCGGAAACACCCAGTCCGGTTCGTCACCAGCCAGCTTTGCTAGCGCCACCAACGCTTCGGTTTGCCCTAATGAATCAAACCAGTCACGAGCCTGCTTTCCGTGCTTGGCCTTCCAGCGTTCGAGCAGATCGAGCACATGAGCGTCCCAGAAAAACAAAAACTGCAAGATGATATAGAACACGAACAAACCGCCGCTGCGACGGAGGTTTGCAATTCCGACCATCGATCCCAGCTTTTTCATTTTGGCTTGTGCACCGTCACCACTTCGTGCGAACCCTGACTGAAGCTGCTTCAAGCGATCGGACTTGGCATCGAAATCGGCAACCATGTCAAACAACGTGACGTAGCGAGCCGCATCATTCGAACGCGAAGAAACCTGGTCAAACACATTGTGAATCGATCCTGCGCGAGCCACCGACAACAAAAAGTTAATGCCACACGCCACGCCTAAAACACAACCAAACAAAGCCGCCGACCCCACGCCAACCAGCCCAGCGATCGCACCGACGATACCTACAACCGATGCGATTGCGGTCAGCCGCGCCAACCACAACACCCAAGCTTGCTTGGAAAACCAAGACGGACTTTCCGCCCAATCGACAAAGCGACTAGGCCCCGACTGGCTATCGGCCAACTGTTCACACTCAAATCGAAATTTCAAACGCCAATCAAATTCGGTTTTCAACTCTTCGACCGCAGCTTGACGCAGTTGGATTTCTTCCGGAAGTGCACCGTCGATGATCCAATTTTTAAGCGTTTCGGTTCCCAGTGGTGTTCTGGTAATTCCCAGCAGCTTAAAAACCGAACTATCACCCAACAAATCTAAATCCTTCGACGTGGCCAAAAACCAATCGGGAATATCTATCTTCGGCGCCTTGATGTCTTTCCACTGGCGATTCATTCTTGCAAGTGATTCACGATGCATCGTGATCAGCACCTTGCCTTGCCGCATTTTGGTTTGCAAGCCTTCGTGATACAACGCGACCAAGATAAACACAACAAACACAACAGCAGCTATCGGACCGGCAATCGGGCGCAGCTCAAACGCATCCACCAGCGCGATCGCCGCCAACAGAATACTCGCCAGCAACAACAACCCTCGGACGATCCCTACGGCGCTCCACTGACCGGCGCTGTCTTTCACTTCCTTTTCAGCTGCGTCAAGCTTTTCTTGGTAGTATTGAAGTACTTGCGGTCGCGTTTGCGGATAATCAGCCATGGTTCTAGCGTAAAATTTTAAAGTAATGAGTCCTCAAACATAGAAGCCAAAATTCGACCTGCCAACCCGAGAAGGGCGGCAGGATCAAAGTTTGGCTCAATGAAGACTTTCACAGGCTAAGCGGCAGCAACAAATGGCTGCTGGAGAAGCAGTAAAATCGAGTTACAACGATGACAACGGCTAAAAACCATTTAGCTCAATCGCTCGTTTCACCCGTTTAATGGCAATCATAAACGCCGCAGTTCGCAAACTAACCTCATGCTCGGCTGACGCTTGCCAAACTTCTTCGAATGCAGCCGACAAAACCGCTTGCAGTTCTTGGCGCACACGATTTAAATCCCAACTGTAATAC
>CAZORR010000015.1:0-32216 GCA_964582115.1 uncultured Pirellulaceae bacterium
CAGAATCATTTGTACCGTTTGATTTATCGCTGGGACGGTCGGCAAGTCCAGATCGCTTGCCGAATTGACCAAGCGGATGCTGAACCGATTGCGATCGATGTTGATGACGAATTGGTTTTGGATTCGTTGGCTGTGGTTGGTGGACAAGACCTAGAAACTGCCGCCGTCAAAGATGGCTCGATGATGATCCAACCAAGGCAGTGTTTGATTTGGCGAAATAAGTAAGCTGACGCTTAGACAGGTCGAAGCCTGTCACC
This sequence comes from uncultured Pirellulaceae bacterium, assembly GCA_964582115.1. GTDB lineage: Bacteria > Planctomycetota > Planctomycetia > Pirellulales > Pirellulaceae > Mariniblastus. Next base: position 258 of record CAZORR010000015.1, read on the forward strand.
ACTTGCTCAGCCAGCTTCAGCCCAGTAACGGATTACCGCTAAGCCCCAAATAGTAGTGGCACATCGCAATCGCCATCGCATCGGAGACATCCACTGGTTCGGGCGGTTCGGGCAAATTTAGTTGGCGAGTTATCGCCAGCTGCACTTGAGTCTTGCTCGCTCGTCCATTGCCAGTGATGATTTTTTTCACTTGAGTCGCCGCGTAACTTTTGATCTCCACATTGTTCAGTTCAGCGGCCAAGCAAATCACGCCGCGAGCGTGCCCCATGATGATCGAGGTTTTGGGTCGCTCGTAGTGGCTGTAGAGTTCTTCCAGGCCCATGGTATCTGGCTTGAGCTCCGTGATCAATTCAGACACGCCATTGAAGATCGAGGCAATGCGTTTGGCAAAGGACTGCTTGGGCTTGCTGCGCACAACTCCCGCTTCGACCAGGTCAACTTGACCGCTAGTCACCGCCAGCACTGCATAGCCAGTGATGTTTAGTCCGGGATCGATGCCAAGCACACGAACGGTGTCGTCGGTTTTGGCGGTGGTGTCTTTTGGTGACGGTGCCTCGGAACTACTCATCAATGTTACTCGCCGTTTGCACCAGTAAAGCAACTGCTTGAGCTTGCATCGCCTCTTTGTTACCAACGGGTCCGACTTTTTCGCCCGTTTTGGCTTTCACGCCGATGCGGTTTGGTTCAACCGACAAAATTCCGGCAATCCGATCAGCAATGGTTTGCTTGTAGGGAGACAGCTTGGGAAGTTCGGCAAACACGATACAGTCGATATTGATGATCTCAAAACCAGCCTTGCGAACTTTGTCTGCGGCGATGGCCAGCATGTCGGCCGAATCGCGGTGCTTGTTTTCGTCGGCCGTATTGGGGAATAGTTCGCCGATATCGCCTAGCGAAGCCGCGCCCAAAATCGCATCGGTAATCGCGTGCAGCAATACGTCAGCATCGCTATGGCCAACCAGTGAGTGGGTGTGAAGAACGTTGATGCCACCAAGGATCAAGTCGCCGCCGGCTTGTAAACGGTGAGTGTCATGGCCAATGCCAATTCGAAGTTTGGTGGGGTCCACGTGTTTTCTCTCTCACAAAGTGCCGCAAAAAATGTGTCGGGAGCATCAATGCGCGGCGATTCTGGTGTTAATGGCCCTTAATCGTACTCGTGTCAAAAGTAATTGAGAACCGGCGGCATATTTCTTGGTTCAAAGGAACTTGGCGGCTCAGGTGCCACCTGCCCGAAATTCTTTCTCGAATCTATAATGCTGCGATGGCAATTATTGAAATCAAAAATCTATCCAAGACTTATCGAGTTTATCAAAAAAACGAAGGCTTGGCGTCCTCGATTAAGGGCTTGTTCCATCGTCAGTATCGCGAAGTTCATGCGGTCCGCGATATTAACTTTTCCGTGGAAGAGGGCGAATTCGTGGCTTTCTTGGGGCCAAACGGCGCTGGCAAAACCACGACGCTAAAACTACTGTCGGGCGTGATCAATCCCGATCAAGGCGAGGCGACGGTGATGGGGCATGTGCCTTGGGAGCGTCACAACGACTACCGTCGCAAGTTTGCTTTGGTGATGGGCCAAAAAAATCAACTGTGGTGGGATTTGCCAGCGATGGAATCTTTCCGCTTGAACCAGCACATCTACAAAGTACCCAAAGCCGAATTCGACCAGACGCGAGATGAACTGTGCGAGATGCTAGACGTTCAGCGGTTGCTCAGCCAACCGGTCCGCGAGCTGTCACTTGGCGAGCGGATGAAAATGGAGTTGATTGCGGCGTTGCTGCATCGACCGGATGTTTTGTTTTTGGACGAACCGACGATCGGCTTGGACGTTATTGCTCAACACAAAATCCAGAGTTTTCTGAAGAGCTATCAAAAAGAACGTAACAACACAATCATTCTGACCAGCCACTACATGAAAGACATTCAAGCGCTATGCAACCGCGTGGTCATCATTGCTAACGGTTCAATTTATCACGATGGTTCACTAGAAGGAATCGTTGACAAATTCAGCGGACAAAAAGTAGTCACGTTACAAATGTCAGATGTTCGGTCGTTGGATTCACTTAAGAATTTGCCTAACGTCATGGAAGTCGAAGCGCCACGGATTAAATTCCGCGTGGGCCGTGACGACGTGGGACAAGTGCTCAGCAGTATCTTGAGTTCGCATCGCGTGGACGATGTGGTGGTCGAGGATCCGCCGTTGGAAGAGGTGATTTCGAATGTGTTTAGCGCGGCCCAGAAGTCTCAAATCGCCGAGGCCAGTGTTCATTAGACTTCTGCCCCTTTAAGCCGTTTTCGTTTTGACTTTGTTTGTTTCAACTTTTTATTCCAACCTCTGGCCCTAGTTTAATGCTTGCCGACGCAGTCACATGGTGGACATTTTTTAAGATCTCGATCAACGAACGCTTGGTCTACCGCGCGGATTTTATGCTCGGGACCTTGATGAGATTCTTGCCGACGTTGACGCAGATTTTTCTGTGGTGGGCGATCTACGATGTGATCTCGACTCCCGGATCGGCGGATACAACCGAGGGGCCAGACAAAGCCATCGCCGGATATCGCTATGGAGACATGGTTGCCTACTACTTGATGGTGATTATCAGTCGAGCGTTTTCAAGCATGCCGGGGCTGACCTCCGGGATTGCTCGACAGGTGCGTGATGGTGAAGTGAAAAAGTTCTTGATCCAACCGGTCGACATGCAAGGCTGTTTGTTGATGCAGCGAATCGCTCACAAGTTGGTCTATTACTTGATCGCCATCATTCCTTTTGCCATCGTGTTTTATAGTTGCGGGGGATTCTTTGAGCGTGGTTGGCCTCCGGCGGATGTGCAGGTCGTGTTTTATTGTTCGTTGCTACTGGCTTTTTTACTGGGGTTCTTTTTAGAGTACTGCATTGGCCTGATTTCATTTTGGTTTTTGGAAGTCACTTCGCTAACGTTCATTTATATGCTGATGAACTTTTTGCTGTCGGGGCACATGTTTCCTTTAGAGTTGCTCCCAACCGAACCGTTCAATGCTCGCCTAGTCGTTGACTTCTTACCGTTCAAATACTTGGCTTACTTCCCAGCAGCGGTGTTTCTAGGAAAAGTCGAAGGGGCGGCGATGTACCAAGGCCTGGCGGTACTGGCTGGTTGGGTTGCGTTCTTCATCGTGTTGTCGCGCGTGCTGTGGTGGCGCGGCATCAAACGCTATAGCGGCTACGGAGGATAATTTCATGCAACCATCCTATGTAAAAGTCTTCCTCACGTTCGCCCGGAATTCGCTAGTCCGAGACATGTCGTTCCGACTGAATTTTATCTTGCAGTGCATTTCGTCCGTTTCGTGGGCGATCATGAACTGGGGTTTGTTCAAAATCATTTACAACTTCACGCCGGAGATCGGTCGTGGAACTGGTTGGCAAGAAAACGAGTTTTTTGTTTTCTTGGGAACCGTGTGGATCGTCAACAGCTTGATCCAAACGTTCTTCATGGCCAACGCGGAAGAGTTCAGCGAATTGATTCGAACTGGGAACCTCGACTTTGCGCTGTTGAAGCCGATCGACACGCAGTTTTTAATCTCGTTCCCACGCGTCAATTGGGCTCAGCTGCCCAACGGATTTTTAGGCGTGGCGTTGATCATTTCATCGCTTAGTAATATGTCAGGGGATGTGACCAAAGTGTTGAATCCGTTTGTACTGTTGGCGTTCGGTTTCTTTTTGTGCTGTGGTGCGGTGATCATGTACAGCGTGATGATCACTTTAGCGTCGACGAGTATTTGGTTTGGGCGGAATCAAAACTTGTATAACTTTTGGTTTTACATTACCAACTTTTATCGATACCCAATGGAGATCTACCAACGAAACGGAATCGGCATGGGGCTGTGGGGAACGTTCACATTTGTCGTTCCCGTCTTGGTTGTCTCAAACATTCCCGCTCGCGTGTTGGCTCAGCCGTTGGGGGCCCCTTGGAAATCGTGGGAGTGGGCCCTCGCAGGCTATGCCGTTTTGGCGGCGGTCTGGAGTTTGCTGGCCAGTCGTTGGGTGTTTCAAAAAGCCCTCGCCAGTTACCGCAGTGCCAGTAGCTGATCCGTCGCCCGCGCCGAGCTTGACATGCTTTACGAGATGTGTTCGTAGTAATGCCTTTAGGCTTTTCTCTCCGCAGTGAATTCGCTACCCCCTGCCGAAACTGACACTAAAAACAGGTCAGCTGACGCAAGGAATCACTAGGTCGATTAAATGTCACGCTCGCCGCTAACCAACTTCTATGGCGACCATGACTGGATGGATGCGACTGATGGCCGCTATCGGACGCAATGTTAAAGAGTTCCGGTTTTAACAATCGTCGGGATTTTGACGTTAGTTTTCTGCAGTGATTGGCGAAAGATAAACCGGTTGTATGGGTACTAATATTTCTACTAGTAATTGCCTTACTTTGCCCTATCGAAGTGCCGAGAAAATAGTCAGTAGCTTTGTGTAAACAACTGAGGGCCAATGCGATCAGGTGTTGGGGCACAAGGTTTAGCTTGTTTGGAGAGGCCAACTTTTGAGTGGCCTTTAATAAGTGTCCTAAAAGATGCCTAAACCGTGGAAAACTTGTCAATGAGTCGAGTTCTACTGAGTTTTAGACGTTTTTAGCTGGCTTGAGCCGACTCGATATTCGAGCCAGCCGAAAAACAACTCACAAGAAATAAAAAATCGCTTCAGTTTTGTAGCAGTTTTCAGATATTATATGTCGAGACCGTGAAATTGGACGATCGCGAAGTATACTTAGCCGTTGCCGCTTTTGGCGGTCAGTTCAATTAAAAAATCGTCCCAAAAATCTCATTGCTAGACTCACAGCAGGAGCAACACCACATGTCAAATCTAATTCCAATGGACGAAGCCGCTCGCATTCTCGGAATGACAGTAGAGCAAGTCTCGGAACTTAGAGCGGAAAACGAAATTTTTGGCTATAAGGACGGTACGACTTGGAAGTTCAAATTGTCCGAGCTTGAGCGAGTTGCGGGCGAACGAGACATCAAGCTGAACATGTCTGAAGCCGCCAATGTCGCCAGCGAGCTAAGCGAAAGTTTCGGTTTCGACCTAAGCGAGTCATCAGGCCTGTTAATGGACGACTCTGCCCAAGGGGCGGTGGACGATCTCGATTCCGCTGAATACATGGAAGACTCATCCGTCGAACTTGCGCAGCCTGAATCTTCTTCGATTGATTTGGAGCCTGATTCTGATTCAATCAATCTGGATAGTTCGGATCTCCACTTGGCGGACTCAGGATTGCTTTCCAAAGAAGCCTCTGACACTGCCAAGTCGTTAGGCGCTGACCCGAACAATGTTTTGGACGATGAAGAAGATGAATTGTCGTTTGGAAGTAGTAGCTTGCGATTGGCCTCGGACAGCAAGAAATCAACCGAAAGCGCGGTCGATATCGCAAGTAAGAGTAGCGTTAAGGCCTCTGATTCAGCCATGCTGCTTAGTAGCAGCGATGATGATTTCACTTTCAGCGACGACAGTGGATCGTTCGATGACAGTAGCGGAATGGGCAGCGATTTCGAAGACAGCGGCAATTTGATTTTGGACGATAGTGATTCGAGTCAAGAAATCAAACTTGAGGCAAATGAGAGCGGCATCAACTTAGCTGCAAGCTCCAGTGGAATTTCACTAGGTGAAAGTGGTGAGCTAAATCTTGATGAGTCGGACATTGATGCGATGAACCTGCCAAGCGACAACGATGAAATTGTCGAACTGGATGATGGCGAATCACCAATGATGCTTGAAGAAGACGATTTCAATCTAACACCGTTGGACAGTCCAATGGACGAGGAAGACGACACAAGTGGATCGCAAGTGATCGCGCTTGAAGACTCCGAAATTTATGCTGACGAATCAGCCGCTACCGTTTTGAGTGATGATTTCGCACCTGTTGAATCCGAAGTTGGTTTCGACGATGGATTTGGCGGCGGTTACGATGACGGTAACTACGATACTGGTTTCGCACCTGCCGGGGCCGGGGTAATGGCCGCTGCAGAAATCGAAGAGGCGCCTTACTCCGTGGCTCAGATTATCAGCCTTGGCGGTGTCCTGTTGTTGATGCTCTCTGGAGGCATGGTTGCCTACAACCTTGCTCAAAATCTTTGGATGCCTGCGGATCAAGTTGTCGGTGAGAGTGTGTTGACGTTCTTCCTAGAATTGGTTGGCGCGGCCTAAGTTCTTTCACTGAACAATCCTTAAATCATTAATAGCCGAAGTCTGGTAACATCCGCCGACTTCGGCTATTTTTTTGGAGGCCGAGAAGGCGTGGGGGCTTTTAGGTTCTTTAGCCGATTTTCTTGCACCGTCAATCGAGTGAAAGCCTAATACCTCGCCACTGACGGATCGACTTCGACGCTCCACGCATCAATTCCACCGGCCATGTTTTGAGCTTTGTCGAAACCCTGGTCGCGTAAGTACTGCGTCACCTTCATGCTGCGACCACCAAGATGACAGTGGATGACGATCTGTTTATCTTGATGAGGCTTGAGCGAATCTAGCTTCTCAGGGGTTTCATTCATCGGTATCAGGACCGAACCATCGATCCGACATTGGTCGTATTCGGACTGTTCGCGACAGTCGATCAGCAACAAATCCCCTGAATCAAGCAGCCGCTTGACCTCGGTTACCGAGATTTCGATCGGAAACGTACTCTCTGGCGTTTGATTCATGAACATGATCCTATAAAAACAGTCTTAAGATTAGCCCCAAACTTTGATCGATATCGAAATTCAGGTAGCCTGAGTCACCCGACTTCAAGCAAACTTTATTCAGCTTAAACTCTGGCGAGTCCAACAATCGTTGTTCCGCAATTTTTATCGCGGACAAAACACCAGTCTACTCCTTCAACGCAAAGTTAACTACGAGCCCTATATGAATTCTCGCGCCTTTGCGATTAAAGTTGTTCAGCAATTGCAGCAAGCTGGTTACCAAGCCCTGTGGGCTGGGGGCTGTGTCCGCGATCAACTGCTTGATTTGACACCCAAAGACTACGACGTTGCCACCTCCGCTACGCCCGACCAAGTTAGAGACGTTTTCGGGCATCAACGAACGTTGCCCTTGGGTGCTTCTTTCGGAGTGATCACCGTGTTGGGGCCTCGCTCTGCTGATCCGATTGAAGTAGCTACGTTTCGACGTGATGGCGGGTACTCTGACGGACGACGGCCCGACGCGGTTGAGTTCACCGACGCTCGCGAGGATGCGTTGCGAAGAGACTTCACGATCAATGGGATGTTTTACGATCCAGCAACCGACGAAGTGCTCGATTTCGTTGGTGGGCAGGATGATTTGAAAGCCAAGCAAATTCGTGCGATTGGACTAGCGGATCAACGGATCGAAGAGGACAAGTTAAGAATGTTGCGTGGGGTTCGATTCGCAGCCAAGTACCAGTTTGAACTTGAGGCTAACACGTTGCAGGCGATTCAGCAGCGAGCGACTGAAATTTCTGCCGTTAGTTGCGAACGAGTTGGGGTAGAGATGTTACGCATGTTAGCGGATCCGAATCGAGCCACGGCGGTCAAACTGCTGCGTCAATCCAATTTGCTGGCGGAAGTCATTCCAGAAGGTCAACAGCTTTTTGCGTCAGAAGAACAATGGCAACAAATGCTTTCTCAGTTGTCCAAGCTACAACCAGATGATTTCTGTGCGGCTGCTGCCATTTTGCTGAATCCGATTTTAAAGACGGTCAAAGCTGATGTGATCATGCAATGCTGGAAACTCTCGAACGACCAACGTAAGAAAATTGAATTCGCCTGTAGCAAGCAAGCCATCTTATCCGACTGCCTTAACCGGCCTTGGTCGCAAATTCAGCCGCTGTTGTTATCACCGCACATCCAATCGGCCGTCGCGTTGGTGGAGGCTTGTGGTGCTGTCGATAACGCAAAGTTTTTGAGAGAACGATTGGCTTGGGAAAAAGACAGGCTCGCACCTGAGCCTCTGCTGACTGGCGAAGATCTAATCCAAGCAGGCATTTCACCAGGGCCAGCGTTCAAGGCCTTGCTGGACGAATGCCGCGCCAAACAATTAGACGGTGAACTGGAAACTAAAGAACAAGCGTTGGCGTTGGCGCTGAAGACGTTAACTTAATGCTGGCTTGTTCGAAAGCACGTCAACACTGCGAATCAGCAAGGCAATAGGTCAATGAAAGTTGTTTAGTGCTTGCCGGGCAGCGACGAAGTTATCGGCACTGGTTTGCAGGTTGCGTGGTAATTGCGATCGGTACTTTTCCAAATATTCATCGTTGCCAGTTTGAATCAGCAAGTGCGCCCACTGCTGCGGCAACCGGTTACTGTCACCGCCAGTGCTTACTAAGAAAGTCGAAAATGGCAGCGGTTTTGATTTCGGTCGCGAACCTTGGTGTCTCAGCCAAGCCAATCGTAAACGCTGTTCGGCTTCCGCAAATTTCACCGCAGCAGCCTTGGCCTGCAAATCACCTTGGCGATAAACCGGCACAACAAACGTCCGCGATGTTTCAAAAGGATTCTCCCAACCGCCAAAAACATTCGTTGTACCGATGGCAAAACAGTTAACCCGCAACACGCCGGCTCGCCAATCGGGTGGCACGACAAACTGTGCCATCAGATCGCGACCACCTTCAAGCACCGTCTGACTAGAGCGATGGAAGCGAAAGAAAACCCCCGTACCACGGTGGCTGGTCCCGCTCGCCACAAGCACCGACTGACTTGGCAACTGCTTGAATTTTTTCGTCACCGAATCGGTTGTGCCCTTTTCTGCAGACGACTCACCACTAACAATCGATTGAAGGTCGGCGTTAAGACGCAAGCCAAAACCAGACTTGGTTTCTTTCGTTGTTTCAGTGCTGATCTCGCCTTGGATCTCCGAGACGGTTTGCGTCTTGGGAGAATAGTCTTGGACGGGATAAGCGATTTCGTTCCAAAAAACGTCAAACCGAAACGCGTCGATACTTTGCTTTGACTGAGTGCGAATCTCAGATGACACCGGAATGACAACCTGCAATAACTGATCATCCTCGGTGGCACCCTGAGCGGTTAAGCCAGCGGGATCGAGGGGTGCAGCAAGAATGGCCGGCACATCAAATTTGACGGTTTGACCCGGCAGCGACTGCCCGGCTACGTTGCCCCGTAGTAAAACAAAAGTTAGCAGCAGAAATGAGCATGCTTTAAAATGTGCCAGCATCTAGATACCCTCGTCCGTCGGACAACTCATAACGGGCATCTTGCCGATGTTAGTGGGCTCCATCTTGAAGCTCAATAAAACGATTCGGTGGTGGTACGCAGGCGAACCACAATGGTTCATTGGCACGAAAAAAAGCCAGTCGCATGACAGCGGCTGGCTTTCGTTTTATTGTTTTGGGGTCCGCAAAGACTATGACAGCATCGAAATTATACGATGAACTGACAGGCGATCAGGCCGAGAACAAGCGATACAATCATGAGACCATATCGTTGGATTCCACGAGCACCGATTTTACGAATTGCAAATTCCATTTTTTACTCAACTGTCTAGTGATACTTGGTCAGGCTTCTTATTTCTATACTTATGCAGCTACCGTGCCAAGCGGACGAGGATAGGTTTTCCCCGGATTCGAGCTGGTTGTTGCCGCAAGCTTACGCTGACCGGTAAAGTCAACCAAGCGGACTGTCTTCAAACCGATATCCATCAGTAATCAGATCGTCCAATCTAACACCGTATTCGATGTTTGTCTTCGGCCACTATGTCACAGCCGTGTTATTTCTGAGTGACATTCGCACAGTGTGATGCGAAGCACCGCTAAGAGCGATTAGCGGGGTAATCTTTGTTAATCATCAAGCACACATCCAATGTTTTTGACGAACCAGCCAGGTATCGTCACTAGCAATCTACTCAACCGCTGCCCAGGTCCAGTGGCGATCGGAGGTTGCTTCCACGCCATCCGGATTCCATCCGCAGTCGCTTACCAGCTGTCGGACTTCATCTAGCGTCAATGCAGCATGCAACGATTGTCGGAATAGCTGCTGGGAGTACTCGGTTTCTTCGCCTGCATAGGTTTGCACGATCGCCTCCAATGTCTCCATCGTTTGGGGACGCATCAAGTCGCGAACGAAGACCGCTCCACCTGGCTTGAGCACACGTATCATTTCAGCCACACATTGGTCCGGCTGGTGAATGTGATGCACGATGCTATTGGACATCACAACATCAAACATCTCAGAATCGTATTCCAAGTCCTTGGCGTCAGCCTGTTCAAGTTGAATTCGGTCGCCGCGAGAACTGGCGTGTATGTTGTAATTGGCCAATTCCAGCATGCTGGAGGCCATATCAATCGCTATTACTTTGAACGCAGCATATTGGTCGCACAGCATCGCTGGGATCAATGCTGTTCCTGTACCGACATCCAGTACACCGATTAAGTCTCCTTCATCGTCGTCCAATCGCGATTTGAAATCTGCTTGCTCTCCCAAAAACAGCAGCAGTTGATCTACGAACTGCTGGTTCACTTCGGAGTGATCCATGTCGTTGTACTGCTCCGCATCTTCGACAGTATCCATCACTTCGGGTTCAAGTTTTCTAGAGAGTGTCATGTTAGGTTTTCGTAGTCGCTGTCGGAATTGATTGGCACTGTGTCGTTCTTCAAGAGGAATCCTAGTCCGAACATCAGCCCAGCGGCAAGTAGATAAGTGGCGATGAATTGGATTGCGATCGAAGTTTGTTTAAATGACATCACGGCTGGATCAAATAATTGGTGGGGCAAAAACATTTGATCATCCGTCAATGGGGAGTGCATTAAACCAAACATGGCCATTACCGCCCCCGCTAAAAAGAACACACCCGCGGAAAAGAACCGACGATCGACGATTCGAGCAGTAACCGATGCCCAGATAAGACTGGTCATGATGAAACCGCCAGCCAAAACATTGATGGTCAAAAACAGATCTTCGTTGGCGGGAGTCGCTTGCAGTTGCTTAAGCATGATCGTGATCAATTTAGCCAACGCCGGGAAGCAGGCGATTGCCAGTGCGGCGTAGTGTCGTCGAGGCGTAGCGAGATAGCTCTGGGCAGTGATTTCGATGCCGATGAATAACAAGATAGGCACTACCGCTTCCTTGGGGATGAATTGGAAGATGTAGCCGAAGTAACCAATCACCCCTGCCCCACCAATAAACAAAGCCGTCCCCAAAGTGTACGCGGCTCGGCCCCCCATGGCTTTGTAAGCCGGATGTCCGATGTAAGGTGTCGTTTGAATCACGCCACCGCAGCAGGCGGCGGCGAAGGTTGCAAACGCTTCGATGCCAATCACGTGGCTGCTCTTGTATTCGTCGCCGACTGAAGCGGCACTTTCGGCGCAGTCGATGCCACCAATGACCGTTGCAAACGCAAACGGCAAAATAAAACCCAAATAAGGCACTACCTTGGGTATCGCTTCTAACCACTCAAACCGAAACGCCTCCAGCCATTGTATCGGGAACAGCACCGGGGCAATGGCTTCTGGCACCGGGAAAATAGTTACTTCTGGCGGGGTAGTAACTAGCCCGCTGGCTTGTACTCCCGAGCAGATATAAAACAACACAGTACCAATCAACACCGCCGCCAACGCACCAGGAATTTTAAACGGCAGCGATTGCCGGGCGACCAAGGTAACGATCACCATCGTCAGTGATAAAAAACCGACAATTGGATGAGCAGCCATCTCTGGGATCGCTAAGAACGATATCAGCACCAAAGCGACCCCTGCTAGCGACCCCAACAGTCCCGCTCGTGGAAACACCCGATGAATCCAATTCGAGAAAAACGCCAGCACGCCTTTTACGATTCCGGTCACAAGGATCGCACACATTCCAATGTGCCAAGTTTGCATCGCAGCGTCGTGTTCGGACAATCCGCTTTCAATTCCTGCCGAATAGGATGGCCCGAGCACCAAGAATACCATTCCGATCAAACTGGGCGTGTCGATGCCTAGCGGCATGGCGGTAACTTGTTTGTTACCTGTTTTACGTGCCACCCAAAACGCAAGTGCGAAGAACAACAGATCACCGACCAGCACGCCGATGGCGGTTCCAGGAACCATGTAACCCAATGAAAAAGTTACAGGGAACCCAAAGTACGCTAGCAATGTACACAGCAGTAGCAGGTTAGCAATATTGTCAATAATCAAGCCAAAAAACGCGTTTACGTCGCCTGCTGTCATCCATTGATAGCGTTTTGAACTCATAAATTTTCCTTCCGGCACGCGGTTTGCTTTAGAGGTTATCAGCTGAGCTTCAAGCAGTTTGTTTGAGGGGCATTTAGTTTTTTTGTGAAATCTAACTTCGCGAAAAACGGCGGCGGACCGGACGTGTCAATCAGGTCTCCGATAATTTTAAACAGGCCGAAAAGCATCGCGATGAAGCGACTTGATGCGATTCTAAGGCGGTTAGCCAGCACACCGATGGCGAACCACCTGCCCGAATATTCGGTCTGAAACAACGATTCGTACCATTTTAAGGAGACGCATCCCAAAGGACGGGTTTGAGGCATTAAAAAAGGAATTTTTTGGTACCTCTTCTGAACCCAACCGCGATAAGATGCGTAAATAGCCATGTATGCTGTAATGACGGAACCAAGCTACATTTCACGCCAATTGGAAGCACGTACAAGTACTGTGACTGACGAACAACTACTTATCGAATATCGCTCAACCGGTAATCGGGAGTTGTACGCGCAGTTAGTATACCGGTACGAGCGCGAGTTGTTCAACTATCTACGTCGGTACCTTGGCAATGCGGAGCAAGCCGAGGATGTTTTCCAGACTGCTTTTTTAGCGGTCCACATGAAAGCTCACACGTTTCAGGAAGGACGACGTTTCCGCCCTTGGTTGTATTCTATCGCAACGCACGCAGCAATCGATTCGCGTCGTCGCAATAAAAAACATGCCAAGTTGTCTTTGGATGTGCCAAACTCTGATTCGTCAGGGTCAAATGATCTAACGCATGCGAATTTGTTGGAGAGCGAATTGCCTTCGGCGGAGGGGCAGGCGTTAAGCAAAGAGCAAACCGAATTGGTGCGGGCGGCATTGAACAAGTTGCCAGAGTCGATGGCTACGGTCATTCATCTGGTTTACTTTCAAGGCATGAAGTACCGTGAAGCGGCTGAGGTTTTGGAGATCCCAGTCGGAACCGTTAAGAGTCGTTTAAATACAGCGATCAAGCAATTGATCAATGTCTGGACCACGAGCCAAGTTGATTAGTATTTTCAATGAAACCAGTTGCGGTCAGGGATTGCCCGCCAATTCGGTTTCGATAGTGATCACGCGGCGTAACAAATTAATAAGAGACCCACTAACGTGAATCATTCCTCGCAACAAGATTTGCTAGGCTACATGTTGGGAGCACTGGACGCTCAAGAACAACGTGACCTACAACAACAAATCGACAACGATCCAGCTCTTGAAGAATCACTGCTAGACCTCAAGGCTGCATTGACTCCGCTGGACAGTATTGACAGCAAAGGTTATCGCCCGGGACTAGCCCGACGCACTTGCGAAGCCATCGCAAACTGGGACGCCGAATCAGCCGCGTCACGCTTAGCGTTCCTCGATCAAACCAATATTGATTCGGACAAAAGTTGTGACCCGCAACCAAATCAAACACCTGCTCCGGCCACTGCCGTTGAGCCTACCAGTGACAGTTGCCTTCTCGCTGGTGTTCCTGTCGCCGAAGTTTTGGCCACTGAAGCTACAATCGCAGAAAACCTATACCCCAAAAATCTAGCTCCCGAGTTGTCACGATCAAATGCCCGTGCCGATAACGGAGGGTTCAAGGCATCTTCTTGGTCGATGCGAGACATGCTAGTGGGCGTGGCTGCACTGGCGGTTTTAGCGGGCCTGTTGTTTCCCGCGTTGAATTACAGCCGCCAACAAGGTCGCTTGATGGCTTGCCAGAACAATTTGAGTCAAGTTGGTAAAGCGCTCATGAGCTATAGCGGGATGCACGAAGGTAAATTTCCTTCGACACAGTCCCAAGGTAATCTTGCGTTCAATGGTTGTTATGCCCCGATTTTGAAAGAAGCAGGCTTGGTTACAGACGATTCGCAGTTCGCCTGTGCCGGGGTGACCGACGCAGCTCCCGTGGTCATTCCCTCAGTTGACCAAGTGGAAGCAGCCGAAACAGAATCGCAGCGTTTACATTATCGCAAGACCATGGGGGGCCATTTCGGGTACTCACTGGGTTACGAAGAGGGGGATCGTTATCAAGCCCCACAAGCGGGTATCGCCAATGTGATTTTGCTGGCCGACCAACCGTCCAGTCGAGCCGATCGACAGAGTCTAAACCATGATGGCTTGGGGCAGAATTGTTTGTTCGGAGACGGTCGAGTGATGTTTGTTTCGGGACCGGCTTATGGGCACGATCTCGTGTATGAAAACGATCGTGGTATCGTTGGGCCTGGCACTCACGCACTAGACAGCGTGATCGGTCCCAGCCACCTATCGCCAACGTTCTAAACGCCGCTGGCACAAGTGATGACGTCTAAACCGCATTATCGAACTTGGCTTCATCAATGCAGTAAGCGATCTACTGCTTAACAGTTCGATTGCAACGACGAACTTTGGATGACACTCTTACCTCGCGGTCCTTCTCGACCAAAGCAAAGCACTGTTTCTTTTAGAATGCGCCCCTCGGCAAAACTGCCGTGCTGACCTTATCAAATGGCCAGGTCAACGAGCCGATAACGATTCGTTTAATAGCTTCGTCTATTCTGACGCAAAACTGTAAATCTCGTCGCATTACAATTCGCTTAAAAGTAACAACCGCCAACTGCCGTAAAACAGTCTCTCCAAAGCGGCACGTTGGCTACAAACCACCACACGATGGTGAATCATTGCTGCAACTGCAATCGAAAGTACTAGGGTTGAGGAAAGGTTCTTAACAAATCTATTCACTGCGCAGCGCTCTTTTTCGAAAGTCAAAATGAAATCAATCAACGTCCTGACAATCACGCTTACTACAATCGTAGCAATCGTCATTTCAAGCTCCAACTGCCAAGCCCAATTGGTTCCACTTGGTGGAGGTGAAGTGACTCTGGATTTCAACGAAGCTGTGCTAGGCCCTGCTGGCATTTCCATTACCAGCGTGTCTTCAGATGTTGCCACCAGTGGTCCAAGTTTTGACATACTTACGTTTGACATCAATTCTCGGGACGACGCTAACCCTACAACCTTTGAATACACGGTAGACACGGTGACTCCCGTTTCTGGCACGGTGGAAACTGCCGGTTCTATTTTTTTTGATGCTCCTGCCCCAGCTTCAGGTAGTTCTTCGATAGGCAATATTCAGTTCGGATTTGACGCGACTCGGGTGGATGCAGTTGCAGGTATCAGCGGGTTCTTCGCCGAAAGCACCACAGGCGGCTTTACTGGAACTCTGTTTGACATTGGTGATGGATTTCCGGTTGTAGCCAACGAAACCAATTTTTCATTTAGTGACACGATTTTCCTTAGTGACGAATTTTCAACTTTCCTATTGGGCAGTACTGTTGCAGGAGGAACCCCTATTGGGACATTTGCAATCAACGCGGTTGCAGTCCCAGAACCAACAGGACTAGCCTGCTGCGCGTTTTTTGGAATCGCGATGACTTTGCGTCGTCGACGCAAAAGCTCTACTTAAGAAAACTGCGGGCCAGTAGTTGTCACAATGCGACAACCGGTTGAACCTTCAAAGCTATTAACAGATCATGATCTCTAATAGCTCGACACCGTCTTGTTCGACACGAATTTCAGTTGAGCCTAAGCAAGCTGGCAGTAGGGTCGTATCACCAAGTCGCAGCGGCGATTCAGCTGGATCGTTTTGGATCGACATCGATCCGCCAATCACCGCGAAGATGCGGAACTTACCGTCGCCGCAAGTGGTCCAGTTTTCAGTCAGTTTGCCATGCCGCATCGTGAACTGATCGCAACTGACGATGGTCTTCCAAGCTGGATCCTCACATGCTTGTGCCGGTAGCGGATTGACGGGACCGCGACCAAAATGCGTTGCCGCCAAAGCCTGATCGATATGCAGTTCGCGCGAATTGCCTTGGTCGTCGACCCGGTTCCAGTCGAACACACGAAAGGTCGTATTGCTGGCCTGTTGAATCTCGGCAACCAACAGCCCTGCCCCGATCGCGTGCATCGTGCCCGCTTCAACGAAAATACAATCGCCCGCTTTAGCTTCGAAAGCGTGCAGTAAGGTTTCGGTGTTGCCGGATTGGATTGCATCGGCGAATTGATCGGCGGTCACGCCTGCTTTAAGTCCCGCGTAAACTTTCGCACCGGGATCGGCATGAAGCACATACCAGGCTTCTGTTTTTCCCAGGTCCGGCGGAGATAACGTCGCTCCCATTTGATCGTCGGGGTGAACCTGAACCGACAAATCGCGATTGGCGTCCAGGAACTTCAATAGCAACGGAAATCTTTGTTGCAGCGCTGCTGGCAATTTGTCATCGTTGATTCGCTGCCAAACCTTTTCACCCACCAATCCTGCTTCAAATTCGACTACTAGTTCATGCAAGGTACGTCCTGCGAACGAGCCAAATTGAACCACGCTTTGGTCATCTCCGTGATCTACCACTTCCCAACTTTCGGCAGCGGTTTGATCGCCGATCGATTTGAAGAGCACTTCCGCGAGACGTCGGCCGCCCCAGATATAGCGACGAAAAGATGGTTGAAAGCGGAGTGGGTACATTTTAAAAATCGGCTGAAGAATTCAATAGAGAAGATCTCACCAGCTCAATCACACACAGAGCCATGCTAGAAGATATCAAACTGCGGCAAAAGTGACTATGCCTTGTGTCGGTCCGTACGACCGCCCGAGTCTCTTGCTGAGATGAACGACAAAGTAATTCAATAACGCATTTACCATCGACAATCCGGCCTGAACCAATCAAAATTATGCAGTTACTGGATCTCCGGTCCATCGAAGGTCACCAAATGATGGACTTAACAATCTGAGGTTTGGTGCTCACGAACCCCTGCCTCTATTGGCGGAGCACTTGGCCTGCACAACGCAAACACCACCAAACGACATTGATGATCAAATTACGCGACTCAAATGAAGACCTCTTCGCCGAAAGCCGGATGTCGTTCGGTTCTCACTTGGAGGAACTACGCAAGGTTCTTGTCCGGTCGTTGATCTGGGTGTCGATCGGTTGCGTGGCTGGATTCTTGGGTGCGGAAAAGATTGTAGAAATATTGCAATTGCCGCTGAACAAAGCAGTTGTAAAATTCAAAAAATCCCAAGCGGAAGCGCAACTCGCAACAGACATCGGTTACATTCCGCCCGAATACTTGCCGCTGTTGAAAGAGGGCTGGGTGCCAGACGAAGTCAGCGTGGATCCTGGACAATTGGTGGCCGCCCTGCAAACCGTCATTCCAAACTTTGGACAAGCAGTCGATCTTGAGCCGTATCAATTTAACGCAGGCAATTTCGATCCAGTTCAGGTCGGTCAGTTGTGCAAACGCCTATCGCAGCAACAAGCCTCCGATTCAACACAGGCGGCTAGGTTGAACGCAATCTGGCAGCAGCTTTCTTCGGACCAACAGGCCATCATCCAGCAGATCGCGGATTCGGATGCTGATTCGGATTCCCAACGCCAAGCCCTGCCTAAAGTGTTGCGAGCATTCAATGAGCTGTTGGAGGCAGAAGCACTACACCAAGACGAAGCGTTTCGCGGGCTATTTGAGCAACCGGCTTGGTCGATTTCAACCATGCTATTGCCCGCCGAGCCTCGGCCGTTGGCTGGCGTAAAAGAGGCGATCGAAAACCCTGAAACGACAGCCGACGAAGTGACTGGATTACGGCGAAAAATAAACCGAGCATTGATCGCCAGCGCGTTTCCCGATGAAATGAACGCTGGTCGACTAGAAACAGTGCCGCTAAAAATTTGGCGGAAAACGAATTACAAGCCACAATCGTTAGGTGTCACGGAACCGTTTTTCGTCTGGCTTAAAGCAGGGCTACTTGGTGGCCTGACACTGGCGGCTCCCTTTGTGTTCTATGAACTGTGGGCGTTTGTTGCGGCGGGACTTTATCCTCATGAAAAAAAGTACGTTCATTTATTTTTGCCGGTCAGCTTAATGCTGTTTGCGGCAGGAGTACTGATGGCGTTCTTCTTCGTGTTTAGTCCTGTGCTGGAGTTTTTGTTCACCTTCAACAGTTCGTTGAATATTTCGCCAGAGATTCGAATTGGTGAGTGGCTGAGTTTCGCGATGTTCTTACCGTTAGGGTTTGGGGTAGCGTTTCAACTGCCGTTAGTGATGCTGTTCGTCAATCGAATTGGCTTGGTCGATGTCCAAACTTACTTAGAAAAGTGGCGAATCGCGATCTTGGTGATTTTCATTCTGTCGATGTTCCTGACCCCTGCGGACCCAATCAGCATGCTGCTGTTGGCAGTCCCGTTAACGGGTTTGTACTTTTTAGGCATTGGAATGTGCGTGATGATGCCTCGCCCAGAAAATCCATTTGGCGCCGATGCAACTGCCTAATCATCTCAATCGTTGAGCCTTCACAATACCTATTGTTGGCCGGGGGTCGTTGTTTTCTACCTCGTTTCAACCGTCCAGTGTTTCGGGTACAATTCGTGCCTGCGATTTTTCTAAACTGACGAAAGTATGAGAGCACGAATTGATGGCCGCATTTTCTGACATTCCCAAAATTGTTTATGAAGGTCCGAATTCAGACAACCCTCTGGCGTTTCGATGGTACAACCCAGAAGAAATAGTCGAAGGTAAAACAATGAAGGAACACCTTCGTTTTACAGTCTGTTACTGGCACACGTTCCGAGCCAATGGATCAGATCCGTTTGGCGCTGCGACGATGCAACGCCCTTGGGACGATGGCACCGATTCGGTTGAAAACGCTTGCAGTCGGGCGCGAGTTGCGTTTGAGTTTTTTGAAAAACTGGATGCACCTTACTACGCGTTTCATGACCGGGACGTAGCTCCCGAAGGCGATTCGCTAGCCGAAACCAATAAGATTTTTGATGCTGTTGCCGATGTCCTGAAAGAAGAACAAGATCGAAGTGGTGTCAAGCTTTTGTGGGGCACCGCGAATATGTTCTCCAACCCGCGGTTTTTACACGGAGCCGCGACAAGCTGTAACGCGGAAGTATTTGCCTACGCGGCGGCTCAAGTAAAAAAGGCCCTCGAAGTCACTCATCGGCTTGGCGGCGAAAACTACGTGTTTTGGGGCGGGCGTGAAGGCTATCAAAACTTGTACAACACAGACATGAAACGCGAGCTGGATCACCTAGCGAGCTTCTTTCACATGGCGGTCGACTACGCCAAGGAAATTGGCTACACCGGTCAGTTTTTGATCGAGCCAAAACCTAAAGAACCAACCAAGCACCAGTACGATTCCGATGCCGCGGCTTGTTTAAACTTTTTACGAGCCTACGATTTGAAGGACCACTTCAAACTAAACATCGAAACCAACCACGCAACGCTGGCTGGCCACACGATGATGCACGAACTGGACTACGCTGGAATGCAAGGAGCGCTGGGGTCGATCGACGCCAACACCGGTGACCTGCTGCTTGGGTGGGACACCGATCAATTCCCCACGGACTATTACTTGTGTACCCAGATCATGCTGGTATTGCTCAAGTATGGTTTGGCTCCAGGCGGCGTTAACTTCGATGCGAAAGTGCGTCGCGAAAGCTTTGAGCCCGTTGATTTGTTTTATGCTCACATTGGTGGCATGGATGCGTTTGCCAAAGGTTTGAAAATCGCTGCCGCAATTCGAGCCGAACAGGGACTGCAAGCGGTCATTGACGAACGGTACTCGAGCTGGGGGTCGGAACTGGGACAGAAGATTGAGTCCGGTTCGGTTGGCTTCAAAGAACTAGAAGCTATGATGCTTGAAAAAGGCGATTCTGCTCCGAGTAGCAGTGGCCGTCAGGAGTTGGTCGAAAATATCGTTAACCGATTTATGGACAAAATTTGATTACCCTCAATCGATTGACTTAAATAAACAAAGAAGGCCTTGAGGTGAACCCTCAAGGCCTTCTTTTTTGAAACTCTGTTTTTGAAGCTGCTCGGTCTGCTGGCAACAGGTTACACCTTACGCACGACGCCGATCATGACGCCAATCACCTTAGCGGTCTTGGTGTAGATTGGCTTCATTTTTTTATTGGCGGGTTGCAATCGGATACGGTTCTTTTCTGGGAACCAGTACTTGAGTGTTGCTTCTCCATCGGGAGTTCGAGCCACAACGATATCGCCTTTGCTGGCAGTGTATCGTTTTTTCATGATCACATAATCACCCGGAGCGATGTGGGCATCGATCATTGAATCGCCGACGACTTCTAAAACGAACGTGCTTTTCTGAGGCCACAGCTTGGACACGTCCAGTCGTTCGGTTTGCTCAACGGCTTCCATCATCGCCCCAGCTTGAACTCGTCCGGCAAGCGGAAATCCATTTAGTTCTTCAGCGGCTTGGTTCGTCAAAACGATTGATCGAGAGCGATGACTGGTTCGGTTGATAAGCCCTTTTTTTTCTAAGGCTCGCAAGTGGCACATCACCCCGTTGGGCGATCGATAGCTCATCTCTTCAGCGATTTCGCGGATCGTCGGCCCATACCCTCGGCCTTCAATCATCTTTCGAATATAGTTGAATATTGTCGATTGGCGTTCTGTTAGTGTTTCTTGCAACATCGTAGAGTTCTTTTTTTAAAAGTGATACTGATTTACAAAAACGGCTCGATCAATGCCAGTCTAATTGGTCTTGCATCAAACATTGGCTTTTTCAGTGTACACATTTGCCGTGAATTTAAAAGTACACTAGTTCGTTTTTGACCAATTTCCATGGCCGGTTTAATCTAAACTGCTCATTTTAACTTGGTTGCCCTGGACGTCTTTTGTGTAAAAATCTTGGAGAGAATAACTTATGAAGCAGGATGGAAAACTAGATTCAAAGCAAGTATTTAAGCACGAATTTGTGCATGTTGTTTATTTTTGGCTCAAACCGGGACAAACAGATGCGCAGGTTGCTGAATTTGAGGCGGGCTTACGTCAGATGCTTACCGACAGCCTGCACGCCAGTACAGGGCATGTTGGCAAACCGGCTGGTACGCCAAGAGAGGTGGTGGACAACTCTTATGACTATTGCCTGATCGTCACCTTTGACGATGCCGCTAGCCACGAAGCCTACCAACAAGAACCGGCTCACGATCGCTTTCGCGAAATCAACGAACGGTTTACCGAGCGAGTGCAGATTTATGACTCGATGGGGTAAGAGAGACGATAGCCTAATGTCATTTACTTTAGATTTTTGAGCCACGATAGTGGCGACATGATATAGCCTCTGGCGTAAGCTAAAAAATTGAGCCGCCGGGCGATAGCCCGGCGGCTCAGTAGTGGTCATTCAGGTGGTGAAGGCTCAACTGGCGTTTTACACACGGCTTACACCATGGGCTACAAACTTCGAAATTAAAGTGAGTGCCATTGGGTGGAACCCCTCGGACACCTCCGCCTTCCGGATCGTCGTTAAACCGAACTAGCCTTCTAGCTTAGTCCAGGCCGAATTGTTCTGCGACGATTTGACAGCGGCTTCGATGAAGGCCATGCCGGTTACACCATCATCGACGGTCGGGAAATCGTAGCCAGCCGGTCGCGGAAACTTACCTTGCACTTCATCCGCGATGGCTTCAGCGGCGGCCATGTAAACGTTTGCAAAGGCTTCGATGAATGCTTCAGGGTGTCCAAAAGGAAGCCGAGTATTCGCGGCGCATTCGGTGCCGTTATAACTGTTGCCTCGGCGGTGAATCTGCCGTGGGGCGTCGGCGAATTTCATGGTTAGTTCGTTCGGATGTTCTTGATGCCATTCGAGTGACGCATCGGTTCCGTAGATTCGAACGTTTAAATTGTTTTCATCGCCAGCTGAAATTTGCGAAGCGTACAGGATTCCTTTGGCGCCACCTTTGTAACGCACCAGCATGTTGCCATCGTCGTCAAGTTTCCGGCCAGGGACGAACGTCGTTAACTCGGCAGCCACTTCATCGATCTCAAGCCCGGTGATGTACTGAACCAAGTTTTCCGCGTGAGATCCAATGTCGCCGATGCAGTTAGAAATCCCCGAGACGCTAGGGTCCATGCGCCAGTTCGAAATCGCTCCTTCGTCTTCGTCATGAAACGCACTGCTGGCATAGCCCTGAGGGTACTCGGCGACAACCTTGAGAATGCGTCCGAGTTTACCCGCGGCGACGATCGCTTTGGCTTCTTTGACCATTGGGTAGCCGGTGTAATTGTGCGTCAAAGCAAAAACCTTACCGGACGTCTTTACGGCTGCCGCCAACTGCTTGCCTTGTTCGAGCGAAAAGGCGAGTGGTTTTTCGCAGATCACATTGATGCCGGCATCCAAAAATGCTTTGGCCACGTCGTAATGCAAATCGTTACGAGCAACAACAGACACAAAGTCAATTCGCTGTTCGGCTGGCAGCGCGGCTTCTTGGGTTGCCATGTCTTGATAGCTGGCGTAAACGCGGCTTGGGTCCAGCATCAGTTCTTCACCGGAGAGTTTGCTTTTTTCCGGACTGGAAGAAAACGCACCTGCGACGAGTTCGATTTTCCCGTCCAAAGCTGCAGCCATGCGGTGCACTCCGCCGATGAACGCCCCTTGGCCTCCACCGACCATTCCCATTCGAAGTTTGCGATCAAGATTAATTTCAGGCACTGGAGTCTCCTTTGAATGAAATTTGAAGTGTTGCGCTAGTGACCATGAAACAAAACACGAATGGCTGCTCGCAATTTAATTCACGAACAGCCTGTTTGCGTTGGCTACAGTTGTGTCGAAAAACCGGGGGGCTATCGCCCTGCGGCTCATTGGCATGAGCCTAAGTGTTAGGACCGTATTGGCCACGAGCAATAGCTCGGATTACTTTTTGTCGGCGTGGAACTTTTGGATGACGTCCCACGTTTCTTGTGGCGTTTCCGTGTACTGGAAAAGCTCAAGGTGTTCGTCTTGGATCACCCCTTCGTCAGCCAAGAATTGGAAATCGATGATGCCATCCCAATACTCTTTGCTGTACAAGATGATCGGAATGTCTTGCATGCGTCCGGTTTGCTTGAGTGTTAGCGAGGTAAATAGCTCGTCCAATGTTCCGAATCCACCCGGGAAACAAATCAACGCTTTGGCTCGTAGCAAGAAATGCATTTTGCGAATAGCAAAGTAGTTGAATTGAAATGCCAACCCTGGTGTGATGTAGCTGTTAGGCTCTTGCTCGAACGGCAAAATGATATTGAGTGCCGTTGACTTACCACCCGCTTCGTAAGCACCGCGATTGCCAGCTTCCATGATGCCCGGCCCACCGCCGGTTTTGATCATGTTTTCCGTGCCATCGATGCCGTTGGCCATGTTGTATTCGGTCACAATTTTCGCGAACTCGCGGCACTCTTCGTAGTAACGCGATTTATAAAGAACGCGTTCAGCGCGAATCATCAAGCGTTTTGCGGTGGGCGATTCGGGATCTTTTGCAATGGCCTCTTTCGCTTCGGCCATTAAGCGTTCGCCTTCTTCACGCGGTGAGACTTGTGTTCCGCCAAAGACCACGATGGTTGACTCAATGCCAAACTTATCCATCATCATTTCTGGCTTCAACAATTCCATCTCAAGCCGCAAAGGACGTAAGTCTTCGGATCCGATGAAATCAGCGTCCTTGTAGGCCAGCTGATAACTAGAGTGAGCCATGATGTCGTCAAGACGTTTTTGTGTTTCCGCGTCGTGGGCCATGATCAATTCCCTTTTAGGGTGAGTCTATGAATGGTTCTTGTCAAAGTGTGTTTTGTTAGTCGTTGGGTTTGGCGACCACGACTGAGATGTTTTGTCCACCGAATCCAAAGCTGTTGGTCAGGGCGATGTTGCACTCGGCTTCTCGCGCTTCATTGGGGATATAGTCCAAATCGCAAAGCGGATCAGCATTTTGGTAATTGATAGTCGGTGGCAAAACATTGTCACGAATGGCCATCATGCAGACGATCAACTCGGTTGCTCCAGCGGCTGCAATCAGGTGCCCCATCATGCTCTTGGTGCTACTGATCGGCGTCTTCATTGCGTGTTCACCGAAGACTTCGCGGCAGGCTTTGGATTCAACTTTATCGTTGACCGTTGTGCTGGTGCCGTGTGCATTGACGTAATCAATTTGCTCAGGTGCCACGCCGGCATCCTCAAGTGCCATTCGCATGCAGCCGATTGCGCCGCGACCGTCAGGGTGAATGTCAGTTACTCGATACGCATCGGCGGTCGATCCGTAGCCAACGATTTCGCCCCAAATCTGAGCTCCACGTGCTTTCGCAAATTCGTATTCTTCCAGTACAACCATGGCTGAACCTTCGCCGAGAACAAACCCGTCACGCAAGCGATCGAAGGGGCGTGAGGCACCGGTTGGGTCGTCGTTGTTGGTTGATAGAGCGGTCAGCAGGTTAAACCCGGTAACACCAAACGGATGAATCATGCTGTGCGTACCACCAGAGAGCATGACATCCGCTTCGCCTCGGCGAATGATTTCAGCTGCTTCACCGACGGCTTGACTGCTGGCTGCGCAGGCGGTCAAGCAGTTTGCATTGGGGCCTTGGGCATTGAACATGCTGGCGATGTGGCCAGGGGGCATGTTGGGTTCTTGTTCCAGTTCGATCACGGGGTTCAGGATGTCGAGTCCGGCACGGGTGAACTTTACCAAGTCCAAGTTGCCTTCGGTGTCCAATGAAGTGGCCATCATCGATGCGAACGAATGGAAGTCCTGGTTGCCTTCGCCGCTGCCCATGTAAACACCGAAACGGCGTCGGTCTTTGATGTGATCATCGACTCCGGAGCTCTTGAAGGCTTGAGTTGCTGCGCCGGCAGCAAAGCGAGTGTGACGTCCGCGAAGTTTCCAAAGTTCTGGATTGTCGACGGCGTCAGCAATATCCCAGTTTTTAATTTCGGCTGAGATTTTGGTGGGGAACTTACTGGCATCAAAGATCGTTGTGTAGCCAACGCCAGACTTGCCTGCTTTTAGGTTCGTCCACAACGTTTCGATATCATTGCCAAGCGGGTTGATAACCCCAACGCCAGTAACAACAACGCGTCGGCGACCATTTCTTGCAATCATAACTTAACCTCGTGTCAGTCTTCTTGGGAGTGTTTGAGTTCGGGGAGCGGTGGTTCGAAAAAATGTTCTGGTTGCACTCGGGTAGTACCAGCTTTAAACGCCAATCCTCAAAAAAGCCTTTTCGGCATCGATCATGTGTTCTGGAACTTGAATCGGCGTTCCATCCGGATTTACGCCAACTTCAAAGATCCGTAGCAAGCGAATCATGCGACAAAATTCGGCCGGTTCGAACAATTCGACATTGTTAAATCGTTCGTCGTCCAGCTTTGCAAACATGAGTTCAATTTCTGCTTGCAAGCGACCGTTGACATGGGAAGTGCCAACGGCGACCGCACCAATGCCCTCTTGGGGGCCTAACGTGATATGATAAGTAAGCGTGTCGCCGGGATAGGCTTCAAAGTGAAACTTTGACTTTGAAATTTTAGCCAAAACCACGCGATCTTTAAAATCACTCATTTGCCCCAGCAACAGCCCGCCGGTTTGAGCCAGTCCTTCGACGATCAGTGACGACGGAAAGTGCGTCCGCCCAGGCGCGTAATCGTCGACGACTTCTTCGCTCAAGCTAACGCTTTTTTCGGAAGTTGCCGTTTGGCCACTGACGAATTCGGTAAATCGATCTACCCAAAACCAACGCATGAATGTTCCTAGGGGTTCTAAATCAGACTAGTGGGTTACCACTGCGGTTTGATTGAATAAAGTAAAGTGCCAGCACTAAATCTGGGAGTTGTCAGACGCACTGGTTGAACTGAGGTTGTTTCCAGCCGCCTGCTATTGAATTCACGTAAAAAATAAAGGCCCACGAATACGTTGATTCAGTGGACCTGATTTTTTAAGCCGAATGGTTTCGCACTACGCCTTTTTTGTTGCAACGTAGTTGCATAGGTCTTTAACAGTTAGCAAATTGCCAAAGTTTTGCACCTGAGGATCTGACTCAAATTTCGTCAGGTCAGCAAAAGGCATACGCTCTTTTAGCTGAGCAACTCCGTCGGCAGTTAGTTTGCCATCAGCGACGTAATCGGCGTTGGTCAGGATGTCATCGGGGAACAATTCTTCACGTGGAATTGAAATGTCGAATGACTTCTCTAGTTTGAAAACGATGTCTAGAAAGTCAATTGATTCGGCACCCAAATCGCCAACCATGGTGGCGTCTTCTGTTACTTCATCGTCATCAACTCCCAAAGCGTCGATCAATGCTTCTTTGACTTTTGCAAAGATCTCTGGGTCTAAAGACATTGGCTTTTTCTCTCTTATGGAATCGGTTAAGTGGTCGGTTGTCAGTTGATTCGTCGTCTAGTTGGTAACTAGCGTCCCTTGCGGGCACATCACGACAAATGAATCGTTCTGTTTTCCGAGGGGTATTGTCGCTAGTTAACGGAAATTTCGATAGATTGATCTGAGGATTTTGGCGTTAATCTGCCCAGTCTGGTCATTTTTTTATACGTACGAGTAGCAAATTTAGGATGGCAATTCGATGATTTGCCTAGTGCTAGACGCAGTGAAGCCCCTAATACAGCGGAACTTTCTCTTGATTTGCGGGATTATTTGGGTCCATCGGATCACATAGCCGACGGAATAGTAGCCGTTTTTCGTGGTTCATATAGGCGTCGATTGCTGGATCCACGCCTTGGCGGTCCGCTAAATTGTAAGAATCTACAATCATCCGACCACTGGTGGCCAGTTCACCATTGATCGATCCACTGACTTTTAGGTTATATAAACCATTTTCTTTGATCGATTTGATCTCGGCCACAACCGCCAGTGAATCACCTGGTGCCACGAAGCCTTGGAATTTAAGGCTTTTGGTTTCCTTAAGCGAAACGCTCGAATGGGCAAAGTCATTGCTGGCTCGGATCAACCAGCCGCAAGCTTGGAACATTGCTTCGAGCATCAACACACCTGGCATGACAGGAAATCGCGGGAAATGATCCCGCAAATACTCTTCCGATAAAGCCAGACACCTGACTGCTGCGATCGATTTACCTTTTTCAAGGGATGTGATTCGGTCTAGCTGAGTAAAACGCATTTAATCAAATGTTGGTGTTTGAGGGGGGAGGGATAAGCAAACGTAATTTAAAAAGCAAAAGGCTTCGTATCAAATCGAAAAATTCGACCCAACAAGCCGCTAGAACATAATCAAAACCGTATTAATACTCAACAATCGCCTTCGTTGATATCGCAAAAACAAGCAATAAGCACTTCAAAGTATCGAAACTCGCACATTTTTGCTATGCTGGGATTATGAAACGTGGAATAGCTGTTTCTCCGGGCGTTGCCATTGGCACGGCTTACGTGATTCACGAAATATTTGTGAATCCCGACCGTAAGTCCTTGGCCGACTCGGAAGTCACTGCCGAACTGGCAAATTATGAAACCTCCCGGGATAAAGCCGGCGCGGAGCTTCGTGCATTGGAGCGAAAGGTCGCCACTCAAGTTGGCCCCGAAGAGGCCGCTATCTTTGCTGTTCACCGAGCGATCCTGCGCGACAGTGCGTTTACTAACAAAATCCGAAACTGGGTTTGTGAAGACCGAATCTCCGCTGCCGCAGCACTTAACCGGTTGCTCGGCGAATACACGCTCATTTTAACCAAAAACAAAGACGCTTATTTGCAAGAGCGGCTAAACGACATTCGTGATGTTGTGAGGCGTCTATCAACGCACCTTTCGGATGTGTTCAAACCCGAGGTCGATCTAGATTTGACCAAGGGGCCGTTGATTGTCATCGCCGATGAACTGTTGCCCTCGCAGGCGGTTGCTTTGGGTGACATGGAAGTTCACGGCATCGTGACTCAGCGTGGCTCCCAGACAAGTCACGCCGCGATCGTTGCTCGTTCACGAGGCATTCCGGCAGTTTCAGGTGTAAAGGGAGTCGTTGGAAAAATAAAAACCGGCGACCTGGTGATCGTCGATGGACGCGACGGACATATCGAAATCCGTCCCAACAGCGAAACCGTTACCGCCTACAAAAAGCTAGTCCGTGAGTTCGTCGATCTTAAAGATGAACTAGCCGCCAACCGCGACCACCCTGCCCTGACCCAAGACGAAGTCACAATCAGGCTCCAGGCCAACATCAACAGCGTGGTCGATGCAAAAGCGGCCGTCGGCATGGGCGCCACCGGCGTTGGCCTGTACCGAACCGAGTATCTGTACCTGACTCACTCGGACGTTCCCGATGAAGACGAACAGTACGAAAACTATCGTCAGATCGTCGCGGCTAGTCCCAACCATAACGTCACCATCCGGACGCTCGACATCGGCGGTGACAAAACGGTTGCTTATTTGGGGCACCACCATACCGAGGCCAACCCCTTCATGGGCTGGCGTAGTATTCGATTGTCGTTTCAACACCCCGAGTTCTTCAATACTCAAATTCGCGCCATCGTGCGTGCGGCCAGCGAGTTCCCTGAAGGGACCGTCCGGTTAATGTTTCCGATGGTAACGACGGTCGAAGAAGTTCGCCGACTGCGAAGTATGGTGCGTCGCGCTTACAAAGAGCTCAACGCACGCGGCATTCAAACCAAAGAAGTTCCCGTCGGCATGATGTTGGAAGTACCAGCAGCGGCGGTATCGATTCACAACATGTTGGACGTGGTGGATTTTGTTTCGATCGGATCCAATGACTTGGTGCAGTATTTAATGGCTGCTGATCGCGACAACCCTAAAGTGGCTCATCTTTGCCAACCGCTCGCACCGCCAGTTTTGATCGTGCTGAAAATGGTCATCGAAGCCTGCAATAAAGCAAACGTACCGGTGACCGTTTGCGGCGAGATGGCCGGTACGCCGCGCGCGTTCGTCGTGTTGCTGGGAATGGGTTTACGACGATTTAGCATGAGCCCCGCTTTTGTGCCGTCGATCAAACGGTTGGCGAGTCTGATTTCGACCGATGAGGCCGAACGAATTGTGACGTCGGTAATGAAATTCAAAACAACAGCCCAAGTGAAAAAGTTCCTGGCACGGTCCATCGAACAAATCGCTCCTGATTTGAAAATGCTCTCCAGCAACTAACGCTCTGCCAGACCTAGTTGGATTGCGATATCAGCTATAGCCCGAAGGCAAGACCTCGAACAATTCACTTGCCTCGTCAAATCAAACCAAGTGCCTTTCATGAACAACCAAGACGCCAAGCTCGGCAAAAACTACGACCGCGCCGCTTGGTTCTATGAAAAAAGTGCCAAGATCTATTCGACGAACCAGATCCGCGCCAGCAAACGACACCAACTGAAATACATCCAGCCGGGGCAAAAGGTTTTGTTCCTCGGGGCCGGAGCTGGCGAGGATGCGATCATGGCGGCCAAGGCGGGAGCCAATGTTACTTGCATCGATATTTCGCAAGGCATGCTAGATCAAGTGCAACGAGCGCTCGACAAAAAAGGTCTAAAGGCGGAGCTTATCTGTCAGAACGCGTTTGATCATGATCGCTTGAAACATTACGACGTGGTCGCCGCCAATTATTTTTTGAACGTGTTTCGTTTCGAAGGCATGCTCAAAATGCTCAACCACACCGCCAAGTTTGTCCGGCCGGGCGGTTACTACTTAGTCGCCGATGTTGCTCGATCTCAGGGTAACTTGTTGTCGCAGGCGTTTAACATTGTCTACTTGAAGTTGGGCATGATCGCGTTTTGGGCGATCGGCTTGGTGCCGCTGCACAAGAATTACGACTACGCCAAACACTTCGCCAACGCGGGTCTAACTCACGAGCACTCAGAGTTTTTCCGCTTTGCCAAAAAAGGCCCCGTGCTGTTTCAATGCATCGTGGGCCGGAAGTAAGTCGCTAAGCTATGGGATGCGAGTGCTTCAAGGCCTGAACTCTGCGGCCGATATTTTTACATGAGGTGTTCGTAGTAATGCCTTTAGGCTTTTCTCTCGAAGTGAACTCGCCAAACTCCTAACGAACAGAAACTAGAAACTGTTCCGCTGACGTAATAAATCACCAAGCCAAGTAAACACCACGCTCTCTGACGAGCCCAGCTACGCTTTTCCGGTTAGGCTTCTTCGACTCGCTGGATGTACTGCCGTAGGCGTTCGTTTTCGTCGGTGACATCCTTCAACGCCAACATGTTTTCAACTCGCTTGAGCAAGGTGATGCGGTTGACAGGTTTTGATAAAAAATCATTCGTGCCAGCTTCGACGGCTCGTTCGATGTCACCGAGCTCGTTCAGGGCGGTCACCATCAAGACCATGATTTTTTTAAGTTCAGGATCTGCTTTAATTTTTTGACAGACTTCGAAACCCGACAGTTTGGGCATCATTACGTCCAGCAGGATCAAGTCAGGCTTAAAAGAGGCTACTTTGTCCAGCGTCTCTTGGCCGTCTTCGGCGATCGCGATCTCGCAGTCGAGCTCCGCTAGGTAAGCTTCCAGTAGCTCGCGGTTGGCGGGATTGTCGTCGGCGATCAGGATGCGACCGGTTTTCGATTCGTTTTCCATGGCTTTGTTTTGCTTGTCGCAGAATGGCGGTTGATGATCGAAAGTATACGAATCTCATCGCTTGATGCCAAGGCACCGGGCGATTGAGTGATGGGTCAAACTAGTTCGCAGTCCGACTTGGGGCGAAAATCCCCGCTAAAGCCAGTACTACAAACTACGAATCTGTTTACGAGCCAACGATCGCTTTGTCGGAAATGTCTTTGCGGCACCAAGCGCCTTCCCAGCGAATGCACTTCACGGCTTTGTAGGCCTGAAGCTTCGCAGCCGAAACCGTGTCGCCAACTGCCGTCACACCTAAAACTCGACCACCGTTGCTGACCGGGTTACCATCGGCGTCCAGTTTCGTGCCCGCATGGAAAACTTTTACATCTTCGACAAGCGCGGCATCGTCGAGTCCACGGATGACGTGACCTTTGGTGTATTTGCCAGGGTATCCCTCTGACGCCATCACGACACAAACCGCTGGTCGGTCATCCCACTCAAGTGGTCCAATATCTGCCAAGCGACGATCGACGGTCGCTTCCAGCAAATCAACCAAGTCTGTTTTTAAACGCATCAACATCGGTTGGCATTCCGGGTCGCCAAAACGAACGTTGTATTCCAAAACCTTGGGTCCGCCAGAAGTTAGCATCAAACCAGCGTACAAGATTCCGCGAAACGGACTACGTTGACGCTTCAAGTGATGCACCGTCGGCACCAACACGTTCGCTTCGACCGACCGTAGCATCTCGTCGGTGATCGACGGCGTCGGGCAGTAAGCCCCCATGCCACCGGTATTCGGACCTTCGTCACCGTCGTGAGCACGTTTGTGATCTTCGGCGGGTGGTAGGGTGAGGATCGTTTGGCCATCGGTGATTGCAAGGATACTGGCTTCGACGCCTTCTAAACGGTCTTCAATAATTAGCTTGTCGCCGGCAGTACCAAACTCGCGTTGACGAGCGATCAAGTCAATTGCTTCGAGGGCTTCGCTGCTGGTCGAGCAAACGATGGCTCCTTTACCAGCGGCAAGACCATCCGCTTTGACGACTACCGGACAGTCGTCCGGCGATTCCTCATAACGTTCGTTAATGAATCGCTCAGCAGCTTCAGCAGACGAAAATTCAGAAAAGTCAGCGGTCGGGACATCCGATGCTCGCAGCACCTGCTTGCAGAACACTTTGCTGGCTTCTAGGCGAGCCGCATTTTTGGCGGGGCCGAAGATTTTCAGACCAGCGTCTTCGAAAGCGTCTACGATGCCTTCACACAGCGGTACTTCGGGGCCAACGACGGTCAAGCCGACGTTGTTTTCTTTCGCAAAATTCAACAAAGCCGGGATATCATCGGCCGCGATATCGACGTTTTCCGCATCAACCGCGGTGCCTGCGTTGCCTGGTGCAACAAAAACTCGGTCCGCTCGCGGGCTCTGCTTTAGCTTCCAAGCCATCGCATGCTCGCGTCCACCACCACCGACTACCAATAAATTCATCTTGTTGACCGTTTTTGTGT
>CAZORR010000016.1:0-3904 GCA_964582115.1 uncultured Pirellulaceae bacterium
AGTGAGGGAGAGCCAAGCGAAGGAGAATCGCAAGAGCCGCAAGAATCCGATTCCGTTCAAGAAAGAATCGACGCGGCGCAGAAACGCATGCAAGAAGCCATCGACGAGTTAAACAAAGCCAAGCGTGACGACGCGACCGAGAAGATGGAAGAAGCCGAAAAAGAACTCGAAGAGGCAAAGAAGGAACTCGAAGAAATCCTCCGTCAGTTACGCGAGGAGGAAGTTGATTCGAAATTGAAACTGTTGGAAGAACGATTCAGAGCTATGCTAGAACAGCAGGTACGCGTGAATGAGTCGACCGACAAGCTTGCGTTGACACCGAAAGAGACACGAACGACGGAATTCGAAATCAGCGCCAATCGTTTGGCCGGCGATCAAAAAATCATTGCAACCGCTGCCGGTCGCGCTCTACTATTGCTAAAAGAGGACGGGACTTCGATTGCTTTCCCAGTGACTGTTGAAGAGCTTCAACAGGACATGATTCAAGTCGCGAATCGACTATCAGCAGCCAAAGTAAACACCGTAACACAAGAAATCGAAGCCGACATCATTGAGACTCTCAATGAGTTGATCGAGGCACTGGTTCAGAGGCAACAGGATCAGGAACAAGAACAGCAGCAACAGGAACAACAGCAGCAGCAACAACAGCAAGGCGAACCCGGCGAAGAACCGTTAGTGGACCAAATCGCCGAACTGAAAATGCTGAAATCACTTCAGCAAAGAATTTACAACCGACACCAACGGTACTCAAAGTACCTAGTTGACCCGAACGATCCGATTGGCGTAAGTCAAGAGCCGGATGTCGTTGCCGCCTTGGAACGCCTTGCCGATCGTCAAGCGCAGCTCACCGATATCGCTCGGCAATTAGTCAATGAAAAAAACAAATAGGACCAACCGCGTGTACATCAAGTCTAAATTTTCAGCACGAGCGTTTAACGGCCCCCTCAAACTAGCGTTAGTTGGCTTGACGCTGTTTTTTGTCGCGACTTCTCCGTCCTTTCTGATCGCTCAAAGCACCTCGAGAGTCGCCGATCCGGCACCCGATACCGAGGGACAGCTGGACGCCGAGAAAACATGGAGTTTGAAAAGTGAATCCCAGACATTGGAGGCAATCGAGTCATGGGTGGACGAAAGCTCAGGTTTGCCCAAAGACGCGTTGAAGAATGCGGTTAGCGCATTCAACGAATTCGTGCCTGACAATGCGGCCAAAGAATCAAGTTTTTCGGCGAATCGACTTGACCGAGTACTGGCGGTACTCGCCAGTGTTCGCCCTGACATCGCTAGAATTACAAGCCAACTCTCCGGTCAACGAAACTCAGTCGTACCGCCCAACTTTAGTCACGTGCTGGACAATCAAAGCGAACACTCGTTTGTCCAGAATCACGTTCGTTTGTTGTTCGGTCGTTGGTTATCCCAAAACCAATTTTACGACGAAGCGCTGGAACAACTTAACTTAGTGGATATCGACACTGTGATGGCGCCCGAATCGGTTTTGTTTTACCGAGCATTGGCAGAACACCAGCTATTGCAAAAATCTGAATGCCAATCATCGATTGAAACGTTACTCCAGCATGAGGACGACCTTCCCGTTCGTTTCACAGTTGTCGCCAAAATCATGCAAGCCGACTTAACACCGGTCGAAGACGGATCGCTAGATGAAATCTCGCGGATGATGAAAGACATCTATCGCCGGACTCAATTTCAGCGAAGTGGTACGCTGGTTTTGAAGCAGGAAGCAGCGGTGATCGATAAACTGGGCAAACTAATTGAAGATCTAGAACAACAACAACAGCAGCAACAACAGCAACAGGCACAAGGTCGTCCCGGACAAGGCCGTCCTGGGCAAGGACCACCTGGCCAGGGTTCCGATACTAGTGATTCGCCAATGGAAGACTCAAACGCTGCCGGTGGCCAAGGCGATGGAAGTGTACGATCAAAAAACTTAGCTGATGGTGGCCAATGGGGTGACATGAATCCTGCAGAACGGTCGGCGGCTATGGCAGAAATGGTCAAGGACATGCCGCCACATTATCGGTCGGCAATCGAAGCATACTTTCGCCGATTGGCACAAGAGGGTTCAAAATGACCCTACGGTTTCGGCAGGCCTGGCCTGAATCAGCCTTGAAGTCAGCCCTGAAATTAGTTTTTCAACTGTGCTTGTTATCGCTTACGTTGCATCTTTCAAGCGGTGTCGTAAGATCGCAACCGGCTTCTGTCGAAGTCCGGATGGTCGACGGAAATCGGTTGGTCGGTGTCATGCTGGATGCTGGCATTGATCAAGTAACAATTGAAACTAATAAAACATCGAAAACGGTCGCAGTCGAGCAAATCGAGACGATCGAGTTTCTCAAATCCCCCAAGAGCCAGTTGCCACAACAAGCCGCTCAGTTTTACCTGCAAGATGGGTCGACGATATCCGTTGACAAGTACGAATTGGCCGATCGAAAATTCGACGCAACGACGACGGCCGGATCCAGCGTTTCAATTCAAAAACGGAACGTTAGCAGTATCGTTTTTACTGGCGACCGCGACGCGATTCGAAGGCAAGTCAAAAAGGTAAAACAGACTCCTGACATCCTAGCTGACACACTGATTGTGTTTCGACGTGAAGAATTCAATGCGATCGAAGGCATTGTTAAAGGGCTTGATCAAAGCAGTGTAGAATTTGCGATTGAAGAACAAACAGCAGAAGTGCCGATTTCGAAACTGTCTGCAATTACGTTTTTCAAAGCTAACAAAACTGACTACTCTGCCCCACTGGCGACTTGCGTTTTAAACGATACTTCGCGAATCAAGCTGCGAAATTTAAAGGTAACTCCGAAACAATTATCTTTAACGTTACTGACGGGCGAGCAGTTCAATGTCGAACTTTCTAAAATATTCTCGCTCGAATTCAACACAACAACCTCCATACCGTTGACCGAACTGGCCCCGTCAACGAACGACTGGGAACCGCTTTTGGCCAGCGGTGCGGTTGTCGACAAACTTCGCCAACTGCGACTTGCTAGAATCAATCAGTCCTTCAGCGGCCAGCCGTTATCGTTAGACGTCCTCCGGCCTGACACCGAAATTCAATCGGGCAAAACGCGTCTGTTTGAACGTACTTATGCTTCTGGTATCGCCGTTCAAGGCGGCGGTCGCGTGGCATGGCGATTGAATGGCGAATACCAATCACTAAAAGGATTGATCGGATTCTCGCCCGAAGCCAGCGAGTTTGGCATAGTTATCGTACGGATGGTGGTTGATGGCGAAGTGGCCTTGGAAAAGAAACTCACGAAGAAGTCGATGACCGACCCGCACGCTTTTGAAATTGATTTGGCAAACCACCAACGAATAATCATAGAAGTCGATTATGCCGACGGTCGCTCCATCGGCGACATAATTCACCTCGTAAACCTAACGCTACAAAAATGACTTTCAAACGAACGACTGCCAAAACAAATTGCTTTAGGTTCACCTGCATCGTACTTGCTGCACTGACGCTGTTGACTTTCAACGGCACCAACTTGGCGCACGCTCAACAGACCGACGAAACGCTTAATCAAAAACTGCCCGAAGAACTCCAGCAGTTTGAACAACAACGGATCGACGCCATCGCGAAAGCGATTCCGAGTGCGGTTGCAATCTTTGCTCCCGGCGGTAACGGAGGCGGAAGTGGCGTCGTCATTTCGGCCGATGGATACGCGGTTACGAATTTTCACGTGGTTCAGGGATGCGGCAACTTCATGAAGTGCAGCATGGCCGACGGAGAATTATATGATGCGGTGATTGTTGGCATTGATGCGACGGGTGACTTAGCAATGATTAAATTGCTGGGCCGTGATGATTTCCCAGTTACTAAACTGACCGACAGCGACCAAGTTCGTCCCGGTGACGCGTGCTTTGCAGTTGGCAATCCATTTTT
>CAZORR010000016.1:4004-6090 GCA_964582115.1 uncultured Pirellulaceae bacterium
GTAGATCATGCGACTGCGGGCTTTACCGTTGCAACCGACCAAGACAATCACGTGCGGGTCGACGGGATTTTGGAATCTAGCGAAGTGTACCGGCAGGGTGTTCGTTATGACGATCGTTTGATCGAGTTTGCCGGACGCAAGGTTACGACCGTCAATCAATTTAAGAATGTGCTTGGGATTTTTCCAAAAGGCTGGCGAGTGCCTGTCAAATTTGAACACGACGGTGAAATCCTTGACACCTTCATTCGCTTGCAGGGCGTTCACGCAGACGGGGAACTCGCCAAGCTTGTCTCTGGAAATAAAAACCCGCCTCAAAGACCAAAGCCAAAAAAGTCTCAGCCTGGCAAGCCTAGTAAACCAGTGCCCAACCAGAAACTACCCGACGAAACCAAGAAACA
This sequence comes from uncultured Pirellulaceae bacterium, assembly GCA_964582115.1. Lineage (GTDB taxonomy): Bacteria > Planctomycetota > Planctomycetia > Pirellulales > Pirellulaceae > Mariniblastus. The sequence goes on from CAZORR010000016.1 coordinate 4,403, forward strand.
ATTGGAAGCAAATGATCAGACGCCAGCGGAATATGAAAACCTATTCGAAAAACGCAATGGGTTTGTGAACTACTACTTTAACCGAATGAACCAGAATCGAGTCTGGGGATTGGCTGTCAGCGACAGTGATTATGGTAACTACCCTAAGTCTTGGAAATTGATCGGCCAAAATTCACAAGGAACGAAGGTCGAAATTGTGTTGGGCGATGAACAGTCAGGCATAAAGTCTGGCGACGATGCGTTCGTTCTAAACATGTCCGATGACCTGACGGAACAAGCAAAGGAGAATTCAAACAATGCGTTCTTGTTAGCGTTGCAGCAATGGCGAAAAATGCTGCAACTGGGGCCGAGCAAGTTTGGACAGTCAACTTACTGGGGCGAAGTGCCGAGTGCCGAAGGTGACCAAATGGAGTTGATCGTTGCGACACGAAACATTTTGGAATCAAACTTGTTGTTTGACACTAACAGTGGCCAGCTAAGATGGTTTGAGTCGTATTTAGACACGGACCGAGACCCTTGCACGCTGGAGTTTTCAAATTATCAAACCAAAAACGGCTTGCTGTTTCCTACAACCGTCGCCTATCAAATCGGTGCTGGCAAGGCGGAAACCATTTCGATTGAGACCTTCGAACTAGGGAAAGTCACTAAAAACAATCAGGATTCAAATGAGTAAGTCAACCAGATCGGGCCAACTTGGCAAATCATTTTTTGCGATGGCGCTGTCACTGACAGTTTGCGCCATTAGTCAAGGACAACAGGCATCCGAAAAGAACGACAAATCTGCACAGGCCAATCCAAACGTTTCTGAAAACGTGTCGCGACGACGACGACAAAAAAACAACCAACCGCCGGCGAGCTTCCGGAATGTCGTTCGGCAGGTGCAGTCCAAATTAGTCAAAATTGTCGGTAGCGGCGGAGTGCGCGGCTGGGGCTCTTATCAAAGCGGCGTTTGCATTTCTGAAGACGGTTATGTTTTGACGTCTTGGAGTTACGTGCTGGAATCAGACGACGTTACAGTGACTTTGGATGACGGACAGTCGTTTACCGCAACATTGGTTGGCTACGACCCACGGATTGAAATTGCGATTTTGAAGATCGACGCCAATGGTCTTTCGCACTTTAAGCTCGATTCGGCGGTTACTGCCAAACTGGGGGCACGAGTTCTGGCCTTCAGTAATTTGTACGGTGTGGCCACAGGCGACGAACCGGTAAGCGTCCAAACGGGTGTGGTTTCGGCGATAACCAAATTGTCCAGTCGACGCGGAGCTTTTAAATCAGCTTACAACGGCGACGTTTACCTGGTTGACGCGATTATCAATAACCCGGGTGCCAATGGCGGTGTGCTATGTGATCGCAAAGGGAGACTTCTAGGCGTGATCGGCAAAGAACTGCGAGACAACAGCTTGGACACTTGGCTGAATTTTGGGATTCCAATCAGCTCAATCGCCTCTTCGGTCCAAGAGATCCGGGATGGCCAAACCATTGTTCAAGATCGTTCGGATCAACGTAAGCCGAGCGAACCGATGACGTTAGATTTATTGGGGCTCGTTTTGGTACCCAATGTGGTTGACCGAACGCCTCCGTTTATTGACCGAATCGTATCCGATTCGGTAGCGGCGACGGCGGACCTTCGCGCTGATGATCTTGTCATTAGCGTTAACAACAAACTTTGCCCGAGCATCAAAGCG
>CAZORR010000016.1:6190-13179 GCA_964582115.1 uncultured Pirellulaceae bacterium
CTTGTTCTTTCTGATCGTTTCAATTCTCTGATTGTGCGACTCAATTTGCTGGCGAACATGTGTCGCAAACGAGCGGCTGTAAAACTGATCTAACATCTCAAAGATGCGATTGTAAAACGATGCCTTAATCATTCCTGAAATGGTCCAATTCTGTTCTAGTGACGATAATAGGATATCTTGATAATCGCCGTGGGAACCGGTTATTTGAAACGCGCCGATGTTGGGAAATTCCGCCTGTGAACGTTTCTTTGGCTCTGCAAAGGCTTCGTAAACGTTAAACGGGCCCGTCTCGCGGGCGAACCCCGGCCTGTCCTTGAGTGCGATGTCGTGATGAGCGATCCAAGTACCCAGCTTAACAAATGGTAATACCAGCATCGTGTCCAGCGTCGGCCACGGGTGGCTATGATGAGCATCAATGAACACGAAATCGAATTTATCGCCGCCGCTCAATTTCTGAATGTCACCCGACCAACAATTGAAATGCAAACCAAACTCGCAACCGATTTGCGGCAACTCTGCATCGACCACGTATCCAACTTGTTTAGTACGGTCGGCGTAGTACTGTTTACTGATGTCAACCGACACGAGTTCGCGTTCGGGTCCAAGTTTGGCAAGCGCCTTCAATAGAAACGTCGTCGACATGCCAGACGCGACACCGGCTTCGAAGCATTTTTTCGGCTGGCTGTGCTGGATCAAATCACAAAGGAACTTTACATCATCTTCCAGGACCGACCCCATGCCATCAAAGTAATGTTGCTTAAAAACCGCTCGGATTTCTTCGATGCTAAGCATGGCTAGGGGCTTCTATGTCGTTACAGGAATTTACCTCGGAGAGTCTAGCTGAAAGTAGCGCACGCTGAGTTACGACTCTTTGGGGTCGTAGCTTGGCAGCGGCTTGAGAACAAACCGCTGCCAAATTCTCTCCATGCATTTTCAAGAACCGAGCCCAGCTACTCGACGGGGAATCCGCGTTTGCGAAGCAACGCGCCAGTGTCAACATCGCGGCCACGGAATCGCCGGAAACCTTCTGCGGGATCGATCGTGTCGCCCACGGACATGATGTTATCGAATAGGCTCTTCGCGAGTTCCTTGTCATAGTAGGTGCCCGCTTCTTCGAATTTCTCCGCCGCATCTGCGGTCAGTGCATCGGACCAGAGGTAGCTGTAGTACCCTGCCGAGTAACCGTCGCTTGTGAACAAGTGATTGAACTGCGGCGTACGATGACGCATGACGATTTCCTTGGGCATGCCGAGTTCGGCCAATGCTTCCCGTTCAAACTTATCGGGATCAATCGTCACGTTGCCGGCCAAGTGGAGTTTCATGTCCACAATCGCACTCGACAAGTATTCAACTGTGTTAAACCCTTGATTAAACTTCGAGGCTCGTTCGATTTTTTCTAGCAGTGCCTTGGGAATCGGTTCCCCAGTTTTGTAATGCACGGCGAATTTCGAAAGGATCTCGTTAGTCGACAACCAGTGTTCGTTCAGCTGAGACGGGAATTCAACGTAATCACGCGCCACGGACGTTCCTGCCTGGGAAGGATAGTTAGCGTTGCTGCACAACCCATGCAGTGCGTGGCCAAATTCATGGAACATGGTAATCGCGTCATCCCAAGAAATCAGTACCGCCTCGCCCGGTTGCCCTTTGATAAAGTTAGAGTTGTTCGAAACGATCGGAGTGATTGGCCGATCGATATTCTGCTGAATACGATACGCCGTCATCCAAGCCCCACTGCTCTTGCCAGTCCGAGCGTACGGATCAAACACCCAAACGCCAACATGCTTACCGTCGCGGGTGACTTCGTAAACGGTAACATCGTCATGAAAAACGGGTACGTTTTTGACTTGAGAAAACTCAAAACCGTACAACTGGCCAGACGCCCACATCATTCCTTCTCGCAGCTTGTCCATTTGCAAGTAAGGTTTAACGGTGTCAAAATCTAAGTCGTATTTTGCCTTGCGAACCTTTTCCGCGTAGTAGCGATAGTCCCAAGGTTCAATCGTGATTTTTTCCGATTCGATTTCGTCCGCCAGTTTTTGCATGTCGGCGACTTCTTCTTTGGCTCGGGCGACCGCTTTGGGCCAAACCTTCATCATCAAATCCATGGCAACCATCGGTTTTCCGGCCATTTGAGGCTCCATCCGCCAATGCGCATGGGTCTCGTAGCCCAACAGCAACGCGCGTTCGGCACGCAGTTTTAGGATTTGCGAGATGATTTTATTGTTGTCACGTTCGCCACCGTTATCACCACGGTTGTAGTATTTCGTCCAAACTTCTTTACGAAGCTCACGATTGTCGGCCTTGGTCAAAAACGGATCCATCGACGAACGGGTATTCGTCACGCACCATTTCGCCCCTTCAGGAGCTTTGTCCTTGCGTTCTTTGCAAGCGGTCGCCATGGCGGCGATAACACTCTCGGACAAACCCGATAAATCTTTTTCGTCGGAGATCCAAGTCTCGTACGCCGCTTCGTCGTCCATCACGTTTTGGCTAAACGAAACAAACAGCCCCGCTAGACGCTGGTTGATTTGGGTCAGCTTTTTCTTTTGGTCTGCGTCCAGCTTGGCACCGCTGCGTACAAATGTTTTGTAGCGATCGGTTAGCAGACGTTTCTGCGCAAGATTCAGCTTCGTTTTTTGGTTTTCGGATTGGTAGACGGTTTCGATGCGTTTGAACAGAGCTTCGTTTTGAGTGATCGCATCGCTGTGTTTCGACATCAGCGGAGCAACCGCTTTTTCGATATCAGGAATAGGGCCCGTGTTCAGGTTCGATGTGTAGACACCGAACATCGCTTGGATGCGGTTCAGTTTTTGGCCAGCCTTTTCCATGGCCACAATCGTGTTTTCAAACGTGGCTGGTTCCTTGCTGTCGGCAATTGCTTGGATTTCTTGATTGTGTTCCTCCATCGCAACGCCAAACGCATCGATAAATTCGTTTCGTTTGACCAGTCGCCAAGGTGGTACACCGCCGTAGGGTCCGACCCATTCTTTCAGCAAAACGGATTCATTGTTCATTGTTTTTTCGTTTTTTTGGTTAGTTGTTTTTGAAGCCGACCCAGCTGATTGAGATTGGGCCATTGCGGAGGATTGGATGGACGCACCAGTGGAGCAAACCATCATACTGATTAACGATGCCGCCAACCAAATCCGGTAGCGTGAGCGAACATGACTGGACCGTTGAATGAAACTGTTTGAGTTCATTAGTTTTCCCTTGAACGCGTTAAGTAGAGTACTTGGTTTTCATGAATTTGAATGGCGGATGCAATGTCGAAGTACTCGCGAATGATCTTCGTCCATTCGATAAAGTCCTTGCGGTTGACATGCAGCTCTTGACCCGTGTCATTCGATTCGCCGTTATGAATTGAAAAGGCCTGTCGCTGGGTTTGCTTCATGTTTTGGAACAGCCCGATGACTTGGTCTTCGTAGAGGTGTTCGATGCAGTCAATACAAACGGCGCTGTTGAAATTCTGAATGTCGGCGATAGGTTTGGTAATGTCGCCGACTCGCATTTCTGGGTGGACGACGATTTGGTCAATGCCCTCCGCCTCAAAACCAGCCTCACGCAACGCTTCGACGACGTGACCACGACCACACCCAAGGTCCAACACCGGACCGGTCAGCCAGTCTAGATAGTCGGGCAACAACCGAGTCCCAGGGCAACGGTCTTCGGCCGCATTGCCGTACCAAGAATTCTGGTCGTAGATACTCTGGTATAAGGCTTTCGAATCCGCGGGATGGTGGTCCAGTACAGCGTCATTTCCGACTACGCTAGTTTTGGCAGGGGCTTTCACAAGTCGGGTTCGTTTCCAGATAGCAAGCTGCTGAAGTCGGCAGTCATATTCGACCTGATCCGCGTCCAGTTCCTCGGCCCAGTATTCTATGGTTTGATCGGTGGAAGCAAAATCAACACAAACCAAAGTCGTCCCACCCAACCGAATGACCCGTTCGAACTCGGCAAAAATTACTGCGCGTTCTGTTGGGCTGGCTGAGCCCAGTTTTTTCCCTTCGGCCCAAACGATTACGGAAAAATAATCCGCTTCGAAAGGCAGGCTGTCGTTGGCCATGAAAGAGGTCCGGCTTTGCATCCCAGGGATATGTTTAACGGCAGCTTTGCATGCTTCAACGTCCGCCATGTCGCGGTCGACGGCAAATACGTTCAAGTCAAACTGAGGCCCCGACAGGAACTCAATGCAAGCAACATCACAGCCAACCAATAACGCTCGGCCGGAAATCATTTGCAGTCGTTGTCCGTGGGTGGTTACAAATTGCAGAGCGTTTTGGCTGGTGAGTTGTTTTGTCATAAAATTCAATGTCCATTGCCGTGGGGGCTGCTCGATTCAAGTCGTTTTTATCTGGACGAACAACCGATGAATTCGTTTTAGGAGCCTTGCCGACGATTTACGCCTGTTCAGTTCACACTGTTTGTTTTAACTTGTTCAGGTAGAAAAAAGAACGGTAGATCACCCAAGAAGCCATAATTTTCAATGTCCAAATTCGTTAACATTTCCGCCTATAAATTCGTCGATCTCGACAGCCTTGCCGACCGCAAAGCCGAATTGCTGCCGCTGTGTAATCGGCTGGAGTTGCGGGGAACGATTTTGTTGTCGCTGGAAGGCATCAACATGTTTCTCGCGGGCACTCGCAGCAACATGGATGCGTTTTTGGATGTGATACGTAGCAAGCCCGAATTTGATGGTTTGCCGGTCAAAGAAAGCATGAGTGATCATCAACCGTTTTCTCGCATGCTGGTGCGAATCAAAAAAGAAATCATCAGCATGGGCGTGGAAGCCATTCGCCCCAAAGTGAAAACCAGCCCCAAGCTAACTGCCAAAGAGCTCAAGCAATGGCTGGACGATGGCAAAGACCTGACCTTATACGACGTTCGCAACGACTACGAAATCGAAGTAGGAACTTTCCAAAACGCCGTTCCCGCTGGCATCGATCATTTCCGTTTGTTCCCCGAAGCCACCAAACGATTACCAGACGAGATGAAACAAAAGCCGCTGGTGATGTTTTGCACTGGTGGGATTCGCTGCGAAAAGGCGGGGCCTTTGATGGAAGAACAAGGGTTCGAGCAAGTTTATCAGTTGGACGGTGGCATTCTAAAGTACTTTGAAGAGTGCGGTGGCGAGCACTACGATGGTGATTGCTTTGTGTTTGACAAACGAGTCGCGGTCGATCCCAATCTGCAAGAAACCGATGCCGACCAGTGCTACGCCTGCCAAAGCGTTTTAACCGCTCAACAACAACAGTCGCCGCTATACGATCCACCACACAGCTGCCCGCTTTGCTTTCAAACCGAAGAGCAAAAGCAATTGGATTTATTGGAGGAACGAAATAACTTGTTTGCGTTGCATGCGAGTCCGTTGCCGGGGTCAGTTCCTTACAATAACCTTCGTCCAATGAATGTGCCGCTGCGATTTGAAAACAAACCGGTAATCGAATTCTTATTCGGCATGCATGCTCGACTGACCGAGGAGTACTGGCGAGGTGAGTGTGAGACCGGAAAGATTGTTTTCAAAGACAAGCCACTGGCAGCCGATGACCAAGTTCGAGCGGGATGGCGAGTCGAACATTTACTGCCGCAAACGACCGAGCCAGACGTGAATGCGTCGGTAAAGTTTTTGTACGAAGACGAAGGCTTGGTGGTGGTCAACAAACCGGCTCCCTTGCCAATGCACGCGTGTGGTCGATTTAATCGCAACAGCCTGAGTTTTTTGATGGACAAGGTGTTCAGCGGCGAACGCCTAAGAATTTTGCATCGCTTGGATGCCAATACGACGGGTGTCGTTTTATTTGCCAGAAAAAAGTCGGTCACGCGGCCAATCCATGAACAGTTCAAAGCAGGCACAGTTAGCAAAGTGTACTTGGCCAAAGTCAACGGCCACCCTGCCGAGGACAAGTTTCACTGCGAAGAGAGCATCAGTGACGAAGCCAAAGCCGCTGGGTCGCGGGCAATCGACGCCAGCGAGTCGGGATTATCGGCGGTTACCGAATTCGAGGTAGTCGAGCGGCGTAGCGATGGCACTTCGTTAGTGCATTGTTTTCCGAAGACCGGTAGGACGCACCAAATTCGATTGCATTTGAGCCATCTCGGGTTTCCAATCGTTGGCGACCCAACTTACTCAGCTGACCAGCAACCAATCGAAAAACAATCATTAACGGTTGACGATCCACCGATGTGCTTGCACGCGATGAGTTTGACGTTGGAGCATCCGCTGACGAAACAGCAAATCACCTTCGATGCGCCAGCACCGACCTGGGCGGATGCCGAGTAAACGGGCTGGTTTGTGGCCGCAACCTAACCTGGAAAGATACAACGGTTAGCAAAGCTGTTATCTTTGTCGCGCATGCACTAGTCGCCAAGCAGTTTCCCAGTTGTCGCACGTGTATTACTCGTCCCGGCTGAAATGAATCGAACGAACCCAACGAGTCGATAGGTAGTTCGTGTTGACCGAGTATTTCGGTCACACTCGGTTTGTCGTGATGCCTTTAGCTGCCAATTCCAGCTAAAGCTGACCGTCTGAACGAACTCGAGTGGCTCAATGATTCTAAACGGCGGGTGATTCCATGCTTAAACTAACTTGTCTCGGTACTATTACGTTAGCCATCACTGCCTGCTTGCCGCCGACATTACATGCGCAAACTTCCTATCAGTATGTATACGTGGGACCGCTAGATGCGATTCAGTCGGTGGAAAAACCGACTGTCGAAACTAGCCCACTCGCGAATATCGTTGCCAATGAGTCGTTGCATCGTGTGGCGAGTCTAGTGCCACCAACTAAAATCCTGCCACCTAAAGCGATCACTCGCCGTCTAAACACGCAGCCAATCAATAAGCAAACGACGCTCGCCGACCCCCCCCTACTCCAACTACCCCCAGCAACGGGGAACAAAACGAGTGCCCAAGCGCTTCCAGTGCCAAAGCCAACTTTAGACCAGACGATCCCAGGAGAGGCGTTACCGATTAACGATGCCCGCCCCGTGTTT
>CAZORR010000016.1:13279-22548 GCA_964582115.1 uncultured Pirellulaceae bacterium
CCGAACCCGTGACCGAAACTCGAAGTTTTCCAGTCACCGCAGCGCCAGTAAATCGCGGTTTCATCTTACCAGCTCCACAAGACCCAACGAGATTTGGATATCGAGACGGACAAGCATTCGGATTCGACAATTCACGTCTGTACCACCCACTCGAAGGACCGCAATTAAATCTCCAAGGCGCACCGACGTATGATTTTGGACCACCAGGTTGCGATGAGTGGGCTGGGTTCGGCAGGCACAAAAACCTTGAGCATCAAACTGCTTGTGGAGGCTTAAAAACCAATCCCGGCCATTTGGGCATTCCATGGCTAGGCAGCAACGAGAATTGCGATCAAACTACCACACGACCCAAGCTTTTTCCACTCAAAAAGCCCAGGCTTAGTTGCAAAAAATGTCAAGCCAAGGAAAACTACGATTCTAGTTGCAGCACCTGCTCATCGGGCAACGGCAAGTAAAGAAGCTTGCGATGCGAGACGGTTCAATGACTTCAGATAAGCTGGAGTTCGAATAATTAGATAAGCTGTTCGCAGATGACACGGGTATACCTTTTCGCATCAACGAATCAGCTATTATGAACAGTTCAAAATCCACGTTCACGCAATCCGACTACCAGCGTTTCGCAGACGAAAACGGCGTTGATTTGTCTGACGTTGGCGAGATGCCTCGCGACGAATTTCTGGATCTCCTGAAACGGATCGTCAATGCCGATGACGTACCGTATCCAATTGCGATCGAAAAACGTCAGCCGTACTTGGACGCATGTGCAGCAGGCGATTCTTTTGATATCGGTGGGTTCACAGACCTGACGGTCGATCTAAAACACTATGCAAACTCGCAAGTGTACGATCAATACTCATATGAGGAACATCTTAGCTGGGCGTGCTTGATCGCTCAGCAACAGAAAACGAAACACGAGTTTGCTTGCCGTGAATATTTACGCGGCGAAGAGTTGTTTGAGATCGGTTCGGCGATGATCCCGAACTACTGGTTGCTCAACGCTCGCATCTATCAGCAAACTGGATGGCAGTTGGCGACAGTAAAAGAGATCATTCCTGCCGAGCTTTTCTTCACATGTCATTCGCGGCGATTTTTTCCCGTAACGACGTTCATGCGTCCGTTAGGGACGGATTACCTTGAAGAGCCCGATATCGGTCACGATGTGGCTGGGCACGTGGCGACGTTTACGATACCGGCCGTTGCCAACGTAATGGTGAATCATGGCCGAGCTCGAGATTTGATTTATTCGAAACGCGACCAACAATTGGCAGGTGTGACCGATCCGGATGAAGTTGAATCAATCAAGCAGCATGCGGAACGTTTGCTGACTTATGCGGGACGGATTTATTGGTTTACGGTTGAATTTGGCTTGGTCATGCAAGACGGGCAGGTCCGAGACTTCGGCGCGGGGATTCTTTCGTCTCCCGGCGAAACCAAGTACAGCATCCAGAACGACGAATCGAATCGAATCTTGATCGCCCCTGAACAGGATTCGGATCTGTTGCGGCTTGCCAACACCGATTACCTGATCAGTGAATTTCAAAAAACGTACTTTGTTTCCGAAAGCTTTGATCGGCTTAATACACTTACACCCGAACGAATCTTAGCGGCCAGCGAAAAAGCGATGTCGTTGCCTGATTTTACATGGCGTGAAATCATTCCCGGTGATCACGTTATCAATGTTGGGCGAACCGCGACATCCGTCAATGAAAAATACTATCGCCTAATGGCTGGGCAGCAGATGGATGAGTGCCTACACCGCACCGCGATGGGCAATTTAAAAATGTACGCCGACGGATTCGACCGAGAATTACTCAATCAGTTTCGGGCTGCCCCACCAGCGATCCCGGAAAAAGCGATTCAGTGGTATCTTGATAACAAAGGCCAAAGGTAGCCGGAGTAGACTTCGGAATGTGGTCACTCAGGGTCTGAACTCTGGCGATCCCAGCTACGATTTAAGCTGCGGCCCGCTGGTCAGTTTGATCTAGTGGCTGGCCGGTGGCATAGTCAAAACCTGCCAGTGCCGCAATCTCTCGGTGAATCGGGCGATTCATCATCTTTTGCAAAAGAGGAAATACACGTGTTGCAGGAGCACCGTCTAGGACTCGGTGGTCGAAAGTCAGCAGCAGCCGACTGGTTCCTTTACGTGGCTTTGGATCAACCCCCAGAGTGGTGGTACTGGGACCAAGATGCATGCCAGAGTAAGCACCGTTGTGCCCTGAAATGCTCATCCCAAAAGTCCCCATGTGCATCGCTCGTTTCTCTGGCATCGCGTTGTATAACATCCACCAAGCGAACCGGCGAATCATCGATGGTGTTTTGGCGAAATTAATCTGATGCCGAAATTGTCTGACCGATTCAATCGGCGCTTTGCGATAATGATCATACTGGGCTTGGAGTTCTGGTAGCGTGTAATAATCCGGACTATTAAATCTAGCAAAAAACAAACGCTCTTCGCCTTGATATTCACGCGAGATCGTCAACATGCAAACGGGCTTATCATGTTCGTATAGATAAGGCCAAGGAAACGAGGCATGACTCTGCCGGAGCTCAGGCATTTTTCGACAAGCTTGAGCGTAGGCCTTCATGAACAGAACGTTCCAGGCAATTTTCGGCTTAGCAATCCTGCGATACTTAGCCACTTCCGGAAAAGCAAAGTCTCCGCTGAGCCCGAAAAGCGGGGTTTGGTTTGCCAGCCTGATCACGTCGTCGACGAGTCGCCTGCCGTTTGAGATTGCGATTCGTTTGGGCATTTGAATTCTCGACTAACTAGTTTGTTCAAGGCAGAATGGATTCTGACAAGCAGGCCCAAACGAAGCAAGTTCTACCGAGCAACCAACCGAATCGTGCTAGCACAAACGACAGGGTTGCTCGGCGGTAACCCGTGGTGAGAACGAATACCCAACCGTCGTTTTACGAGTCACTACGACAGTGGTTGTTGTTAAGTCAGCTATCGACTGGCATACGGCATTGCTATCTTGGACCGTGCATCCACCAATTGAAAACACCCAACATACAAGCTCGCGGCGCAAGCAAGTGCATTTGCCAAGAACCTCGACCGATGCACTCGCTCGCGAGTCAACCTTGTAGGTGAAATAGCGTTTTTTAGAACGTAGCTTAGAACGTAGCATTTGCGAACCAAACTATGATCCACCCCAACTTTAAGCCGTTTCCGTTTCTCAATGGTGGTCATCGCCAGACATTAGCGGCATTTTTGATTAGAAGCAAACGCCAGCCATATCAAGCGACCCCGCATATCTTTGATTTGGACGAGGTCGATCGCACGATCTTGCACGACGATTGCCCACCAGGCTGGACAGATACAGCCCCCGTCGTCTTACTGCTGCATGGTTTGGCAGGGTGCCACAGTAGCGACTACATGGTACGAATCGCCAATAAGCTGAACCAGCAAGGCGTTCGTACATTTCGGATGGACCATCGGGACTGCGGGGCGGCTCGAGGGATGTCGCAGAGACCCTACCACTCTGGCAAGAGCGAAGACTTGCTGGCAGCTTGGGAGTTAGTGCGCAGCCTGTGTCCTAATTCACCCGGCGCGGTCATCGGGTTTTCGCTGGGTGCGAATATCGTCGTGAAGACGGCTGGAAGTTGCGGTTGGTCAACCGGCGACACCAAAGGGCCTCGTTGTGCGGTGGCGGTGAATCCACCGATTGACCTTGATCAGTGCGCTCAAGCGCTTGGGCAATGGCACAATCGGATCTACGACAAGCATTTCGTAAAGTTATTAATTCGAGACGTCGAGCGCCGGTTGGCCAATTTTCCGTCGTCGCCAAAACCACACTGGACGACACTGCCACGCACTCTCCGAGAATTCGACGATTTGTACACGGCGCCCGCCGCCGGGTTTGACAGTGCCGCTGACTACTACGCTCGCTGCAGCGGCAATCAATACGTGGAATCGATCCGGATTCCTACTTTGATACTTACCGCTGAAAACGACCCGATCGTCCCCCCGGACGCTTTCCGTAAACTCCCAAAAGTCGCAGGTGTAACCGTCCATATCGCGGCGTCGGGTGGTCACCTAGGATATCTTGGGCGGAAAGGGGCAGACCCTGACCGACGGTGGATGGATTGGCGTGTTATCCAATGGTTGATGCCGTTTTTGACAGAACGGTAAATTTGACACTTAAGCCGTCAATGAAAGTAATTGAAGGCGATTGAACGTAATAATGAACGCGAATTAAAATTTCGGTTTTGATCCGCGTTCACTTGCGGTTTACCCCGTGGCGGTTTTAACGTGTGGGAATCGCCATCTGCGATTGAAAGTAGTCGCATTCACTGAGGACGGTCCAAATTTGTTCTATTTCGCAAACGATTGGGATTTGCTTAGTAAATGAACTTTTAACCGCAACCGCACGCCGGTAGAATGCCCACCCAACAAAGTAAATTTAATCTCGTTAGTGGCTGCCCAGCTCTAGCTAGATCTCTCAGATCAACCACGAAATAAAACAATGGCAACTGATATCGAGCCGACTTCTCAACAGCCCGGCCGTTCGAAAGCTAAAGACGAAATCGCAAAAGACATTCATGTCGAACAGACCGAAACCAAGCGTGTGCCTCGTCCGGCTGGCGTGAATTCGAAGAGTCCGATTTTGTGGTCCTATTTGATTCCGGTGATCGTTTTTCACTTAATGATCCCGCTGGCGGTCTATCCATTTTTCTCTTGGTGGGGATTATTGTTTTTGCCGATCGGCAATTACTTCTTTACATCCATGGGAATCGGCGCCGGCTACCATCGTTTGTTAACTCACAAAGGTTTCGACTGCCCGAAGTGGTTGGAATACACATTGGTGACTTTGGGCGTGTGTAGTTTCCAAGATTCACCAGCGCGTTGGGTTTTGGTCCATCGAGTCCATCATCAACACTCCGATCACCAACCAGATCCGCATACGCCCAACGTGAGTGGTTTTTGGTCGCACATGGGTTGGTTGTTTATCGACAATCTCGATTTAAGCACTGCCAATGCCTACGATCGATACTGTCGCGATTTGATGCGAGACCGCTACTACATGTGGCTACAACGCAATTTGAATTGGGTGGTTGTTTACGCGGTACACGCGTTGGCGTTTCTGTTGATTGGTTTTGGCCTATCCTTCGTGTTTGCTCCAGATAACATCGCGTACTTTACCGCTTCGTTTTTCTTTTGGACCGTGATCATGCGCACGGTTTACACATGGCACGTCACCTGGGCGATTAACTCAGCAGCTCACATGTGGGGATACCGAAACTACGAAACCCGCGAAGACAGCCGCAACAACTGGCTATTCGCTTTGCTTACCAATGGAGAAGGCTGGCACAACAACCATCATGCCGACCCTCGATCAGCTCGCCACGGCCACCGCTGGTGGGAGTTGGATATCACTTACATCTCGTTGTGGATGCTAGAACGAGTTGGCTTGATCAAGAACCTGGCTCGGCCAAACTACCGTCGTCTCGATAAGAATACTGTCTAAGGCCATCACTGTCGTTTAAATATAAAGACGGTCTGGAGGCGTGGTAACAGCCTCTCTGGCCAGTCTATCTGCGCGAACCAAAATGTCTTGAATCCGGTTTGGGAGATTTTTGACGTTATTTAGAGGTTATCGAGCTACTGATTTCAGCTCTTTTGATGTAAGCAAACGCCGCAAACCGAGCTTAAATCGGCTTCAATGGCCACGTATTCGTTGGTCTGCCGAGGATGTCTGCCCTACACTTATCTGATCGAACCAAACGGTCGATAGAAATAGAAACGATGATCCCACTCTAGATTCAAAGCCGATTTGCTATGACAAATTTCATGGATAACGTCAAAACCATCAATTCGTCCGTCCGCACGCTGTTGATCATCGGAGTTTGCGGAGTGGTAGGATATTTCGGTTACTTTGGTTACGAAAACTATGTCAAACCCAGCCAAGACGCCAAACAAGCGATCGCTGAACTGGCCACGCTCAAGGAAGATTTTGAGCGACAGCAAGGAGTGCTAGAAAAATCACAAAAGCAGCTTGAAGCCGCTACGGAACTGAATGAACGGTTGACGACTTCGATGAAGTTGTTGAAGGTTGACAAACGAGTTGCAAACATCAAAGTCCTGAGCACTGAAAAAGACACAGACGGTAATCCGTTGATGGACGTGAGCTTTACCGAGGTCGACGCTGATGGGCAAGAAGTTGGCGTTACTAAAAACTATACGATCAAAGGTACTAAGTTTTACGTTGACGGATGGATCGTTGCGTTTGAAGACAAGTACATTGAACAAGCCGATGAACTTCGCGGTGCGTCGTTATTTGTATTTAAGAGCATCTACGGGGATGGCGAAGTGCCGCGGGATGCACAGCGTTTGGACGATGATTCGCAGACACGTCCCGGCATCTACCAAGACGACCGCAAATCAGACTTTGAGCAAAAGATCTGGTCGGACTTCTGGGGAGTTTCCAACGATCCTCACCTCCAGAATGAGCTTGGCATTCGAGCCAGCCACGGACAGACGACTTACATCGAGGCAAAAGAGGGCAAGACCTACCAAGTTGAAATTCGCGCCAGCGGGTCGATGGGCCTCAAGATCGTTAATGAACCGTAAGTTCTAGCAGGGTTCTTTTTAACACCTGAAGAACTTACGAGTAATCAGTTCGACTGCTGTAACTTGATTGCCGCTCGCTGCCACAGCAGGCCGAATGCGATCAAGGCAAGGCCGTTGCCCCACACGTAAGGTGGCACCCAAAATGCTAGGAACAAACAAGACGCCAGCCCAACCCAAGCAGGCCCGACGGAGTAAATTCGCTCTGAGCGATCCATCCGTAATACGCACAGGTTTGTGATCGAATAATAAATCAGCACCGCGAACGCGCTAAAAGACCAAGCGATGCGGATGTCGCCGACCAAAACGATCAAGCTAACGATTGCTGCCACGATCAAAGTCGCCACCCACGGCACGCGCGTTGGCTCACTGACCATCGCCGCTTGAATAGGCATCTCGGATCGTCGTCCCATTGCCAGCATGACTCGTGAAAGCCCCAGAATGAGGTTCAACAACACACCCAACATTGCCGTGATGGCTCCGACGGCCAACACCACACCAACCCCAGGTACACCGAATCCGTTGGCGATCGTTTGCAGCGGCGCCGATCGGACCAACGAAACTGACTTGGATACGACTTCCACGGTGTCTTCAGTGTTGGTTTGGCTTGCAAAAGCGACGACGAATCCAACTGAAACATACAACGCCATTGAAACCAACAGCGTCACGATGATCGCTCGCGGGATATTGCGACGCGGATTGTCAATCTCTTCGCCCAACGTCGCGATCCGTCCGTAGCCGGTGTAGGCGACAAACATCAATGCCGTCGCGTGCAGCAAGTTTTTCACAGAGAAATCATTACGGTGCGACATACCAGTTATCGCATTAACAGTGGATTCGATCGACCATGCATTGGCCCAAGCGTTCGGAATGCCAGCGATCACAAAAAATGCCAATGCAGTTAACGTAACCGCCACGATCAGGCTGTTGGCAAGGCTCGTTCGACGAATGCCAATCAAGGTGATGGCCGTCACAGTGGCAACGGTCAACAAAGCCAACGGCACCAGCCAATATGGGTCACTTACGTTTGCCAGTAACAAAACGTAGCCACTAAAGCCCAGTGCTGCGGCAGCGGCCGATGCCGATTTCGCAAACAAAAACATCCAACCCGCAACAAATCCAATTTGTGGCGAACACCAACGGTGGCCGTATTCGTAAGTTCCGCCGCTGACTGGGTGGTTGGCGGCCAACTGTGCGCTGCTGAGCCCATTGCAGATCGCAACCAACGACGCCAAGAAAATAGCGAGAATTACCCAAGCCCCAGTGATCGAAAAACCAATCGCAACACTAACGAACACGCCAGTACCAACAATGGAACCCAATCCCATCATTACCGCGCCGAATAATTCTACACCGCGGCGCAGTTCGGTCGCTTGAGAGGCATTCAGGTCATCAATCGAATTCTCATTCAAACTGTTCTTCACGCTTGGCTAGTCACTCTTCGTCAGTCATCACGACGCTTCGCAGGCATTGATCAATGAAACGGGAGCCGAGGTTACGGATTGGCTTGTTTTAACAATGGCGCCAGTCGCAATATATCTTTAAACGGCAAACGTCGCAGGTAGCTCTCGGCTGCTTTCTTGAAAATCATGCGTCGGTCGTCAACTGAAAAGCACTCCCAGCCTTGCTTGCCAAGTTCATTAAGCTTCGCTTCAAGCTGTTCCGCAGGTATTGATTCGGTCGCTATAACTTTGTACTGCCACGACTCCATGTTCTGCCAATCGTCGCTCAACCATTGTCCCGTCGATGAAGCGGTCGTGAGTCCTTGGTCTTTAAGAGTTTTAAAGGTTTGATTTGCCCAGTCGAGCGAACCTTCGACGGCGTTACCGGTAGTGTCACTCGCGCCGTTCCACGCGCCTTGGAGCCACTGACCTGTTTCAGCAACTTGCGCGCCGCTGGCTTGCTTTGCGCTGTTGAGCAGTTCACCTGCTTTACCCATTATCCCAGACGCGTTTTCTTCTGTGTTTGGTGCTGTAGGTTCACCACTTTGTTCTGCTGGTACGACAGGCGTTGAATCCGTTTGAGAGATAACACTAGTAGCCTCTACTTCCACAGCTGGCGTCGACTGCGCCGGTGAACTGACTGTGCTTACATCGCCACATCCGCTCAACATTACTGCGGCCAATACACCTGCTAACCAAGCAGCTACAGATAACGGTTTTAGTGAATTATTCATGCCCTAATTTACCAACTGAAAGGATGGAAACGTATCGATCACTCCCTTCGAATTCGTCTATTGAGCTTAAAAATCGGTATATAAATGCCTGATAAGTCACAAAAACGAAGGCGAAAAACGACTTTCAAAAGAAAATCGTTATATTTTGCCAGAATCCCCCGAACTACCATTCTCGCTCATTGACACGAGTATGTCACGGTTTTACTTTTTGGTGCTGTTTACCACAATTTAAACGGTCAAATTATTGCATCTGTTTGCATTCAGTTGGCCACTAACTTGATTCTTTACTAGGAGACCCACCTGTGAATCGTATTTTGCTAGCTCTAGTAGCTGCCACCATGATGTTGTCTGCAAACACTGCAGAAGCTCAACTTTTTAACCGTTGCAAAACTCGTTGCTGCAAGCCAGCTCCAGTTCGTTCTTGCAAGCCAGCTCGCGTACGTTGTTGCAGACCAGCTCCAATTCGTTCATGCAGACCAGCTCCAATTCGTTCATGCAGACCAGCTCCAATTCGTTCATGCAGAC
>CAZORR010000016.1:22648-28462 GCA_964582115.1 uncultured Pirellulaceae bacterium
GCTCCAGCACCAGCACCTTGCTGTGCACCAGCCCCAGCGCCAGTTTGCTGTGCACCACCGGCACCAGCTCCTTGCTGTGCACCTGCTCCAGCACCTTGCTGCAAGCCAGCACCTGTTCGTTGCTGCAAGCCAGCTCCAATGCGTTGCTGCAAGCCAGTTCGCGTTCGTAGCTGCAAGCCTCAACGAGTTCGTTTGTGCGACCGTATCAAAGCGCGTTGTGCTTCACGACAAGTTTGCTGCAACTAGAAGTTGCGATGCTTAGATGAGAACGCAGAAAACCGAGGCTACCAATTTTGGGCAGCTTCGGTTTTTTCGTTCAAACGTTCGATTGAGTCAGACCAAATGTCACGCCAGATCTACAGACAGAATTGACTGCACACATAGTACAGTTAGCTGACTGGTGCTTCTTCCATCTCACATAGAGCTGACAAGTACAACAATCGCTTCGACGGCGATGGTTTATGGTCGTTCAGCTTCTCAGCGGCTGCAATCACGTCACGCCGACTAATCTGGCCAACCAATATGCCGTCTCTCAAAACGGGCAATCTTCGACCGGTCGACAGAAGGAAAAAGTTGGCGATCGTTAGTAATCGCGCGTCTTCGTTGGTGGTTTGTGGTTGGGTGTTCATGAAGGCTCCGATTTGATTGGTCGGCAACCCATCGTAAGCAGCATCGATCAGAACCTGCATCGAGCACTTTTCAGAAAATACACCCAGTAACTGGCCGTTGTCGTCAACAACCGGAGCGCCAGAGATTTTGTTCTTAACCAGCGTCTTGATACCTTTGAAAACATCCATCGTCGGCTTCAAAGTGATCAATCGTGTCTTCATAATATCACGAGCAACCATCGTCGTAATGTCGTGTTTCATCCGTCTCTCCCGCATGCTACAAGGGAATTGGAAATTACACGCGTAAAGTCTTCATGCCAAATTGCCTAACTGTGACCTGAAATACCGTGTTTCGTAAAACAGCGTCACTGGCTGCGTGCATCCTTTATTCTAACGAAGCAAATTGTCAACTCCAAGGAAATTCTTGGACGCAAATCAGATTTTACGACTTCGTGAAAAATTTCACGAGGAACCTTAGGTGAAACGGATTGTAAACGTGCGTTGCGAGTCCCCAAAAAAATTGCAATTAAGCAGTACGATTTGTGGCTAGCTGAGTCGTTCAAAACACCCATCGCTCATTCATTGCCTAGCGGTTAACTGAGACCTGCGGCGAGCATGACATTTAATCGGCCGGGTCGGTGGTTCGTCGTATCAGCTCAACTGTTTCTACAATCAACCCTCATGGTGACGGGCAAGAGTATCCATCCTACGGAGATGTTCGCCGACGCTTTACCGCTTAAGGGGGTTAACGAGTTCACTTCGGAGGGACAAGCCTAAAGGCATTACTACGAACACATCAAGTTAACTAGCTCACGATCCCCGTGCTTCCGAGCTTGCAAAGGCGAACAACCACTATCGTGAATCGAGGTGGTTAACTATGTTGTTCGATTCGATTTTTCCCTTTTACTTCACCTTCAAAGCAGTCGCCAATCATGGACATCGGACCCGCAGCAGCCTTGATTGCTGCGTTTTTGTGGACTTGCTCAAGCATGATTTGGGGGATGATCAACTTGCCTGCGCTCACATTGAATGTTTGCAAAAACTGGATCGGGGTAACGTTATTTGGGATTCAGCTGGCGATTGTTAGTTTTGGCTTTGGGTTGGTGGAAATTTCCGCTGATTGGCAGGCTTGGGGATGGCTCGGGTTGAGTGGGCTGATTGGGATCGTCATTGGCGACACAATGTACTTTCGTAGTTTGCAGATTCTCGGCCCACGTCGAGCATTAGTGTTGGCGTGTCTTGGGCCATTTTTCGCCGCCGTGCTAGGACTGATGTTTCTACAGCAAATGATGGGCTACTTGGTGGTTTTAGGCGTTGGTTTGACAATGAGCGGCGTGCTGGTGGTAGTGATGGACCGCAAGGCAAAACAAGAAGAACCCGGTCTAATGCCTGGGAAGATACAGGCTGGTATCGCCTTTGGAGTTCTCGCTGCGGCTTGCCAAGCTGGCGGCGGCCTGTTTTCGATTAAAGGAATGGCTTCATGTAGTCCACTGGAGGCCGCGGCAATTCGTTTGTTCGTTTCTGCGATTGCAACCAGTTTATGGATTTTGAGCCGACAAAAATATCGACAGGCATTCAAGCAAGCGATCAAAATTGAACACCTACGATACGTAGTTCCCGCAACGATGCTGGGAACTTGGCTTGGAATTTGGTTTTGCCAAATGGCCTACAAGAACAACGATCTCGCGATCGCTCAAACACTACTATCCACTTGCCCGTTGTTTGCAATTCCGGTGATGTGGATCTTGTATCGCCAGCGAATCAATCGGCTAGCATTCTGCGGAACAGTGGTCGCGATTTTTGGAATCTGGTTGACTGTAAAGTATCAACCCCCAGCTCTTCAAGATTCTCCTAACGTAGAAAATACATCCGTTGATTCTACAAGCGATCAGTTGAGCTATTTGAATGCTGACTCCAACACCCAAGTTAAATTCACAAAGCTGACGTTGAGCTCACGGCTAGGCTAGACGGGCTAAGTGACAGAAGTTTTGCCCGAATGATCTTGAGCGGCAGCTTTGGCAAACTGCGACGATTAAGTAAACCACGCCGGAGATAGGCGTTTTGGACGTCGTATTACTTTTAGCGGTCGATAAAAACCAAGTAACTATCGATTCCATTGCCTGAGAATCCAAAATGCATCGCTTCCTTTTTTTACTGGTTTTTATGTCGGCTATGCTCGGCCTGGTTGAAAATACCCAAGGTCAATCGAGACGCATCAAGATTGAACCCGTTGTTCGGCCGCAGCTTGAGCTTGATTCAACTGATTCGGCTAAGGACGAAGATCAAGACGATTCGTTGGAACTAGGTGAACCAGCCAAAGAAGACGACGACGAGAAACTGAGCGAAATGGCAGACGAGGACGATTTGGATTTAGATGACGATCTAGATGATGACTTGAGTGACGACCTAGACACCGAACAGGACCAGGCCTCATTGCGACGAGTGACCGACGACCAGATTCGAAATAACTGGCCGAAGCATTCGATCAGCGAAATTGGTTTAAGCCTGGACGAAGTTGGACGAGTACCAGAAGACCGCTCGGGGTTGCTACAGGAATACGGTAGGTTCGGTCCTGTCAGTGAGTCGGTGAAAGTGTTTGCTTGGGAAGCACCGGACATTCGATATCAACCATTATTCTTTGAGGACGTGGTCCTAGAACGTTACGGACAAACGCTACCGGATTACCGACAGGGTGTTCGATCAGCCATTCATTTCGGAACCGCGTTCACGGGACTGTCCCTTCAGCTACTAGAAACGCCTTCCCGGTCGTGCGACTATTCATTGGGCTATTGCCGACCTGGTACCTGCGTACCTCAAACGACTCAGCGACACTTTTTCGGGCCGTTAAGCCTTCGGTAGGATGGTACAAGAACTGCCAACTATTCTTGTAGCCGGAGTCGCCAAACTTCGTTTTTTGTTGAACGACCTGAACTCTGGCGAATCCAGCTACCGTAATTCAGCGAGCTTCCACTAAACCCATTGCCCCTACAGAAACGGAAAACCATAGTCGATGGCTAGTCAACGAATTACTTTTGAAAACGAAGCCGGCATTCGGCTGTCCGGTATTGTCGACACCGCCGAGGGGACACCACTGGCGTATGCCATCTTCACGCATTGCTTCACATGCACTAAAGACTTGAAGGCGATTGTAAAAATCAGCCGACAACTAGCCAAACAATCGATCTCGGTGTTTCGCTTCGATTTCACGGGTCTTGGCCATAGCGGCGGTCGGTTCGAAAATTCGAACTTTGAAACCAATCTAGCCGACTTGCGAGCCGCAGTCGATTGGCTGTCCGCCACCCACGAGGCGCCTCAGCTGTTAATCGGGCATTCGCTGGGAGGAGCCGCTGCGATGGCTTCGGTCGGCGAATTTAAATCGGTGAAGGCACTGGTCACGCTGGCCGCCCCTTCATGCACCAAACATCTGGCAAAGTTCTTATTGTCGCAAAACCCAGATATCGAAACGACTGGCTCAGGTGTCGTTACCATTGGCGGCCGAGACCACCTGATTACGACTCAGTTGCTGGAGAGCCTACGCGGGTTTGATTTGGAAACAGCGGTTCGTGCGATTAAGGCACCACACTTGATCATGCATTCGCCGGCCGACGAAACCGTCGCTTTTTCCTGTGCTCAAGAATTGTTTGAGTGGACTTCCGGAGCCAAAACGTTGTTTGGCTTGCCGGGATCGGATCATTTATTTGTGAATCAAAAACAAGATGCGAACTGGGTTGCGGATTGCGTCGCAGTGTGGGCTCGACGTTTTTTTGAATAGTGAAGGTCGTCCGTTACTCACCGACGCCTTCCGACCTGTCGTTCACCTGTTTTACTTCACTGGTTGGACGTAGGCTTTTTCTTCCTCGTACAACGCCATGCGAACTTGGTGAGGCGAATCTTCCTTAGCGGAAACTTCGGCGCCAGTTAGCTGGATTACTCTGCCCTGATTTTGCTTGGCGGCTTCGAAGTCGCCGGTGAGGGCTTGGGCGGCGGCGAGCGTTTCCAGCATCGCCGTTGTGGGCGTACTACTACGATCAACGCAAGGCTTGATCAACGCGATGGCTTTTTCCCCATCGCGAATCGCATCATCGCTGGCAGTGGCCAATACCCAAGCAGTCCGTTGGTCAACCAAGTCGGACTCACCCAGCTTCTTTGCTGCCGTGTAGTCAGCCAAGGCCTGCTTCCAGTTCCCAGCTGCTGTGTGGTAGTCGCCGCGATTAACCACTGCCACGGCATTGTCCGGATAAGCTTTGATAACAGCGTCGTAATCAGGAAGTGCCGCTTCAAAATCCCCCCGCGCAACGTTTGCGTGGCCGCGTCCGGTTAATGCTTGAGCATCGTCTGGAGCTAAACGCAACACAGTCGTGTAATCCTTGATCGCAAGCTCATGCTTATTCAACGCTGACAACGCTTCGGCTCGATTGAAATACCCTTGAGTGAAATCGGGCTTGAGCGCGACGGCTTTCGTGAAATCCTTTACTGCTTCGACATACTGTTCGTTTAAAATGAAGGCGATGCCGCGCGAGTTGAAGGTCCGATAACGCTCGGTGTCGATGGCGATCGAGTCATCGAAGTCCTGCATCGCTTGCTTGAAAGCGAGACCGTACTGTGCACGATTGTCGATGGCCTTGAGTTGTTTTGCGGTCTCGTAGCGGTTGCTGCCGCGACGCTTCAATGCCCACGCTTTCAACGAACGAACGTACGCGAAATACTTCTTGTTGAGTCCCGCTTTTGTCGCCGCATCACACTTGGCGATCATCGCGTTAAGCTGTTGAGCCGTCTTGGCGGTTTTGGTGAGCCCTAACAAATCGCTTGCAAGCTTTTTCTGTTTCGCCAATTCCAACAGTGGCTTGGCAGCTACTTGCGTTTCATCAGCGTCGTCGACATTCTCGGCTGACGGCTCAGTCGCTGGAGCAGCAGCCTGAGCTTCAGCAAGTTGCAAATCACTGGGGGCCGTGCTGGCGGAACAATTGCTACTGGCCAAAATCAGGCCGAGGGCAGGTGTTGCAATCAACAGGAAAGCCGACTTTAGATTTTGCTTGCGTTTCATAGGAAACCCTCCATGGATTCGGTTATGTTTCTATTTGATAAATTTAGGTCGTTTGTGACACTTCTCGGTGAACGCCACCAATCTGGCTATTGTGAAAAACCGCATGAGCAGAAAGTCTGGAAAAAAGCCTCACGCAAAGGCGCGAAGGCGCAAAGTCAATGA
>CAZORR010000017.1:0-15043 GCA_964582115.1 uncultured Pirellulaceae bacterium
GAAGTAGAGTTTGTAGTAACGCCTTTAGGCGTGAGCCCATCCCGTTACTAGCTCCCCTCTCCCCAAAAATTCGGACGAAAAAGCTATACACTAAGAGCAAACGCTCTCCGATTTTTTGGGGAGAGGGGCTTTCTGGTTAGTCTTTTTATTCGGTAGATGACCGCAGTTTTTCGTGTTCTTGAAAACCCGGCCAGTAGCATTGTCAGTGTCATGCAAATCTCGTTTGCCCACCACGAACCGTAGCAGCAACAAGAGTACTAACGCAATGGGCACGTTTTAGTAACCGAGTTCAAAGACTTCCCCGAAACCGACACTTCAAGTTGCTCCTCCGATGACGTGACTGTCAACGTTGCATTTCCATTTTTGTCCGCCGTGGCAACATGGTAGCTATCTTTTTGATCCCAAACACAAATCGTTGACCCTGGAGCGTCGGTTTCAACCGCGACCTTCCACTGTGAACCGTTACCTTTGTTGGCTTTGACTTCCATCGTTGGGGCTCGCGGGACATTCGCTCGCATGTCCAAAGTAGGATCACCCAATAAATTCAGTTCACACACACAAAGGTGATAGGCAGCCGCGTCTACGGCACTCGCCGCCATTGCTTGCTTGGCATTTGCGAACGCATGTCCGGTCGTTTGCAAATCTCCCAAGCCAAACTTCCAATAATTGGTCAGCAACATGGTTGTACCGTCGAGCTTTCCTTCGGTGATCATCAATCTCATATCTGACCGTTTTGCAAAGTGCGCCTTTCCGGTGCGGATAGGAGCCACAATTGCGACGGACCCAGCACGCGGCGCCCGCAACATCTGTTCCACGATCGACGGATCCTTCTCGGAATCGTACTGACCAGTAAAACATGACACGGTCGTGATCAACGGGTACGCTCCATCGTTGGACAACTGTTTGACATTTTTCCCTGAGAAAACCGATTTCTCCAAAACCCAAACCGGCAAAAGTCCATGCCCATGAACATGAAGCTTGCCGGCAGTGGAATCATTGATCAATTTGACAAAGTTGTCTGCACTCAACTCGTGACTGCCAGGATCGTCTTCTTCATCCCACGGAGTTTCGTCAGCAAAGAACCGTTCGGCTTTTCCACCCCAAGCTTTCGAAACATAATCATCCCAGCTGTTTCGTACTTTCGGGTAAGCGTACTTTTCAGTACAGGTATAAACCATGTTTTCCGCAAATTGATCGGTCGGGTAGTTGGATTCGTAAGCAATTACCTTTTCGGTAAATGCTTTGACATCATCGACGCTGCGAACAGGAATTCGTCCAATCCCAACTGAGCCGTCCGGGTAGGTGATCGCTTCACGATCATCTTCAAATTCGCCAAACACCCCGTCCTCGTCTGCATCCCAATTCGTAGGACTCAGGTAGACGATGTCGGTTGGAATTCCCTTTCGTTCTCTGCGATGAACAGTGGTGTGCCCACCCGGCACCAAACCTTCACCATCGGGCAGGCAGTCGCCGCCCAAAATCAACCAGCGAGTGTTGTGGTTGTCGATATGCTGGCGAACGCACTGCCGAATTTTTTCCTGAATCGAATCACCAGTAAACTCTTTGTCAATTTGCCCAACAGTAACAATCTTTGTTAGCTTGCCGTTTTTCGTTTTCCACTTCGCAAACGGCACCCAAGCCTTTGCCAACTCGTCAGCTGTGATCAGCAAAACTGCGGCTTCGTTTGAATCGACCAACGCAGGAATCTCGACAACCACGATGGGTTTTGGCTTTGGTTTGGGCTCGGTTTTCGTTTCTGGTTTTGCTTTCTGTTTGTCTGCCGCCTTCTTAACACTGTCTAAAGCCACTTGCCGAAAAACCCGCATCCGGTTTTTAAACTCTGTTTCTGAGATCTTTCCGTCTCCATCGGCATCTATTTTTTTGGCGACTCGACTCACTAGTTCTTCGGTACCAACAGGCATTCTTTTGGCGAGATACTTTTCCATCTGGGGGATGGTTTCAGGGCGGTCTTCTTGCGGTGCCTGAGCCGCATTGACCATCGTTGAAGTTTGTAAAAGAAGGTAGACAATCGCGACGTAAAAAATCCTGGACATCAAAGGGCGCTTTCACAAACTGGAGTGACTCATTTTCTCAAAGCGATTGGAGCATATCTCAGCATCGTTGCAAGTCTTTTTGACTCTTACGTCAACTGCCAGCATCAATAAAAAGTAGTTCATCGACTTTTTTGCTGACTCGCACTGGACAACCAGCGAAATAAGTCCAGCTGTTGTAAAATCAGCAAATAGCTAATGTTGGGGACAAACGTGAAATCGCGGACGTTACTGATAACCCTTGGCTTGAATCGCAAACAGATGTGCATACTTCCCGTTATGCCGGATCAAATCCTCGTGCGAACCACGTTCGATTACTTTGCCTTTGTCCAAAACAATAATCTGGTCGGCCATTCGAACGGTAGAAAAACGATGAGAAATTAAAATCGCCATTTGCTTTTGAGTCACTTCGCGAAAGTGATTAAAGATACGAGCCTCGGCTTCCGCGTCCATCGCCGACGTGGGCTCGTCCAACACCAAGATATCTGCTTGGGTTCGCATAAACGCTCGCGACAAAGCAATCTTCTGCCACTGTCCACCCGATAGTTCTCGGCCGTCTTTGAACCAACGGCCCAACTGCGTATCGTACCCGTTATCCATCGAATCGATAAACGGATGAGCCATCCCCTTTTCTGCCGCTGCTTGCTGTTGATCGCGGCTTTCGATATGGGCCACATCACCGACGCCGATGTTTTCTCCAACCTTCAATTGGTAACGCACGAAGTCTTGGAAAATGACACCGATCCGTTGCCGCAACGCATCCAGCTGCCACTCGTTAAGGTCGAGCCCATCTAACAAAACGCGTCCGCTAGTCGGTGTGTACAAACGCGTCAACAATTTGATCAGCGTCGTTTTTCCGGAACCATTTTCACCGACCAGTGCCAGTTTTTCTCCCGGTCGTAGGTGCAGGCTAATTTGGTCAACCGCCGGAATCGTTTGCCCCGGATAGGCGAACGACACGTTTTCAAAACGAACACCGTCGCCGGGGTTGGGGCCGGAGAGTGCGGTTCCATCGTTGGTGTCGATTTTCTCATCCAAAAACTCATACAAGTTCGACAAGTACAAATTGTCTTCGTACATTTTGCCAATCGCTGTTAAGCTCGCTGCGATCGATGATTGTCCTTGTTTAAAGATCATCAAATACATCGTCATGCCGCCCAACGTGATCCACCCCATTGCAGCGGACCAGCCGATCCAAGCGTAGGCTCCATAAAAGGCAAGACTACTAAGAGCCCCCAGCAGGAATCCCCACAAGCCACGCCGCAAAGTCAACAACTTATCTTCGGCGAACAGCTTTTCAAAGATCTCGCGATACCGAGCCAAAAACAAGTCACCGGTTCCATAGAGCTTCACTTCTTTGACGTAGTCCTCACGCGCCAGCAGCCACTCCAGATAATTGCGTTTACGAGTTTCTGGAACCTGCCAGCGGAACAGGCGAAACGCCGCGCCTGAAAAATACGTTTCCACAAAAAACGCTGGCAATGCCGCGACCACCAATCCAGCAACCGCCAACCACGAGAACTGAATCAATAACCAACCATACGTCAATAACGTGATGCCATTCTGAACCAACCCGAACGTCCGGTTCACCAAACTCAGCGGCCGCGACGAAGCTTCTCGCCGTGCCCGGGTCATTTTGTCGTAGAACTCCGAGTCTTCGAAATGCGACAGCTCCAGCGTTTGAGCTTTTTCCAAAATCATCACATTCACGCGTTGCCCAAGCAGAGCACGCAGCAGCGACTGCGACACCATCAACGCTCGTTGAATCGCCGCCATCAATACGACCAACACGGCTTCCACCGCAATCCACTTAATCACCAGCCAGCGGTCCGCAGCCGAATCCGTTTCGACCGCCAACACGACCGCGTCAACGATCAGTTTGCCAACGAAAGCAATTCCGCCGGGAAGCACGCCTGCCAAAATCGTTAGCGTCGCCAAAATAAACGTCAAACGCTTATCCGTCGTCCACACCAGCCTCAGGGCTTCCTTGCTATAGCGAAACACGCCAAAGAATCTGGCAACCAACGAAGAATCGTCGTTGTCGTTTGGCTTGGGTGGTGACATTGATCACTCAGTTGAATAAAAGTTAATCAAGAGAAACAACGTCCCTTGCAGTACGGCGGCAACCTGATCGTCGTCTCGACAACCAGCGAAGCGTTTACAACCTAACGCCAATTGCAAACCGTGCAAAGCGAAGGCAGCAAAAATTAAACGAAACCGGCGCCATCAATCAGAATCAGGTCGATTCAATATTTGGATCCAATTGCTGTACGCGGTATGATGGCACCACGAAGAAACCGATCACCTGCTTTGGGTTCCCACTGATGACCGCCACTCGCTATCAAATTCACATCGTCACCGGCGCAGCCGGTACTGGCAAAAGCACCTTTGCCAAACAACTGGCCCGTGACGAATCTGCGATCTTGCTGGACAGCGACACCGCCAGCGAACCCATTGTTCGTGCAGGCTTACAAGCGGCCGACATCGACCCCACGGACCGCGATAGTCCGGAGTACAAAGCAATTTTCCGAGACCCCATTTATCAAAGCCTGTTTGACGTTGCCGCAGAAAATTTATCCCATACCAACGTCGTAATCGTTGGGCCATTCACACGCGAGCTTAACGATCCGTCGTGGCCGTGGCAGCTGGAAAAGCGATTCGGCACCGCCCCAAAAATCTGGTACTTGTACTGTGACAATGACTTGCGTAAAAAGCGAATCCAAGATCGAGGCAACCCGCGTGACCAAGCCAAACTGATCGACTGGGAACAACATGTTGCTTCGGCCCCGCCCGTCGAACCGACTTTCGAAGTAACACGATTGGATACTCGGCACGTCGTTACTCAAGCAGAAATCCGCGGCCTGATTGTGACTCGAATCCTAGAACAGTTCCGGCAATCGATGCCGATCTACGCGCAAATGATGAACGTGGCCCAAACCATCAACGACGCTACCGGCGAAGACGAATCCAAACGATTGGGAAAAATCATGCACGCAGCAATTCGCTGCGCCAGCCCTGCCGAACTGCAAACGGTCCGAGAAATTTTTGAACTGCTTGGTTGTCAGCCAGTCAATTATTATGACTTGCGCGAAAACGTATCGGTGCAGAGCACGGCGTTTCGCCCGGTCGACGAATCGGAAATTCAGCAAAACGGTTTTCGTCTGTTCTGTTCGATGCTGTCGATCGACTGTATCGATCCTGAACATCAGTCGTTCGTGCAATCGATCATCGATCGCCGCAATGTATTTTCCCAGCCACTGTTGGATTTGATCCAAGTTGGTCAACAAACCGGATGGAACCACCAACAGGTCGATCAGTTTGTGGAACGGTGCGTCGAGTTGTTCGTGCGTCCCGAAATTGCGTTGGTAAGCCAGGAAGAATACCAACGGATGCGAACGATCAACAAAGTCGCCGCTCAGGTTTTGATCACGAACTCATTGGCCTTCAATCACTTGACGCCCTCAGTCGCGTCCGTGCCTTTGGCTCACCAACGAATGGTAGAGCAGGGGATCGAAACGATTCCAGTTTGGCAGGGCCCAGTTGGAATCGACGTGATCTTGCGGCAGACATCGTGTCTGGCGCCACCTGTCGTGCTCAAGTTTCCCGCCTCCGATGGAACGTTCGTTGAAGCGGAGTACCAAGAAACGTTTGTCGAATTTGAAGAAAGATTACAAGCGTTGACTCCGGTCGGTCGTCAAGAGTTCGAACGACGATTCGCGATCGGCAAACAAAACTTGAGCCTGCCTGAATCCGATCCGAATTACGCCGACCATTACTACCAAACGATGACCCAAGCATTGGACGGTTTCCCAACGAACCAAAAGGCGCTTTGGCAACAAGGCTTCGCGTACTTTACGTTTGAGATAATTGATTCAGCGATCGCATCCGATGAATTCGTAGGCTTGGATTTTGAGACGCTGATCGAATGCGGCATCGTTGGCTTGATACCTCAGCAGTACGAAGATTTCTTTGGCCCCGCCGCGACGAACATTTTCAATTCAAACATCGGCTTGGCAGGCGTTTCGAACGTTGGTTTGGCGACCAAGGAATCACAGCAACAGTTTGAACAACAACTAGGCGGTAAAGTAGTCGACATGTACGACTACTACGCCGCAATTCAACATAGGTCCCAGCAGTCGGTTATGGCTCGTCTGGCTTCGCTCGGTTAGCCTCGAATTCGTCGTAGCAGCTCATCAATGACTCGCGAATGTTTCCATTGTTGTTGGCAAAGATTTCAGCGAGACACTCTCGCGAAATCTGGAATTCGCAATCGCAAGTCAGTTCCTTTACGACCGATTCAAATCGATCCTGATCAGGTTTAAGCGAAACCAGCTTGGGCACGCCCCAAACGGCGCGATGAGTCGTCAATAACAAACCGATTTGTTTTCGCTGGCAAGCCTTTACCAACGCGACTCGCTGAAACCAAGACAAACGCTCGAATCCGTCAAGCACCAAGACTGTTTTCTGCGGGCTCGATTCAAACGACGCGCTTTGATGGCCAGACCGGATTGTTTGCTGCGGACTGATTATCTTTCGCA
The DNA here is from genome assembly GCA_964582115.1 of uncultured Pirellulaceae bacterium. Lineage (GTDB taxonomy): Bacteria > Planctomycetota > Planctomycetia > Pirellulales > Pirellulaceae > Mariniblastus. Next base: position 6,590 of record CAZORR010000017.1, read on the forward strand.
CAAACCGAAATGGCGTTCGAGTATCATTCAATCTAGCAACGCGACGTTCAAGTTCAAAGCTCAACGTTGTTTTGCCCACGCCATGCGGGCCCACGATCTGTCCGTTGCCATTTTGCTGAATCAACACTGCCGCCAGTTCGTCCAACCAACCTTCTTCCATACCAATAAAGCTCAACTGGCCGGGAGACACAAAGCGTGTCGAAAACGGATTACTGGACCAATCAGCGTTCACTCGGTTTCCACCCACCGGCAAGGCTCTTCAGCCAGGCTCAATTGAAACTGTCGGTCAAAAATAAACTCACGCCCACCCGTTAAGAACAAACGAACACGAACCAGCCAGCGTACTTTTAGAATCTGTCCATCGTAAGACAGCGGGCTTTGCGGCAGGACGGTGCTAAGTCGCTGAGGCCGATCGAAGGTGTCGATCGCGAAGGACGCTCGATTCCGTCGTTCGAAAAAGTGCACCCCGATGTCTTCTTCGCCCTTACCCTCGGTCACCCAAATCACGGACGACTCGATCGCCGCCAAACTCATACCCGATGCGAGCTTTACCATGTATTCGGCACTCAAAATACTATGCGGTGAAAAACTCTGGCCGAGGTGATCGCGATCGATTGAAATCTCGACTGTCGGATCGGGCAAGCTAGACGCAGGTTGGCTCTGCTTCGTTAACTCTCGGCGCCGGCGATCGCTGGGGTTTTCTTCGTATCGCGAGATTTTGGAAAGACCAGAATCCGAAAGGTCCGGGTTAGGTTCGGCCATTTTTTTGCTTTCGCGGTAACGATGATTTTCCATTGGACCCGATTGTTAGTCGAAGTGAACGAGTGCATCGCTGCTACGGGCAACGAAAAATCCAACTTCGTTTCAAAAGCTTTGCCAGCGGTCAGCGAAACCCCGCGTTGTCGCATCAATCGATCGGCGAACACGATCACGGTTTCGGTGCGAATGTCAGTCCCCTGATTATAGGTGACTTGTTCTTCACAAATTAATTCAAGTTCTAACGACTGTAAACGGACGCGGCCTGTTTGTGACAAAAACAGTTGATAGCTTTCGCCGGGTTTGAGCGGGTAGTTTGACAACTCAATAGAAGTCGGTCCGACGCCAGCTAGTTTGATCAACTGACGGAAGAAGTGGTAGATCGACCAACCCGCCGCCGGCACAAAAACCAACAACAATCCGCCAGCCAACCAAGGTTGCTGAGGAATTCCATCAAGATCCGTCGGAGCGATCTTTTGGCTTAGCTGGTTAAATTGGTCTACCAAAAGGGACTGCGTCAGCCAAGGTTTGGCAAAGATCAAAACCAAAATCGACGAAATCGAAACCGCAATCGCACTCGACAATGCCGCCACGACCAACCCCCACACATTTCGTGGTGAAGGCACTATTTGAAATGGCAGCGACCGCCCGGGCTGCGGCACCAACCGATCACGCGGCACCGTCGGCAAATCCTCACGTCGGCGCCGCAGCTCACGAATAATCTCCAGTTCGCTGGCCTGAGCACTAATCGCTTCGCGGCGTTCGGCGGACACTCCCACGTGCCACAACAAGCGAATGATCCACCCCAACCCAATCAAAATCAAAAAGGTTGCGATAATGACCCGCAGAAAAAAGTGCAGGTCAAAAACCGAAGTGGCACCGAATTTCGCTTGGATGATTGCCAACGTGACACTCGTCGACAAGAACACGAATCCGCCCAATAACAAACTGGCCGCGATCAACGCTTCAGTCATACCGGCCCACCAACGACGGTTAGAACCGCGAAACCAGTTGCCTTGAATGAGTATCCGAATCCAGCGTCGCACGTTTTTTTCCAGAGATAGTAAACCAAAGCCGCTTGGGTTTGGGATGATCGTCGACTTAGGAACAAGAAAAGTTCGCTTTGTCAGACAATCGTTATCCTAACAGCTATTCGTTTAATTTGGACCCGTGGTTTTTTAGAACCGACCGGCAAGTGGTGGCCTGCGAATTCGATAACGCTTGGGTTATAATTCTCCGCCAATGGCTAAAGCAGACACGCCTGCGAATGGTTTCTTTGGTTGGTCTCCAGTGAGTTGAACTCTCACGGGTATATTTCTTACGAGGACAAAAAATTGAAAATTGGATTTATTGGCGCCGGTCAAATGGCAACGGCGCTCGCAGCAGGCATGGCCAACAAATGCGAACGTGACCTAGAGTTCATCGTGTATTCACCGCGATCGGTTTCAATTGAAAAACTAGCTGCCGAGTGTGGCCCCAAGGCAAACGTGACGGCAGCGGCAAACTCCCAAGCAGTCGTGGACGATTGCGACGTGGTATTCATCGCAGTTAAACCACAGGTACTCGAAGATGCACTCGAAGGAGTTAGCTTTGAATCCAAGCCACTGGTCGTTTCAATTGTTGGCGGTGCGGACATGTTTCGGTTACGCCGGATCGTCGGACACTCTCGAATCGTCCGAGCAATGCCCAACACGCCATGTCTGATTGGGATGGCCGCTTCAGCTTATGCGATTGACGAAGAAGTTTCAGATAGCGACGCGGCGTTGATTGAAGAGTTCTTCGGGGCAGTGGGGACGATCACTTCGGTCGATGACGAGACACTCATTGATAGCGTGACTGGCGTCGCCGGCTCAGGAACGGCTTACGTTTTGACCTTTATCGAAGCGATGATCGACGGCGGTGTACTGGTCGGCCTAAAGAGACCCGTTGCTCGTGAGCTAGCAATCCAAACCGTACTCGGTGCGGCTCAATTGATGAAAGAAACCGGCAAGCACCCCGGCGAACTGCGAGACCAAGTAACCAGTCCCGGTGGAACAACGATCACCGCAATCAAAGCACTTGAGGAAACCGGTATGCGAGACGCAGTAATGTCCGCTGTATTAGTTTGCACCGAGCGCGCCAAAGAACTGTAAACGAGTGCTAGCGACCACTACTAGCACTCTAATTGATTTATGCCTTCCATGACGACCGGCAATACCAAGTTAGCAGCAATTGCATGTCTCGCTGGCGGTTAAGAATGCCTCACTCCGCCAATTCAAACTGCTATCAACCCCTGCGGTTTGCATGAACTCTGCGGGTTATAGCAGTTTTACTGAAGAAACCGATTGTGCAGGCCGATTCGAACGGTAGAAGCTGCAGCAAGACTTGCTGTGTGCCTTTCCGCGTTATTACGTTTGCTGAAAAGCAACGGAGTCGACATGAACATTATCAACAGCCTTTTCCTTGCGTTTTCCTGCCTAGCACTGGGCTACTATGTAGGCTACCTCCTGTTCTACCGCGATCGCTCAAGCGACGAAAAACGGCAGAAAGACCTAACTCGCGAGAACGAAAACGTTCGCCACTCGCTGAAGTTGGCTCACCAATCCTACACGAAACTAGACTCGCAATTCGCTCGTCAAACTGGCCAGTTGAAAACGTTGCAAACCCTTTGCGACGACTGGACCGATTCTCGCCGTCAGGCGGATCAAGAACGCGGTGAACTGGAAGAGGCGTTGCGAGCAAAGTCAGACCGCATAACTGAAATCCAAGCGGACTTGACTGCTGAAAAGCAAACCCGAATCGATCTCGAAGATGCTCAGCACCGACTGCTTCAAGAATTCTCCACCAACGTTGCCGACATTGACGAGACTTGGCGTAAGAACCAATCCAAAGCAGAAGCTGCGTTTAGCAAGCTGGAAACGCAATACGCTTCTGTCGATAACGAGAAAAAACAGATTGCTGAAAAACTCAAGGCGGCTGAAATTCAAGTTGCTCAAATGCAGTCCGAACTTGCCAGCCAACAAGTTATGCTGGCAACCGCAACCAACAACGCCCAAGGCCTCGAACAGGAATACGTTTCGATTGAAGCAGCAATGGCTGATAACAAAAGCCAACTTCAGGCGGCGATTGAGAAATGCACGGTCGCTGAATCGGCTCGCGTAACCGCCGAGGATTCGATCGCGAACTTAGACCAAGAGCTCAAAGACCTGCGGGGCGAAAACGAGCGATTGGTGGAACAAGTCATTGAACTCGAAGCCCTAAAACCACAAGTAGACACGCTGAACGAAACCGTCCAGTCTGCCACGGAACGATTGACATCCGTAGTTGGCCAACGCGATCAAGCCATGACCGCTGAAGCGGCCGCTAAGAACGTTTCAAGCGGGCTGCAACAACGCATCGACAACCAAGAAACCACCATTCATCGTTTGCGAACCAAGTACGAGCAGTCGATGGAAGATCTCAAACAAGAGATTGACCGCCGAGCACAAGTCGAAACCGAATTACAGGAATCAGTGGCAGCTGCCAGCGAGCGTCAGACATCAGCAATGTTGCAGTTGACGGATCAGCGTGACCAACTGGCGGACCAATTGAAGGCCGCTGAATTCGAAATGGCTAACCTGCTTGCCAACCATCAAAACAAAATCGACTCGCTAGTCGTTGAGAGCGATGGTCTGAATTCAAAGTACGCTGCCATTTGTGAAGAGTCAGGAACGCTGGCCAAGCAATGCGAAGAACTCACTGGACTTTGCGAAGACCGCGCAGGCGCGATCACCAAGTTAGAAAACGAACACGAAGAATACTTAACCCAAATCATCAGCCTTACTGAAGAACGCGATCGGCTTACCGCTCAAATCACGGATCTAACCAATCAGCGCAATGAATCGTCGGATCAGGTTGCGGCTTTAACAGGTCAGCACGATGAGTTTTCCGAAAAAATCGCCAGCCTCACTAGCGAGCGAGATGGCCTGCGGGCTCAACTTGACCAGGTCGAGGAGCGTTTGGGCGTATCGGTTGTCGAACTTAAAGCCAGTCGCGAGACGGTCGCTAATCTCAAAACTGAAACCGAAGACCTAAAAATCACATGCCAACGCATTGGTGAACTAGAGGCTTTGGTCCAATCGCGAGATATCAATCAGAGTGAAATGACTGGGCAACTTGAAAAATTGCGAACTGCATACCAAGAAGCCAGTGAAACCAACAAAACACTACAAGCCGAACTGGACGCTCTACAAACCCAGTGGGATGACCGGCTTGAAAGTTCGAACCACAAAGACCGTGAAATTCGAACGCTACAAACCAAAGTGCGAGCCAGCGAAGAAACCATTCGTTCACTCCGTAGAGAGCGAGCTGCGGTTTTGGCTCGGCTTGCCAACTATCGCACCATCGCCGAACCAGAAGCGAAAGTAATTTCATTTACTGAGGCGATGGAACTGCGTAGCAAACGGGACACCAACTACGATGACGAGTACGGCGGTCCAGTTCGCATGCACGCGACTCGCGGATTGATCTACACTCAAGCTCCGAAAGAAAGTGACGACCTGAAACGAATCTCAGGCATCGCTGTCGTCTTGGAAGCTCGACTGAATGACTACGGAGTTTATACTTTCAAACAGATCATGGAATGGAAGCCAGAAGCGATCGAAGAGTTTTCGCACTTGCTGACATTCAAAGATCGCATCGAACGCGACGACTGGATTTCGCAGGCTCGGTTCTTCTACAACGAAAAACAACGCGTCAGCAAAACTTACGCCGCGTAGCTAGAAAAGTGGCATAGGCTTCCAGCCTTTTTATACCCCACAAGTATTTGTTGCCGAAAATCATCCAAACTTCGAAAAACAGCTTTGGAGGTTCGTAAACGGAAGCTTTGCTACGGTTTTCAATGATGTCCGATTTGAGGAACACTAATTTTCACTAATCGACACTAATCATTTTTATGGGCGTAGCCCGATTCAGTCTGAAATCTCTGCGTCTTTGCGCCTCTGCGTGAGACTTTTACTACCACCTAGAGGCGGAAAGAATATTAATCGCACACGGAGTCACAGAGACGAGAGGTCGGTCAACAAACCGGCGGTAAAGGACATCTTTCGAAAATCGGCAATCTTCCCTTTGCTATCACGTTCAAGGGCAAAATCAGTCTCGCCAGATGTGGGGGTATAAAAAGGCTTCCAGCCTGTGGTAGGTAGACATCAAATAATCACAGGCTAGAAGCCTATGCCACTACCGTTTTCGTTTGTTTCCGCTCTTGCGTTCTTTCTTTTTCTCACGAAACGCAGCTTTGCGTTTCCGGCTATTGGCTTCTTTAGCAACTTCCTTTTCGGCGATTCGCTTTGCCGTCTCCACCACCTCCCGCTCCATCATCTCGGGCGACTCCAACGTCAACGGCCCCAGCTTTCCGGCTCGCAATTCCGTGACAAAAATCTTCGACGCCCGGTCGATATCGACGATTCCTGCTCGCCCCAAACACCCGCGTCTGCGGCCGATTGCTTCAACGAGTTCATTCGCATCGGCAGGGCGTTCGGTCAAACCAAACCGATCCGCTAATCGATCAAAGTACGTTTCGACAATAAAGTCGCCGATGTAAAATGCGACGTCCGCGTAATCCATCGCCGTTTCTTTGATCGAACCGATCGTCGCCAACCGATACCCGCTGGCGATATTTTCGACGTTGGGCCAGAGCACGCCCGGGGTATCCAACAAGGTCACGCCATTACCAATGTTGATTCGCTGTTGCCCTTTCGTCACAGCCGGTTCGTTGCCGGTTCGAGCAACTTTTTTCCCCGCCAACATGTTGATGATCGTCGACTTTCCAACATTCGGAATGCCTGCAATCATCGTGGTGATGGTAGTGCCTTCGCCTTTGTGCGGCAGCATGTCGACGCACAGCCGAGCCAAATTGCCGATCGTATGGAAGTCGGTGGTCGTGGTCGCGCGGGCTTGAATTCCTTTTTGTTTTTGAAAGTAGTCCAACCAAACCTTGGTCATGGCGGGGTCGGCTAGGTCCGCCTTGTTAAGGATCTTCAAACAAGGCTTGTCGCCACGCAACTCCGCCAGCATCGGGTTTTCGCTGCTGTAAGGGATTCTTGCGTCTAAGACTTCGATTACCAAATCGGTTCTGGGAATCGTTTCTTTCATTTGCACCCGAGCCTTGTGCATGTGCCCGGGGAACCATTGAATTTGCATTGTTTTGCGCCAAACTAATTTTATTGCAGATCTGGAAATCAAGATCTGAGTTTGCAGTATAATTCATTGCGACCGGTTCGACGATTACCAACCTGCCCTAAGTAATGCTGTTCATGGCAATTGTTTATTTTCTATTGACGCAAATCCAATTGCGGTTCCTATTACTCGGCTTGCTGACAGTGTGGCCAGTTTCGTGCCAATCGGTCGGCGCTCAAGAAACGGTAAATAAAGCAGCGTCTTCCGGTACAGCAAGCGACTTGCCACCGACCCCCAAGGGGATGCAAGTCGAGTATTCCGCCCCGCCGCGAATACTGTTGGCCAAATCGCAGTTGGGCGACTGGGATACGATCGATTTCGCAGGCGGTGGCGAAGCGTCGGTGGCATCCCACACATTGGAGATCGGAATCGGTGAAGGCCTGACAGGCGTTTTCTGGGATGGCGACGATCTACCCACCAACAATTATGACCTGACTATGCAGGCTCGACGGACCGAGGGAATCGATTTTTTCTGCGGCCCTGTGTTCCCGGTCAACGATAGCCATTGCTGTCTAATCGTCGGCGGATGGGCCGGTGCCACGGTGGGGCTGTCCAGCATCGACGGCAAAGACGCGTCAAACAACGAAACCACCAAGCTGATGGATTTCAAGAACAATCGTTGGTACGACATCCGTATTCGAGTTTTGCCCGATCGAATTATCGTTTGGATCGACAACGAGTGTGTGATCTATCAGAATATCACTGGCAAGAAAATTTCACTGCGAGGCGACACGGAACTTTGCACGCCGATGGGACTGTGTACTTTTCAAACCAAAGCCGAAATCCGTAAACTGACGTTACAGCGAATCGGCAAACCAGCCAAGTCAACCGAACTCCCCAAGCCACTCAGCCAACCGCCCAAGTAATAATCTAGACGCATGAATCTTGAAATTTTCCCACATAGCCATTTCATGCAGCAAGCTTACCAACAGGCTCAAGCTGCTGCTCAGATGGATGAAGTTCCTGTCGGCGCCGTGGTTGTTCGCGACCAACAAATCATCGGCGCAGCCCACAACATGAGCCGTCAACTACGTGACCCGACCGCCCACGCGGAAATGATGGCAATCACGCAAGCCGCCGAATCGGTTGGGGATTGGCGACTGGAAGGGTGCACGCTGTATGTCACATTAGAACCATGCATCATGTGTGCCGGCGCGATCTTGCAAGCGAGGATTCCGCAGATCGTTTTTGCAGCCAGCGAACCTAAAGGCGGCGGCGTTGCATCGATGTACCAATTGCTCAGCGACGATCGTTTGAATCACCAAAGCGAGATTATCGGCGGTGTATTGGACACCCAATGCGGGCAGATTTTGACCGAGTTCTTTAGTCGTAAGCGAGCGTTAGGCAAGAAGTAAACCGTCAACCGCCATGCTAACTCTAACCTTGAAATCACCGCTCTCTTTGCCGATCGATGTTGATTCGGTGTTACCGGAAAACGTGATTGGCTGTAGCGTTGCACAAATCGGCGACCAATTGATTTGGTGCGGCAAGTACCAACAACCG
>CAZORR010000017.1:15143-28438 GCA_964582115.1 uncultured Pirellulaceae bacterium
TAGCGTTGCACAAATCGGCGACCAATTGATTTGGTGCGGCAAGTACCAACAACCGTTGCGAGACTTCTTCGATGTCAGCGGCAGCGCGGCTGAAGACTTGACCATCCAGTGGCGAGGCTGCGATGATCTAGGTCTGGCTCGCGTAAATCGAATCGGCCAAAACATGACAACCGGAACGATGCTGATTCACGGTAACACCGGTTTGCATACCGGTTGGAAAATGCAAGGCGGAAGGATCGAAGTGCATGGAAACACCGACGATTACCTAGGATCCGAGATGGCCGGTGGTACGATCGTTGTCTCCGGCGATGTCGGCAATCACGCCGGTGGTCGATTTTCTGGCGAGAAAATCGGTATGAACCGCGGCCAGATTTTCATTCAAGGATCGGCTGGCGATGGAGTAGGGCAGGGGATGCGACGTGGAACAATCGTGGTTGGCCAGCGAGCTGGCAAGTTAGTCGGCTGGAACATGTTGGCTGGCACGATCATATGCCTACAAGGTTGCGGGCCTCACCCGGGGGCGGGCATGGTTCGCGGTTCGATCGTTGCCGCTGCCGAATTAGCAAGTGCAGCCGCCATCAAGCAGAACAACTGGCTGCTGCCGTCTTTTAGTCGGGGAGCCACCAACACAGTTCCAATTTTCAAAACGCTGAAAAAATGGCTGGCCACAAATACGATTGACTCGGCCCCCGTGTTTTCGTCAGAGCAGCTTGCGTTGCTGGATCAGACCTATCAAGTTTTTCACGGGGACCGTTTAGCGGGCGGTCGCGGCGAAGTCTTTCTGGCAACCGACCAAGAATCAAAACAACCCTAAAACAACAAACACTTTACCGCAGGGCAAATCAGCTTTTGAAGCCGGGTGTTTCGGTACCCCGAAACCGGCGTACTGCCAGCGTGAACCCCAACAAAATCGCGAGCACAATAAGATGCTCGCCCCAAGTAACAAAATGATCAAACAATCCCGTTCCGGAATAATTCGCGCCACCGATTTCAAAAGGGCCTGATAGCGACTTAAACCAAAACCGAGAGTAATAAACCAACGTCATGCCACTGACCAGCAACCAACCTCGGTTGCTGGAGAAGCTGCAGAACGGAATCATCCACAGCAGGTACCATGGGTTCACGGTCGGCTGCAGGAATAAAAAGACAGCAATGGTCCAGCCCGTTCGGCTGAGCAATTGGGTGCCATCCCGATCGTTGTCGTTTTCCGCTCGATAGACCATGACAAGCTGACAAAGATAAAAGATCGCAAACAGGCCGATCGTGCAGGCGCGGGTTGCTGAATAAGCGGGATCGGCACTGCCCAGATGGTTATCCTTGCACCAACGACAGAAACGACTGCGAAATTCGTTCGACGTAATGACATACCAGGGTGGCTGCTTGGATCCCCGCTGGACGTCTTTCAGGTTCAAATAAAGACTTGAAAATACAACATCGTTCATCCGCCAACGAGAGAAAAAGGCGGTGAAGCCTTCTCGGTCTTCTGCGTTCTTTTCAAAATGATCATTAGTTGCGGCTGGTGTGTGTGTTTCTTGGTGGTCAATGTTTTGAACGCTGTGATTACCTGCGGACGCGTTAAACATCGGGTACAGCGCTGCTGCAGTGGCAACCATGAAAACAAGAGCAAACACGCACGCGCTTAACTTGCACTTCCGAAAGACGGCCACGAACAAAATTGGAAATACAACTGCCGGGAATAACTTTGACCCGACACCGCATGCCAGTGCAACAGCGCTGGTGGTTAGCCAGCTTCGACGCCACGTCCGAGCCCTACACCAGTGGATAAATGCAAAAGCCGAAAACACTGTAAAAAATGTGGCGATCGAATCGAGGTGCCCGCTGTTGGCAATTTCTTTGATCACCAAAGGATTCCAAGCGTAAACGATCAACCAACCAGGATGGCGGTTCAACAACCGAATCAAGCTAAAAACCAGCCACAAGATCCCAACATCAAACAGCAGCAATACAAACTTGATGAACAAGACATGAGCTTCCACGCTGGCCGTATCGGGGATCAAAGACATCGCAGCCGAAAAAACCAGTTGGCTGACTGGCGGATAAAGCGTCGTGAGACGTGCAAAGTGGATTCGCGAGAGAATCGTGTGATTGCTTTCGGTTCGTGCAGCAAGCGAGTTCAACTCCCGAAGCTCGCCTTCGACATCCGGTGTAGCATCAAGGATTTGCTCGGGGGCGTAGTCGTAAGGCGAGATCCCGGCGGCGAGCACCTTGCCGTCCCACATATAACGGTAATAGTCAATCTCAAGAATCGGGCACGTAAACAACGCCACCAACCTAGCGCTCAACGCGATTCCGATAACCAGCACCGTCAGTCGACGGCTCGCATGGCGATTAGTTGTTGAAATCTTGATTGCATCGACAAGCCCATAAAAAGCAATGCCGGAGCTCAATATCAAGATGCCTGTCACGATCAGTATGGGGCGGTCTACACTCGAACCATACTCGAAAGGCGAGCTCAAAAAGCTAATTGCAACAAAACACAGAAGAAACAACAAGCCGATCCAAAACAATCGACGCAGGATACCTTCCTCGCAATCAAGTGTCTGTTCGCTTTCTGTAAAATCGGTTCTGGCTTGCATAAGTCTAAGCTTAAATGGCTTACTTCGTTAGGTTCTTTAGTACTGCAATTTTCTAACAGCCTACAGGCCCGACAATTCTACTTGTTCAAATAACGTTCAGCGACCGCTTGCAATTCAGTCTGAATCTCTTCCGGTGAGCGATCACCGTCGATCAGTTCAATGCCCGCTGGCGCTCGTTCGAATTCAGCAATGAAACCGGACCTGACTTTTTCGAAATATTCCGCGCCGCGAGATTCCATTCTATCAAGCGATTCACCCAACCGTTGCATCGAGACAGCCACCGGCAAGTCGATGACGAACGTCAAGTCTGGTTTCAGGCCCCCGGTGGCGATATCGTTGACTTGACGAATCTCATCAGTGGGCAAGTTACCTGCGTGTCCTTGATAGACGATCGTCGAATAAATGTAGCGATCGAGCACGACTGTTTTTCCCGCAGCCAAAGCAGGCCGCACAATTTCGTCGACCAGCTGAGTCCTCGCGGTCGTGAACATCATCATCTCAGTTCGCATTGATATCGGCGTGTCCGCCGAACCGAGCAAGATTGACCGTAGTTGCTCGCCGAGTGCGGTGCTACCGGGATCCTTGCAAGTCACCACAGAGATGTCACGTTGTTCGAGCCACCTAACTAACTGCGTTAGCTGCGTGGTCTTGCCCGCGCCGTCGACTCCTTCAAAAACAATAAACATCGGTGGATTGCTGACTTGTATTAGTTACTGAGAAAGTTAAATATTCAGAGCGCCCAATCAGACTGCCGCCTGAAACCAAGTGTCGACGACGATCTGGTTAGTGGTTTGGCTATAAAATCGGCTGCATCGTAGGCGTTTAAATACGGTCTGACAACTTCGTCCACGTAGTTATTAGTGAATGGTCAAATATTGTTGGCTTGCCTGTAACGTATCAACGCGTACGATTGGCTTGCCGGACATGGATTTCGGCTTTCTTGCGAATGATCTCAAAATCAAAACTGCCACCTAGGCGTTTTGCTTCTGTCGCCCCCACTAACGTTAATGCACTTGGATTTTCGTTTTCGGCGTGTTTCTGTCTTTTTCCCGTTTGCGGTTGCAAAATCTGCCTCACCTTGACCTGCGGGTGGGTTGGGCCGGTGTTTGTAGTGGCTTTGGACAATCGGACAAAACGGCCGGGCTTGTCAGATTGAGTTGTTTTTTTTCAACAATTTGAAAAATCCGGCTCAAGCCAAAAGCCTCAAAACCAAGTCGTAGGCCAGTTAAATTTAGCTGTTCGTTACAACCCGACCTGCGTTGTAAAAATTACACACTCACTGAGCGGATTTTAGCGTGTCAGCATTTAACAATGTCCTACCTTGTGGTGAACCGTGCTGGAAGTTCTAGCAAGGTGACCGATGCGCATCCGTGCAGACGTACAATCTTATCTCGCGATCCTCAGCGATTGTAGGAGTCAAATTGATGACCAACTTAAAAAAAATCACTGTTGCTATGGCTGTCGTTGTGACCGTCGGTGCCTACTTGCCTCAAAGCGCCAACGCTGACGGGCCATTGCGTCGCTGGTGGCGAAACATCACCGGCCGCAACAACACAGCAGCAGCGTCTGGCTGCGGTTGCAAGCTTTTAAATCGGCAAACAGCGCTCTCTCCTGCGGCCGCCCCCGCGACTGTTGCCGCCAATCCACACAACCTGCAACCTGGCCAGTGCATGCGTACTTGCCAACAAACTTGCAGCCGAACCGTAGTAAACTACGTGCCACAAACAGCTTACCGCACCAGCTACAAACGCGTGCCGGTAACTCAGTACCGCCCAGTAACCAACTCGGACCCTTGCACCGGTTGCACGGTGACTTGCATGAAACCGTGTACGTCGTATACGTACCAAGTTCAGCGAGTTCCTTACACGACTTACAAGCCTGTTTATCGCACAGAGACTTACAAGGTTCCAGTGACAACGATCACGAACGATTGTGCAACAGGAACTTGCGGCACTTGCCCATCGCCAGCAGCCAGCGGTTCAGGCACCGTAGCCAACTTTGCTCCACAAACCGGTTGCAGCACTTGTGGTGGAGGCAGTGGCACCGTTCCAACGCTTAACAATAACATCAACCCAGTAGGTCAGGCACCTGTGGCTGGCTCGACCACTCAATCGTACGTGATCGACCCAGCAAACGGTTTGTCAACTCAAGGTGGCTTTGGCTCGGTTCCAGCCGACCAACAACCGGTACTCAACGGTATCGCAAACCCGCAGTCATCCCAGCGAGTGATCACCCCTTCACTTCCACAAGGCAGTACAACAAGAAACTCCGGCAGCTCAACCAGAAGCTTTAACGTTTCCGCTCCTGCCCCTGCTCCAGTTCCTGCTTTTGAACAACTTCGTCAGCCATCCGTGGTTAACTTCGACGGCTACACAGCCAAGAACCCCGTTCGACGAAGCTGGGATTACACTCCCGTTCGTTTCGCAAGTGCTCAGCTACCAACCGAGCGACGAGTGACAGCGTTTGTTGGTCAGGTCGAAATCGAAGCAACAACTCCAAAGCAGCCTCGCAAGAGCCGCTGGGTTGAAGTTGAATAAGATTTGAAGAGCGATTGTTGGCTGAAGCGAGTCAACTAATTGATCGAAATTGAAAAGCACCGTGCTAATGCACGGTGCTTTTTTTGCGAACGTTCAGAAGTCAATGGCCGATCAACAAGCATGATACTCAGGGGGCATCCATCGGTTTCAGTCGCTAAGGAGGTCGATCTTGCACTACGCCATCGGTGTCCATGATTCCGCAAGCGACTTTTGATCATTGATCGAATAAATGTATGAAGGTGGCCCGACAATATAGTTTTCAGCTCGCAGAGCTTCGAAGTCCGTAGAAATATCGAACAACCGCCCTACTCCTGTGTGACTACAAACGACTCGATAGACATAAGGATAAAACTGAGACAGCAACTCATGGACAGGCGCATGATATTCGTCATAGAGCTCTACATAGATGTTCTTAGGAGGCTCGGTTCGCAATTTGTTTAATGCTCCCTTCAACGCGGCAAACTCAGCTCCTTCAACATCTACTTTGAAGAAATCAAAGGTAAGGTCACCAAACATTCCATCAATCGATTCAACGCGAACGACTACCTCTTTTGAGTTCTCGTAAACGCTTGGAAACAGTTCAAGATGTTTAGAATTTAGTGTGGAACCTTGATTGTGTGACGTTGAAACTTGCAGTTTGAGTTCCGCTTCTTTTTCGCCCAACGCAGCTGCGTGGAATACTAAACGACTGTCTTGAGCTGCGAGGGCTTCCAGTCGCTTGCAAAACCGAGGATCTGGCTCAAACAAATGAACTGCTTTTGCACCGCTGCGCAAGCCAACAAGCGAAGTGAATCCAATGTTGGCACCCGCATCAAGGACCAGATCCCCCGAAGTTACAAAATGCTTGTATACCCAAACATCCATCGCTAACGATCCGGACAGTTTTTGGTGTTCAATGAAATCGAAATATTGTCGTTCGTGCCTCCAGTCAAGATTCAACGCAAAATCCAAACCACCAAACTTGACGACTTGATGACCAGATTGGATATCCATGTAAACTCCTTGCGCCTTTTAAAACCCAGAAAATAGGGGAAAATGGGGGCCTCGTCAAATCACCTTCGCGGAAACTCAACGCTAGCTCAGCAAAGCGATTTTCTCAGCAAGCGTTTCTCCTAGCTTTGTATTGGATGCCACTGCCGAATGAGCTTTGACTACATTTGCTTTAAGCAAGTTGGCTAGTTACTCGGCCGGATAATCGTAAGCCGGGTTGCTCGGGTCGAAGTCGCTATCTTGCAAGCCTACGTTCAGCTTCAGCTCCGTATAAAAATACTTCTCTTCCAACACTGGTTCGCCGCCCTCCTCTTCAGGCCATGAGAATCCTTCGTAAGCGATCGGAATCTCAAGTTCTTGGTCTAAATAGATCCTCGCAATATGGAACTCAAAATGCTCTCGCTGAACGGGATGCATGACTTCAAGCATCACACACTTGCGCCCTTCGATTCCAATGTTCCGTTTGACCGTCACCTCGCACTCGCCATACTTACGATCTCGCGTACCTTGTTCGACTATCTTGGCCATCAAGTTTCGAAAGCCGATCTCCGTAATTGGATGGCGACTATTTCTCATGGCCAACATTGAATTCGGTTTAAGGTGAAACCGAGCAAGGTTCATCAAGCCTGTTGTGTGAGCAATCAAATTCCCATCGTTTTGGCCTTCAACCCAGATTACTTCCTGGTCTGCTGAAGAAGCCGGGCCTAAAAATTTCATGTAAACTGAAAGCCCAGATTGGTCTTCGCCGGTAGTTCGCGGATGACGAATTTTGCAAGCAACTTTTTGTTCGGGTAACAGCTTACCTTTAACTCGGACCTGGCTCACGATGATTGCTGTATAGTCGGTCACCGTTTCATCGGTTTGTTGCAGCGCTTTTTCCGCCACTGCCAGCAACGGATCGAACGGGTGCTTGGCAGAGTCGATGGTTGCTTGGTCAATGCGAGACAATAAAGAGCCTTCGACAAGTGGTTCGCGGTCACCTATTGAATCACCGTCTGGCAGAATTTCTTCGACGTTGATGGTCGAACGCAAATCCGGTTCAGGGCCAAGTAATTTCCATCCGCCCCAAGCCACTATCGCAAACAGCAAGAATGTCAGAATAATGCGCAACCATCGGCGGCCTGGTTTGGCGATCATTGCCTCCCGAACGTCACCAATATTATTTGGCGAGCTATTGGCGGTTGAGCGATCGGAAGATGTATCCATAGATGGTTCGTGCTTCTTAGATTGCTTTAAAACAAGATAACTTGCAGGCGTTACTGCTGGTTACCTCGATGCCGAGCGAAAAGTTTCGCACAGGTGATCGTTTTTTCAAAATCAATTTCGGACTCAAAGCATTACTTTTCATCTTTTCCCAGCAGACTGACCCCCATTGTGATCGCAAAACCAACCGCAACCAATCCTAGTGCGGACCCCGCTTGTCCAATCGACGGCTGAAAGTACTCGACCGGCCAATCGTCTTGTTCAATTTCATCGATCGTTTCGGCGGTGACAAGTTTAGCTTTGATGGTGTCGCCGATCTGGGGCGGCCGTCCTTGCTGAAACGGGAATAATCCAACGGTTGAACCGACCAATAAACCCAACAGTAAACCCAACGTCGCTGTTTGGAAATTGCTAAACAACCATTTTAATAAGTTGCCAACTAGGACGATGCCCAACACGACTCCGATTCCTACCGGCAACAGTACCGAAATCGCGGGATCCATGGCAGCATCGAAATCGCGTGCTGAAAGCGCATCCTTGAATTTGTGGATGGCTCCCAAAATCCGAACGTACTGCCCCATTAACAACAACAAGTATCCGCCCGACAACCCCGGCAGAATCATCGCACTGGCGCCCGCCAACCCTGCTAATAATAGAGTAACAAAATTAGACCCACCCGAGCCAACGAACCCTTGGGCTTGCCCATAAGCCAAAGCAGCCATCGCTAAAAACGCAAGTACTGCTGGCACGAACAAGCCGACTCCAGTTCGCGTGACCATTCGCCAAACCACTGGCACACCGCCGAGTGTTAATCCTATGAACAGGCTGTACATAATCCACCGTTGCTCAATGACTAATGTTTTGAGTGTCCCGGCGAGCAACAAAACTCCTAGCCCCGCTGATAAGCCGACTAAACCTAATACGATCAATGAACGCAAATCGAATTTAAACCGAGTTACTTTCGACAGCGAATCGATAAAGGCCGGATAGATGCCTGCGGCTAACAACATCGTGCCGCCGCTGATTCCAGGTACCAAATTCGCTAAGCCCATCAACAGGCCGCCGAACAAACTGCGTGTTACTAATCTTGGCAAACCGACTGCGACGGGTACGCCGTTGGGTTGAAGATCATTTTTGACTTGAGAGTTGGGGCTTTGAAGTGGGTTCTCTGACATCGTTTGTTTTGTATGTAGGGGATAACGGATAAAAAATGCAACTGGGCTTACACTGAAAGCCGTTCGAGCACTCCCAATGATTGCTAGAAGCAAAACCTTGAACAGTCACTGATAAGCAATTCGCCAAAGTGTCTAATAAGTAAAACGTTCATTTATGAACAAACCCCCTCTTAAGCTGGGCAATCCACGCAGCCTGCGCAGCCCCATTAGGTATAACATTTGATGTAATGTTAAAAACGTTGGTGCCGCCAGCTTAAAAGCCTGATAGATTAAAAACATGTAAAGCTTGTTGGGTGTCAGAGAAGCTGTCATGTCCACCAACAAAAACAACGAAACTTGTTCCGCTGTGCGATTCTGAAGCTTCGGCTCTCGGACGGCGGTTCAATGATTCGTTCCGCAACGATAGTACATCATGTTTATTCGTCAATACGGTGACCGGTTCCGCATCGACACACCTGCCAAAGTTAACTTTTTTCTAGAGTTGAAAGGCCGGCGTGAAGACGGCTTTCATCAAATCGACACGGCAATGCAAACTGTGTCTTTATGGGATAGCTTGGATTTTGCGCCGACCCAGGGGCAAAACATTCGGCTTTCCTGCCAGTTGCGGCATCCGACGGGACAACCGGGCGAGCGAGACCCCATTCCGACGGATGATCGAAATTTGGTAGTGCGAGCTTGCGAACGACTGAGACGGTTCGCAATCGATAATCAAATTAAATCGCCGCTACCACTTTCAGGGTTGAAGATTCGGTTAACAAAATGGATCCCATCAGCAGCGGGGCTCGGCGGTGCGTCTTCGGATTGCGCGGCCGCGTTAGTGGGTGCCAATAGAATGTGGGGACTTGGCTTAAACCAACAACAATTGCACTCGGTCGCGGCAGAGCTAGGCAGTGACGTACCGTTCTTTTTATACGGCGGTGCATGTCGCTGCACAGGACGCGGTGAGATCATTCAGACGGTACCGGCAACCGC
Source organism: uncultured Pirellulaceae bacterium (assembly GCA_964582115.1). GTDB lineage: Bacteria > Planctomycetota > Planctomycetia > Pirellulales > Pirellulaceae > Mariniblastus. Next base: position 24,618 of record CAZORR010000017.1, read on the forward strand.
AGGGGTAAATTTAGTAATTGTCAAACCACCAGTGGCTTTATCGACAAAAGATGTCTTCGGTCAAGTTTGTTATGCTTCGGCGAATTCGATGGTTAAAGATACTAACTTAGCTGAGTTACCTGCGCCGGTGGACGCGGCAGTTCAATCGATCGCAACCGGACGGCCTCAGCAAATCGCGGGTTCGCTTTTTAATCGACTCGCAAATGCTGCGACACAGTTGACGGATCAATTACAACGGGTAGCAAGCTTGTTTGAGCGTGTGGGAAGTTTAGGGCACCAAATGAGCGGTAGCGGGTCTAGCCACTTTGGGATTTTTGCAAACCGAAAGTCAGCCAGAATTGCTCGTCAACAGATGGCGAGTCAACTTGGCGATTGCCGAGTTTTTGCCGTTCGTACTCTCGCTGCCCCAGTCTTCGCGCCAAATCCGTTGGTGGTGGCTGGCCGAAACATTTCACTTGCGGAAGAAGGAGCCTCGCGATGAAAGTAACGGAAGTCAGAATCAAGTTAATTAACAACCCCGCCGATCGCTTGCGGGGTTTCTGCAGCGTAACATTCGACAACTGCTTTGTCGTTCGAGATTTGAAAATCATTGAAGGAGATTCCGGTCCCTTTGTGGCGATGCCCAGCAGGAAACTGACTGATAATTGCAGGAAGTGTCGTTCCAAAAATCACCTTCGCGCCAACTTCTGTAACCAGTGTGGGGAAAAGTTAATACACAATCGGCTTGAGCACGATTCTGGTGGACGAGCCAAGCTGTATGCGGACGTGGCTCACCCAGTGAATGCTGCCTGTCGAGAAATGATTCAGCGGCGAGTCGCCGAAGAGCTCCAAAAAGAAATCGAATTGTCGTCTAAACCGGGCTACTCACCTCGGTACGACAACGATTTTTTCAACGAAGATCACGATTCAGAGGCCACTTCGCAGCCATCAAGCCCACCATCACCGACCGCCATTGAGGCCTCGCCCGAGCCCGCAGAGGAAGTGGTTGAAGCTGTCGACGTAGTTAATGAGCCCTCTTCAGAGGACACCGCCGCTGAGATCAGGGTCGATTCTGCAGAAAAAAAGCCTCATAAAACGCATAAACCGAACGACAATTTCAGTGAAAGGGCGAAAAGTCAAGAAGAAGACTTCGGCAAAGGCGTGTTTGAGTAATTTTACCGATCAAAAATAATCGGCAACTTGACTATACTTGTCAGTTGTCCTTCTGATTGAACCGACAGGCACCACCAATATGCTTCGCTCACCGATTTCGTTTGTTTTCTCCCATTCCCTGTCAGCTGTAATATGCCTTGTTGTATTTGGTAGTTATGCCCAAACACAAGCACAAGATCAGCCACGGGCTTTTGCCCCAGGCGTGCTTAAAACAATTCCAACTCAACTGGACCCGCGCGACACTCACTCACTGCCAGGTCCCATGCCGGGAATCGTCGCCGAAGATTGGACGCCGAACCTGAGTCCCGTCGAAGACACTTTATTCGGAAAATCGAAACAAGTTACTTTGTATCGTGATCCAGTATGGGAACTTGAGTTCTCGTTCCTGCCACTGCGTCAGGAAACAGTTAAATTGCCATCGCGGGCTGGCGGGTTGCAAAACAGCAATGTCTGGTACTTGGTCGTTCGCGTGCGAAACACGGGTTCGGCAATGACTTATGAGGACATTCGACAAAGCCAAGACACAGATCACGTCATTCGAAAGCTACAGTACAACAAGCCCGTCGATTCGGCAGACATTAATTTTGCCCCGCGATTTGTGTTGCAGGGCTGGGTCGAGGACGACGCCACAGGTAATTACAAAAAAATCGAGTATGCCGCTGAAATTAACCCAACGGCGTTATCTCAGATCCAAGAAATCGAAGACCCGAATCAAAAATTATTAGACACACACCAGTTGTCAAAAGCAAAAATCCCGATGGCCACGAATGAGGTTGATCCAGGGGTTTGGGCAGTTGCGATTTGGGAAGGCGTCAATCCAAATATCGACTACGTGAGTGTTCAAGTGTCGGGGCTTTCCAATGCCCGCCGCTTGAAAGATCCAGAAACAAAAGCATCGTTCGCCAAAACTCTTCAGCTAAATTTCTGGCGTCCCGGTGATGCAGTTGGACAGCGTCGTGACCAGTTAAGCTACGGCATTCCTTTGGTAGACGATGCCAACGAACAGATTCGGATCTGTAAGTTTTACCAACTGCCAGGTCCGATGTTGCGAACTTATTTGAACCGAAAAGCGGTCAAACGAAAGGTGCTGATCGGCGAGATCGATGCCAACGTGAACTTGGAAACCTTCAAATCCACGCTTACCGAAGGCCTGAATGCTGGCAATTTGCCAGCTGCCCTGACCCAGCCAATTGCCAAAGCAGGCATTGATTTGCCCGCTGGCGCCGCTCTAACCACCGTAATTCCCGGAAGAAAGTGGAGTTTTTCCAATGAAGGCCAAGAATACATCGTTCAGCTAGAACCCCAGTTCTGGGAACCAGACTTCGGCCAAATTCGCTTTATAAAGACTCTTGATTATCTGTGGATCTACCGATAACATCTCAGACTTCTAAATAGCACAAATTAGATCAGTACGAAGCTCAGGATAAAATAATGGCCCACAAGAAGGGACAAGGCTCCAGTCGCAACGGTCGCGATTCGAATGCCCAACGCCGCGGCGTTAAGAAATTTGGTGGCGAAAAAGTCATCGCTGGTAACATCCTTATTCGCCAAGTTGGAAACAAATGGCATCCCGGTAAAGGTGTTGGGCAAGGCAAAGACTACACGCTGTTTGCGTTGATTGATGGCCATATCATGTTCGACCGCAAAGGTCGTCGGATTAATGTCGTTGCCGAAGCTACTTAAGCTTTGTAACCACCGCATGATGACACTCGCTTTGGTCGAGTAATTCAGGACAATTTTAAAGGATGCCAACTTCAGTTTTGGCATCCTTTATTTTTTATTATGACTTAGGATAAACCTCGGTTTACTGGAAGTCCGCCAATCTCTTTTATCAGTATTCAGTTGCTTTATGTTTGTCGATCAAGTCACCATCAAAGTCAGCGGCGGTCGCGGCGGTCACGGATGCGTCAGCTTCCGCCGTGAGAAGTACGTCCCCAAGGGCGGCCCCGATGGCGGGGACGGCGGTCATGGTGGCAGTGTCATCATCGAAGCTCGCCACGGCGTCAATAGCTTAGTGGCACTCGCCAACCGAAACAGCATTCGCGGCGACAAAGGCACCGGCGGCATGGGCTACGGACGGCATGGAAAATGTGCTGACGACATCACGATCTATGTGCCGCCAGGAACCATCGTGATCGACACCGAAACTGGCCTCACGATGAAGGACCTCGCTAACGACGGCGATTCCGTTGTCGCCGCCCGCGGCGGTCGCGGCGGACGCGGAAACACACGTTTCAAATCGTCCACCAACCAAGCCCCACGACAGGCAACTCAAGGCTCCGACGGCGAACACAAAACGTTGCGACTGGAACTGAAAGTGATCGCCGACGTGGGTGTCATTGGAAAACCCAATGCAGGCAAAAGCACGTTGCTCAGCCGGCTCTCCAGTGCCCGACCTGAAATCGCCAACTACCCATTTACGACCAAGTTCCCGAACCTAGGGCAAGTACAGATCGACTTGGACCACTCGTTCATCATGGCCGACATCCCAGGTTTGATCGAAGGTGCCAGTGAAGGCGTGGGTCTAGGGCACGATTTCCTCAAACACATCGAACGCGCCGGGATTCTAGTGCACCTAGTCGAACCGACGCCGATGGACCAAACCGATCCCGTCGAAAACTACCGATCGATTCGAAACGAACTGCAACGATACAACGAAAAACTCAAGG
>CAZORR010000018.1:0-26105 GCA_964582115.1 uncultured Pirellulaceae bacterium
AAACTTGGCAGATTCGCCGCGTCTAGGCTGCATCGGGATAGCCGAATTTTGGTCAGTAAAACATACTGTCGCTCCAGTTTTTGATCGTTGGTCGACTGGATCGAACAAGACCTAACACTCCCTACACCCCTCACTCAATTGCGACATTTACTATGAGCATGGAATCAATTGTCTCGTTGTGCAAACGACGTGGTTTCCTTTTTCAGTCCAGTGAAATCTACGGTGGCTTGCAAGGCTTTTGGGACTACGGCCCGTTGGGTGTCGAACTTAAACGAAACGTCAAGGAAGCTTGGTGGTCGGATATGGTGAGCGGCCACGACGACATGAGCACACTCGACGGTGCTCCCCTGCCCTACAGCATGGAGGGACTGGACTGCACGATTCTGATGCACCCGCAAGTTTGGAAGTGCAGCGGCCACTACGATTTGTTTCACGATTACATGGTCGACTGTCGCGAAACCAAAAAGCGTTATCGCCACGACCAGCTAAACGGCCGCTGGGTGGAAGCAAAAGGCCAAAAAGTATTTGTCGCGGTTCCTGCCGGTGATGATGAACTGGAGGTCATGACCAAGCGTGCGCTTAAGTTTTTCAAACTACGCAACAAGAACATTGACGATTTGAAGTGGGACGGCGATTCGGTTTGCTTGACCAGCATTGATGATTTCTCGCAAGTCGTTGGCCCTGACGCAAAGACAGCGGGTACGTTGACCGAGCCGCGTGAGTTTAATTTGATGTTCAAAACCTATGTGGGTGCGTTGTCGGGCGAAGAGGGTGCTGCGTTTTTGCGGCCTGAAACGGCGCAAGGTATCTTTGTGAACTTCAAAAACGTTTTGGATAGCACTCGTCATCGTCTACCACTGGGGATTGCTCAGATTGGCAAGAGTTTCCGTAACGAGATCACGCCGCGAAATTTCACGTTTCGCAGCCGCGAGTTTGAGCAAATGGAGATCGAGTTCTTTTGCCATCCAGAACAGTCTCACGATTGGTACCGATTCTGGCGTGATCGCCGGATGGCTTGGTATCACAAAATGGGTATCGGCCAAGATCGGTTGATCATGCGAGAGCATGCGGCGGACGAACTGGCTCATTATTCCGTTGGTACGGCTGATATTGAGTACGCGTTCCCGTTCATGGCCGAAGGGGAGTATGGCGAGCTGGAAGGTATTTCGCACCGTGGTGATTTTGATTTGCGAAGTCACATGGAAGGCAAACTGGATGAGTCATCCAATCCGCTGACCGTTCAGTTAGGTGAAGATGGCAAACCGAAGTATCGTGGCAGCGGTAAGGACCTTTCGTATCGCGATGATTTGACGAACGAGAAGTATGTGCCACACGTGATCGAACCGTCGGCTGGTGCTGACCGAGCGGCATTAGCGTTTATTTGCGAAGCGTACACTGAGGATCAGCAGCCGGACGAAAAGGGCAAGATGCAAACGCGTACGGTCATGAAGTTCCATCCTCGACTGGCTCCGATCAAAGCAGCGGTCCTGCCATTGGTCAAAAAGGACGGTATGCCGGAAGTCGCGAAAGAGGTTTACTTGGACTTGAAAAAGAACTTCAAGGTCTTTTACGATGAAAAGGGTGCCGTCGGTCGCCGCTACCGCCGTCAAGATGAAGCGGGAACTCCGTACTGCATTACGGTTGACGGTCAGACGCTAGAGGACAAAACGGTTACGATTCGAGATCGCGATTCGTTGGATCAGGTTCGCGTCAAGATTGACGAATGCGAGCAGGTGATTCGCGATCGAATGAACGGCTAGAACGTCGGTTGGCTTGGCTGGTCGGTTTGCTGCGTGATCTACAGGTTCGTCGACCAAGGGAAGCCGCCACTAAAGGGGAAGCCATCGCTATAAATCCGAAGTACGCCCAGCATGTTCAACGTTGCCAAGCAGATGAAGATCAGCGACAGCAATAGCATGACGTTATAGATCCCCATTGTCAGAAAGCTGTTTACTAGCCCCTGCTTTTCTCCGTTGGTTCCCTCGACATCGTCGGCAACCGATGGGTCCACGGACTCTTGACCGACCAGGTCTTGGTTCATTTCTAATTCTGGCTCGAGGACGTCAGACATGGTTGGGTTCTATTTAACGAAATACTATTTAACGAAATTGAAAAATATGATCGATGCGGTTGTGAGGAACAAAAATGAGAGCAACAGCAAAAAGGAGTAAACGCTAAAGCCTTGTTTACGGTATTGCTTCACTGGCTCGGTTGGTTCTGCCGCCAACGCTTGATCGTTGTCTGTGGCATCCTCAAACATCATCGGTTCGTCATCAAAAGAGTTTGGTTGTGACATTGTCGCCCTCACGTACGATATCGTTCATTAATCCTTTGATGATTGACAGGACTGCACGATTGTTTTCGACCAATACGATCACACCACGACCAACGTGACGATTGCCACGGTAGATGTCCATTTCGTGACCTCGGCGAAGACCATCGTCTCGGCCAGCCATAATCGCAAACTTCGAGCCATCAGTGCCAACGGCGGTAACCACGGCTTCGATCTTGGGTGCGATGGAAGCAGTTGAGGCGTTCGCATCTAGACCATTAACTGTTACGACCTTTTGAAGCTTTGCCAATTGAGCGGCTAAGTCGGCTTCTTTCTGACGTAGTTGTTCGTGACTTGCAGTTTGCTCGTTGAGTACCTTTTCGATGTTTCGGTTTTCTGCAAACTGAGTTGCAATATCGTCGACTAACTTTTTGTTGTTCGCTTTGATATTTGCAAGCTCTGCATCTTGATCTTTCAAGCGACGGTTGGCTTCTTCCAGTTCACGAGCGTAGCCTTGTGAGATTTTTTGTTCTTCGTTGAACTGCGTGGCCTTCTGAGTTAGTTGTTCTTGAGCAAGTCGATTTTGTGATTGCAAATTGCCCAACTGTTGGGCGCGAGATGCTTTATGAAACGCTAGTGTTTTTTCTAGGGTGGCAGTTTCGTTTTTGAGTAGGTCAACACTGCTGGTAGCGCTGTTGGCCCGATTTTTCATCGTTGTCGCCAAGGCTTTCCAATTGCGATCTGACGCACCGACCATGATTGAAACCACCAAAAAGACGGTGCTCATCAAGAAGATCAAAAACGTGAAAATCTTACCCATTAAATTCATCAAATCACCTCGTTAGGCATGACCTGCAGGCCAAATCGGATATATCAATTGGAACTGGTTTTGATCGGCCCATGCCAATCCAAATCAATTTGAAGCAGTTGTATCTATCACAAAGAATAGACTTGCTCGCAAAATTATAGTCGCCGAATGTATGGCGGGCGTTTAAAAATTTCTAATAACCGGCAAACCGCTGCGTTTGTTCGGGGTTTAGGTCGAAAATCGAGCCTCTACTTGGGGTAGTTGGCCTCCACTTCAGCATCTCGGCCACTAGTAGCTACTAAAAACCCACCGTCTCGGTGGCTAGACGAACCGACAATCGACTTTCTTGGTATCGGCGCAGGCAGAGCCGATTCAAAGTCCATTCGACACTGATAGGTGGATTTTTAGTGGTTATCGTCGTTTTTAGGCTCAGGATACTTACAACCGGCAAAGTTTCACAGCGATTGCGTTTTGGTTGCTTAGTTCACAGTAAGAGAATTCTAGCTGTAGTGGTGTCGTAGGTGTCTGATTGCTGGGTCATGGTGAGTGTCGCAGCGGCCTGTTTGTAGCTCGCCATGGTCCGGGTTAGAACCACTCTCGTTTTTCAATTGCGTACGCTTGATAGAACTCGTCGTCGCTTTTGGTTAAGTACAGGATTCCTTCGACCAGTCCAATCGTTTGCATGGCCAGTGAAACGACGATTGGAATGACGGTGCACAGCCCCAAGAACCCACCTGCTAACCAAAGGCACAGCATTAGGATGCCTGCGTTGTTGAAGCCCAAAACAAATTTATGAACCCCTAAGCCACCGACCAAGATGCCACACAGTCCCGCTGCGAGTTTTTTGTCGATGAATTCTTGTCGAGTCGTTTGTCCCGGCTGCGATTGGACATGAGCGGTCGGCAGTGGTAGTTGGAATTTACCATTACACTGCCTGCAAGTGCCAACCTGGCCAGCTTGAGTTGATGGAACCGACAGCTGTACCGCGCAATGCGGGCACTGAACCGTCATTGGTGTTGGAGGGTCGCCCGGGAAGTGTGGTTCCATCGTGATGCCGCTAAATCAAGTACGAAGTTTGGGGCTGGTCGAATTAAGGCTTAGACGTAAGCCGTATCTATTATACCCAAATTCATCGTCTACATGCGGGGAAGGTTCTTATTGAGTAATAACGTCGCTGTATGCCATGAATAGTGAGTCGGCCGCGTCGAACAAGTGGACCAGTAACGCAGCGCGGATCCACATTCCGTTGCGAGCTTGGCGGAAGTACATCACTCGCGGGTCCGAATCTACCGCCGTGGGGATTTCGTTGACCACGCTGTCTCTTGGGAATGGGTGTAAGATCGGTGCGAAGTCCTTCATTTTCGCAACTCGTTCGGTCGTCAACTGAAACGGTGACAGGTCCATGGCCGCCAGTTCGGCCTCGGTCGACTCCGAATTGTGTTCGCGCTGAATTCGCGTCATGTACATGCAGTCGATTTGTGAAAGCATTGGTTGGTCGTTGTGCAGCGCGTCGAGGCTATCAAATTCAACAATGTTAACGCCTGATCGAACTAAGCGTTGCTTCAAACGGTCGTCCAGTTTGAGAGCAGCCTGATCGGGAGAAATGAAAAACATCGTCACATTTTTGTACTGCGACAGCACGCTTGCCAGCGATCGAACTGTGCGGCCGCGTCCGATGTCGCCGCAAAAAGCGTAAGTCTTGTTGTCCATGCCCGAAGTCAGGTTGGGATACTTGGCGCGAAGGTCTGCCAAGCGTGAGTCACGTTGGATGCTGTTTTCATCAAAATCGAACGTGCGCGTGATTGTGTAGGCATCCAGTAACGCTTGCGTGGGGTGTTCGTCGCTGCCAGCGCCAGCGTTGATGATGGGGACCGACCGTTGTTGATGCCGTTCCAAATCATTCATCAGATAGGCACAGCATTCAGCGTAGTCGTTGATTTGCGAACGCATGATGATGACGTCAAAGTAGCTGCTGAACATGCGAATTGAATCGAGCTTCGATTCACGTTTGACCTCAGAAGAGGTTTTCGGATCGCGAACTTCGTTGCAGGTGATCCCCAAGATTTGACACGCGGCCATGAAGGACAGGAACGTTCGCGTCGATGGTTGCGTGAAGTACAACATGGCTCGCCGGTGTGCTAACAGTTCTCTCAACCGGCGGTTGCCTTCGGGATCACGTGAGAGTCGGCGGATCATGTCGGCTGAACGAAACAGCTTGTCCAGCAGGCTGGTATTGAGTTGGGACCCAAAGATCAAATGCTTTAAACGTCCATTGCGGTGCATGTCATGGTTTTTAGCATCCGCATCGCGTTTGGTTAGCGATTCATATTCAGCGAACTCCTGCACTCGACGTCCTTTATTTCGATGTGAAAAATTGGGCTGCAAACGTGATAAGCCCAAGCTGGTATGGTATCGCGTTGAACTCGCGATGGCTACCTGCTTGGGCATTATACGTGGATATCGAAATTTGTGAAAAGGATTTGTCGCCTCTCCACTACAAGACGCTTCGTCTTGGCTCTCAATTGGAGCGTTTTACGGCGACCAAAGTTTAGTTGGCAAATGAAGAATACGTTTGCTGAAGTTTACGAGCCGAAGTGCGAGTTGGGCTGGCAACATTGGTGCGTTGCTCAAGCTCACGCCGAGCGGTACGAATGCCGACTCTCAAGCCATGGTCGGACTCTAGGTCCAGCGTGCCATTGCTAGGTTTGGCGGCATCGTGTAGTTCCACATCAGCGGCGACACCAACTTGGTTGATTGCCTTGCCAGTCGGGGAGTAAAACTTTGCCGTGGTCAAACGGACCCCACCACCGGAAACGTTCAGCGGGAAAATTCCTTGAACGGATCCTTTGCCGTAGCTGCGAGAACCGATGATGGTGCCTCGCTGGTGATCGCGAATCGCAGCCGCGAAAATTTCACTGGCACTGGCCGAGTTTTCGTCAACCAAAACGATTAGTGGGACTCGCCAAGTATTCGCTGCTTTGGCTCGGTGTGTGAAGTCTTCCATTGGGTTTCGGCCTTTGGTCGAAACGATGATGCCACTGCTGATGAAGCGATCAGCCACATCAACGGAAGCTGGCAGTAGTCCACCTGGGTTGCCGCGAACATCAACGATCAATGATCGCATGCCATCGCGACTGAGCTTCCACAGCGCGGCGTCAAAATCGCGAGCAGTTGTTTTTTGAAAGTTGGTCAACTGGATGTAGCCAATGCCAGCTTCACTATCCACAATGCCAACTTGATCCACGCTAGGAATCTCAACTCGACTTCGCTCTAGGTTCAATGTTTGTAGGCCTTGTCCTCGGTCGATCGTGATTGCGACCTTTGAGCCTTCTGGGCCACGCATTAAATCAGCAACTCGATCGCCGCCGAATTCGACAACTGTTTGACTGTTAACCGCGGTGACTTTGTCACCACTAACGATTCCGCCTTGGCTGGCTGAACCACCGCGAATGACGTTGACGATTTCAAGATGATCTTGGTGAGTTCGAAGTTCAACGCCCAAGCCAACAAAGTTGCCTTCGATCTGTGACATGGTTTCACCATACTGAGCACTCGACATAAACGCTGAATACGGATCGAGTGCCGAAATGGCTCCGCAGACGAATTCGTAAATGGTTGCTTGCTGAGCAAGACCAATCGATTGGTTTAGATCTTGGGATAGTTGAACCGCGACGTCATAAGCTTCATTGCGATTGGTAACCCGAGCCGATTTGAGCTGGGTTCGTGTTTGAAGAATCGTTTGGTGGATTTTTTCAGTTGAAACGTTTGGCAAGTTGACTTTGCGAAACTCAGGTGACATCAAAGCGACTTCTAGGCTCGTCAACCCAAAGCTGGCGATTTCGGACCATCTAGGTTCATCAACGTAGTAAGAGTGGACTTTCAATAGAATCTCGCGGTACACGCCGGCTGATTTATGGGCATCGGTTGTATCGATGGTTTTAATAAAGCTGCGGTCAGCGTAACGACGTTGTACATCGTAGTGGATGCGAGCGATTGAACGTCGTGTCTGGAGTGATCGGTTTTTGGGGTATTCGCGAACCGCTTGTTGGTAGAGCGAAAGGGCTTCTCCCCATTGCTCTTGAGTTTCAAACGTTGCCCCGCGGGAGAGGATTTCATTGGGGGTTTGAACTTCGACGGTTTCAGCTTGAGCGAACAGCGTTGCTGAAGCCAAGCATAGGGTTGCGCAGACGACCAGCGTGTTGGTTGCAGCGTGTCGTACTAGCCGACAGAAAGAGTAGAGAACCGTGGGGTTCATGCAGCGATTAATATCCATACGTTTTGTTGCCATCCTTCGGAGGTGACTCAAGCAACATGCCGCTGGCTACAATATTTGGGAGCGAAGCCAGAGACGGTTGTCGAGTCAATCAGGAACCGGCCTTGCACACAACTAAGGCGTGTACAACATAGACCGATAGAAAATAGATCACGGTTTGACCGCAGTCAAAAAAATTGAAACAACTTTTGACCGCTTGATCCGCACAATCCGTCAAGATGATGATCGCCGCGCTGGTGACAACGTTTGGTTAAACTTGGCGGGCATCGGGACTGTGTGGTGCATCCTTGGCAGGTGTGATACGCAAGCCAACTTATTTGGTTCGGAAGGAATTAAAAACAGAAGGATTGCTAAGGTTTAACACGGTAATCGTTTGACTAATTATCTGCACCGGCCGCATTAAGTCAGATTGGCGCCGAAGTCGGCGCATAAAAAAACGCCCCGTAAATAGGGCGTTACCGGGTTTTGAATTATCGTTCTGAAAACAGTCGGATAAATACCGGGTTGGTATAGGTAAGATGCCAACGAAGAGTTTGAATCTTCGCGAGGATCCAGCGTGTGCGGTTGTTGGAGCAATGCTCCAGCAACCTTAGCTGGCCGATGGCATCGTTGTATTGGTAGTTGTTTTGATGTTCATTGGGGGGATAATGCCAGAGGCCTTCGCTTTTTCGGCTGCCACTTCGGAAGACTTGCGTCGTCGTCGGCGTTTGGTTTTTTGGTTAGCCCACTCTTTGGTTAATGCTTCAAAAACGTCTGGTGACTCGTATCGAACCGTCGTTTTGCCGTCAGGTAGCGGGCCAACAAGCCCCCTGAAAATTGGCATCCCGCGAAGTTCTAGGTCGGTACTACAGTCATCAACCCCGATTTGATCGTGTAGTTCGCCAATGTCTTCAAACGATTCGAAGTCTCTTTCTCTTATCGATCCGTCAGAAGCGCGTGTGGTGACTCGAATGATTCGTTGGTTGGAAGACATGCACTCTACCTTTGGAATGAGAACGATTAGGTTGCTGAGTTTCCGTAAGTGATCGTGAATCACCATGTAAACTCTGGCTTACCGGGAAAAGCCAAGTTCAGCGTCCCTGCTCCAGTTAGGGAGTTGTGACAAGTGGTGTCACAAATTGACTTCGACTCCTTCGAATCACTGATTGCCTGCTGGTAGATATCGGACCAGCATGACCGATTTTGCACTCAATCGGCTCATAGTCGCACTTCGATAAAAACCGCAACAATCGTTGTATCCTGAGCCTGTCGGAGAAATCGGAAAAGCCAATAAAGAAGAGATCCGAGTTCCGATTGTGCGAGTTTTATGGAAAATCAGGCGAGCGAAATGCTGTTCTCTGCCGTTCCAACCAGATCGCGAAGGTGCTGGCTCGATTGTCGCGGAATGGCGCTATCAAGTTTGTGCCAATCGACGATCGACTATCTCTGCGACGGAAGCAGAGACTGATTCCGAAGTTCGAGGTTCGTTTTAAGTTGCTGGATAACCTGGGTATAGTCAAAATGGAAATCGTTCGGGTGGATTTGTTGGTCGGCAGTCTCGCCCGCAAACAAGTCGCTTTCAGGGCGATTCTCGGTGGGCAGAACTCGGTTTCCTATAGCTGATTTTGAGGAGACGGATGGTTGGTTGTTAGGTAGTGGGATTGCTGTGGTGCCGTCAGGGGTTTCATTTAAAACTCTGTCCCCCGAAAGTTTTCTGGTGTTAGCAGTTGCAACCTCCTTGTTGGCTTCTCCATTGCGGCTGCGGTGTAAGGGTGATTGGCCAGTAAGTTTGCGCAGCTCCACTGCGAGCATTGCCACTGATGCTTGTTGGGTTTGAGATGCAATAATAGCTGGCTGTGGATTGTCGGCAGCATTACGCGGTGCATCATCGTCCATCGTGGTGTCACGACCGACAATCGATGGCATTTTTTGAAAGCCAATCAAATCGTCAAACGAGAGACTGCGTTGCTGTCGCGGATCGACATGCTGAGACAACAGACCGACGATTCGCTTGGCATCTTGATCGGAGATCTGCAATTTGAAAATCATCGGTGAAACGGTCTCGTCGGATTCTTGCTTAGCTGTTTTTGCGAATTCCTGAGGAATGACTTTTAAATTGAATGAACGGAGAGCGGATTGATTGATTGATTGCTGAGCCAATTCAAGCGGTGTCAGCTTGGGGGGGGGCTTGTGTTTTGCTGCATCCCTTTCAGCGAAAGGGAAGGCATTCTTAGCCATTGCGTCAGCATCGTCTGGAGCCTTCTCCGTGTTAAGATCGAGGCTATTAGGCGGAGCATTAAGGGCAGCATCTAACTCGCCTTCCTTTAATTCGTCACCTTTTAACGCGAGGCTTTGACCGTGGAACTTCTTTGCCTGCATTGAGGCCTGGCGTGGTGCTGATTTAGAAGGCATGTCGAACGGCATTTTAGGTTCGCTGGCTATGGGGGCCTTGCTTGCGGTCGCAGAGTCCACACCTAGCGTCTCTGGCGAACGGATCGCTAAAGAATCGGCGAATAAGTTATCAGATTCATTTTCTAAGTCTTTACCGAATTTGAGTGACTCGTCAATAAGTTTACTCTCGGCTTCTTTGTCGCTCGCTACCGAACCGGCTGCCACTGCGGGACGATCCGATGAAGCAATCGTTGGTCGACCGATGGTTGAAAAGTAGTAAGCTCCGCCAAGCATTGCCCCCGCTAAACCGGCGGCAATCGCGATTTTTAGCCAACTCGCACTCGATGTCGAAGTAGGACGATAGAACTCGCCAGTGACCACAGGCGTTACATTGGCCGTGGTGGAATGAACATCGAAGTTGGTTACTGCTTCTGCTTCGGTTAACAATTCGGATTTTTGTTTCGGAGTAAGGTTCAGTGGCGGTTCGGTCATGAACACATTCGAGATTGCTTCCGTGGCCCGGCGAATATCAGCAACGGCGGTGCGGAGTTCGGGTGACGATTGAAGGGCCGCTTCGATTTCAGCGGCTTCTGTTGGCGCAAGTTCCCCCAATACGTAAGCCGTTAGGCGAGGGTCGTTGGTGTCAAGGATTGGGTTGGAAGAACTCATGAGGGCTGTACCATTTGCTGGCGTAGTTTGGAAATGGCGGTGTGCAAAATGAAGCCGACGTTACTGCTGGTTAGTTCCATTATTTCTGCAATCTCTTTGTAGCTGAGTCCACCGTGAAACTTCAGCCGCAGGACTTCTTGTTGTCGATCAGGCAGGGTTGCGATTTGCTTCAAAAGACCACTCGCGGCTTCCGAAGCTTCGATGGCTTGGCAAGGAAGCGGTGTCTGAGCGACGGGTTCTATCGCAGCTGAGCTTCCTCTTTGGTTTTCGATTTCGGGCATCTGTTTTACTCGCGATTCTTTGCGGATCACATCGATCGCACGGTTGCGGCAAACGGTATACAGCCACTGTGGCATTCGCTGTTGTAGTTCCGGTTTCGGATTACGACAAAGCTGCAAAAAGGTGTCTTGGACGATATCTCGGGCTATATCGGAGTCTCGAACAAAGTGCAGCGCGTAGCGCAGCAGCGGACTTTCGTACGCACTGATCGCCTCCTTAATCCAGTTGTCTGATGCTGATGCTGCCAAGGTTTTGCCGTGGTCCCTGTAAAGGATGTTGGTCTGTTAACGATTGCCGACGAGACTTATTAGAACAAAATTTTAAAAGTTTTGCTGGTTGTTGCTCCGGCCCTAGCGTTTTTTACGCGGCGTGTTCGTAGTAATGCCTTTAGGCTTATCTCTCCGAAGTGAACGAGCTAAACCCTTGTAAAACTGATACTAGAAACCGTTCAGCTGACACAATGAGTCACCTGCCCAATTAAATGTCACACTCTCCGCGGAAGGACCGTTCTCGGCGGTTAACGGGATTTAATCCTGCTGAATAAACCGCTGGGGGAAAGCCGCCGTGACGACCCAGACGAAGCCCGCTGCAATGGCACACAAGACGATGGTAATCGACAAGATGGCCAGTAGTGGACCGAGTAAACCAAGCATGCCTTCGATCATGCTGTGAGAATCTGTTCCATTGGCAGCTAAGCCAACTGTGAAAACAAGCGCGAGGCTGCCGACCAAGTAGATGCCTCGTGAAGCCCCCTCGTAATCGCTAGGGCTAGGTGCCATGTGTCCGCCGACACACAATACAAAATAAACGAACAACCAGAATCGACCGGTCGTCCAGTTTTTGTTCGCAAAAATAACTTCTGCAACCGTCGAGATGATTGCCATCAATTGCTCTGCTGGTCCATTCAGTTTCGCTTGTTCCGAAGCTGCGAACGCACCTTCAATTGCGTCTGGGAAAAACAACCACAGCAATATAGTTAGCACCACCGACCCGCCCATCAGAGGCGCGATGCCGATGAAAAAATTGCCGAGTTCCTGGTACCAGTTGCCCGATTGAAATGAGTGGCGGACGAACCCGAGTCGTCCAGATCGTTGGTCGGGTTCGAACAACGCAATCTCATCGATTTTGTGGTGAAATACGTGACACATCAACGCGTGGGACAGTTCGTGGATTGGAGTGCCCAACCAACCGGTCCAGAGCACGCTGTTCCAGCCGAATCGTTCGGCAAGTCGGCGCTGAATCAACCGCTCCAGCAAATGGATGACAAACGCAAATATTGCGAAAGGAGCCAGTAGAATCGCCAGCAGCTTGATTGTCTCGATGGCTAAATTCACAAAAAAGAGTCCTTCTATTCCAAAATCCCGTCGTCTGGTAGAAACTAAGCACAAAAGCCTAGTACCTTCAATTTGACATCATGAATAAACCTCGACAAGTCCAGCGCAGTGAACTTAAACCCGGCGAAAACCTCTGTGACTATTGCTCGGCTAAATGCTGCAAGTATTTTTCACTCTCGATCGACCGCCCGGACACGGCGGCAGATTTTGATTATCTACGCTGGTATTTGTTGCATGAGCACGCCACCGTGTTCGTTGAAGACGATGATTGGTACCTACTGGTCCATACAAAATGCAAGCAGTTACAGCCTGACAATCGTTGCGGAATTTATGAGACTCGCCCGAAAATTTGCCGCGATTATACAACCGACCAATGCGAATACGACGACAGTTATACCTTCGATCGGTACTTTGAAACGCCCGAACAGATTCAAGAATACGCGAATGCTCGGTTTCACGACATGACCAATTTTCGCAGTCCGCGCCCAACTTTGAACGTCATTCAGTAACCCATTGGTCGTACAATCGATGGGGTGCAAACACGCAAGTGCCTCACCAACCAAAACACTTCATAAGCTCAGCCATGTCCAACTCTTTTATTAACCCGCGAACGATGAGCGGCTTTCGCGATTTTTTACCCGAGATGATGATCCCGCGCGAGCGGCTGATGGAAACCGCTCGGCAAGTTTATCGCAAGTATGGGTTTTCTCCGATCGACACGCCGACCTTGGAGTATGCTGAAATTTTGACCGGCAAAGGCAGCGACGAAACCGATCGGCAGATGTACCGGTTCCAACACGGCAAACACGACGTCGCGATGCGTTTTGATTTAACCGTACCCCTAGCAAGATTCGTGGCTCAACACCAAAACGAACTTGGCATGCCATTCAAGCGTTACCACATCGCGCCGGTCTGGCGAGGTGAACGTCCACAAGCCGGTCGGTTCCGCGAGTTTGCTCAATGTGATTTTGACACCATCGGAACGACTTCCATCGCCAGCGATATAGAAATCGTGATGGTGATCAACGACCTGATGCGCGCGATCGGGTTTGAGAAATTTTCGATCCGAATGAACAATCGCAAAGTGCTCAACGGTGTGCTGGAAAAATCTAACTTGGGCGATCACAGCGTCGCAGTGCTGCGAGCGTTGGATAAGCTGTCCAAAATCGGTCGCGATAAAGTCAAAGTCGAGATGGCAGAAGCCACTGGTGCCAGTGACGAACAATTGGACCAAATTTTAATGTTGGCTGAAATCAAAGGCACCGCCAACGAAGTGCTGGAGCAATTGGTTCCACTGTGCAGTGGTAATGAACTGGCCGAACAAGGCCGTGAAGAATTGGCGCAGATTGTGGCGGCAACCGAAGCGGTTGGCTTTCCTGAAGGGACCCTTTCGATCGATGTTTCGATTGCTCGTGGTTTGGATTACTACACTGGCACGATCGTCGAAACGTTTTTGGATGACTTGCCGGAGTTTGGTAGCGTTTGTTCGGGGGGCCGTTATGACAACTTGGCTCAGTTGTACACCAAAACAGAACTACCCGGCATCGGAGCGTCGCTGGGGTTGGATCGTTTGCTGGCAGCCATGGAAAAACTGGACATGATCCCACCGGTCAAAACGCCAGCGGATGTGTTGATTGTGTTCTTTGATAAATCTCAATTGCACTACTACTTGCAGCTGGCTCGGGATTTGCGAGCTGCTGGGTTGGGCGTCGAACTGTACCCCGATGCAAAGAAACTGAACAAGCAGTACAAGTACGCTGATCGTAGAGGCTTCGCGGCGACGCTGATTGCTGGCGGCGACGAGATTGAGCGAGGAATTGTACAGCTCAAATGGATGGCTGACGGGACGCAAGTAGAGCTACCCGTGGCTGATGGTGGCGTAGAAATTGCTCAGTGGATAAAAAAAAGGCAAGGTTGAGTATCTCAGTCGACAGGAACGGCTAAAACGCCGATTGAATGTTTGCGGCCGCCAAATACAATGGTGACCGATTCATGTCGTCGCTTGCCGCGTGATTAAGGCGACATGATAAGGCGAAACGAAACCTGACATACAACCGACCGAACAAAGGATAAAAGCGATGGGTGGAGGCTATTTTATGGAATACCTTTTAACAATCGGGTTCTTGTTTCTCGGTTTATTGTTGGTGTGCGTGCCGCGGCCTCGCAAGCGAAGTATGTTGACGCCCGAAGAAGAAGCCAAGCTAATCAAAAAACGGAAACGGCAAAAAGCCTTCGCTGCCAAAAAGGCAAAGGCATCTGGGAAGTAACTAACCCGTAAAGCTGAAAACTCGCAGGTAGCTGGCTATCAAAAAACACATCACACGGCGGAAGCGAGCTTCTCGAACGGGTTGCTTTTTTTTATTGACAACCGGGTTGGTGTTGATCGGGTTGTTGATGGCAAATTCGCTGTTTGTTCGAACCTTCTTTGGCTCCAACGAAATGCGTCTTAATCCAGGCGTTTTTAATGCGTTGCAGTTTGTGTTGCCGGTCGTGATGATTTTCGTCGAGCTTTGGGTTTACGATATGGTGGGAGGCACTTTTCGCTACAAGAGCATGGACGCGAAAAAGGACGTGGATTCGCCACGCGAGGGTTTGGACGATTAGTGATGTGCTAAAACGGCTCGCGTTATCTTCCAGAGCAACAACGGTTACTTCGTTTTCTTAATGTTGATCTTTGCGGATCCCGTCAGCACACCATTGCCTTGGCGCATGGTACAAGTGATCACGCAATCGCCATGAGCAAATTCGGGTAACTTGATTACTGCATTGAATTTGCCTTCGGTCATTGTGGCCGTTTGCTGCACACAGGTTAGGTCTCTTGCTTGATCGTACGCGACTTGAAACTTGTTCAATTCGGTGGGCGTCGATGTAAATTTGCGCCGACGTTTAAAGCGGTTTTTAGTTCGATCGCGTTGATAACGGACGCTAATTTGTAGTGCCCCCGTTTCTTGATTGGTCGCGCTGGCGCTAGTGCCGGAGATGTTGATGGTGCCACCAGTGGTTGCCGATTCTGGAACGGAAAGCTGAATTTTCTGGGGGCGTTTGACTCGTAGCAACGGGTCGCCAAGTAGTTGCATCAACTGGAGGTGATCCGCGCATTCGTCTTCGAACGCTTGTCCAGGAAGCATCGTCGCAGAAAGGGATTCAATCAACTCGCGATAGTTGTTGAACTTTCGTTGTCCACCAATCATTTCGAGTTTGGCCTTCAAGATCACCTCGCCCAACGTCTGGGCTGATCCTTCGAAGTATTCGTCCAGCATCGCCATCGATAGCAAGCCCATACCTGCTGGCATCGTGACTCGGCTACCGCCGATGGTCGCGATTGGGCCATTCTTTTGCTTGAGCATCAACTCGCCCAAACAATCACGATCGCCATCATAAGCGTTGGTGTAGCAGGCAAGAAATACTGCGATCGGATTCCCTAAGCGACAGTTTACTTGTTGAATTTTGGACTCGTCTAAAATTACGTGAGATTTGTCGGGCATGTGAACCTGGTCCAAACGGCAACGTTCGCCATGCCCAATGTACACCCAGAACAAACAGCCCTCGTTAAAACGCTCAATCGCTGTTTCCGAAAAGCGTTCGGGATTGGGGCAGTAGGGACTGCTCCAACTGCCGTAAGTCATTGACGTATTCAACGAGTCGGGGACCATTTGGGTGATTACTTTTTTGGCAACTTGCTCGATCAGCTGGTCAGCCAATTTTCCAAACCCGCCGACTCCTGCCACCAAGTTCATTCGCGTTTGCCAAGGCGTATCGGAGTGGGTCGTTCGACTGCGATCCTTTACCTGGCTGGGTCGAATTGCGTTACCGGACTTGGTTTCGTAGGCGATCACACGTTGAATGAATTGCGTGAGTTCGCTTGCGCTATCAACTGGGATCCTACCAACGCTCAGGTCCGGCAGGCCATCACCATCTAAGTCTGCAAACGGATTATCAGTCGCGATGTCCGGTTCGGCTCCTAGCTTGAAGGTCGCGCGGGAAAGCACGTACTCGGTAGGCACTAAGTGTTTGGGGTTTGCTTTGCGGTCGTAAGCGTCTCCCACCAAAACAAGATGAGCGAGCGAGTTGTTGGCGGCAGCTGCCGCGATTTGTTGTTTGAGTTCAACCGCCGTTGGTCGGGGAGCCAGCACTTGGATGCGGTGGCCTTGCTGGCGGCGATAGTCGAGCCAAGGACCTAGCGCGTTTTGAAAAGGTTGCGGGCAAAACACGAGAGTGTCGACGTTTTGAACGTTGGCCGAATTTGCAGGCTGGTTGGTCGAATTGGCTTGGGTTTGAACGGCTTGGGCTGATGCAGATAACGGGAGAATGACGATGCCGATGATCAGTAGCAAGCACCAGCGTCCAATAACCATGAGCGGTCCAAGGTTATTCATCGTCGTCACCTTTGAGGATGTCATCGATTGGTTGTGGAGCGGCCGGTTGGTTGCCTGCGGGTTGACCGGCTGGTTGGTTCTGTGGTTTCTCGATGCGAGACGGTGTTTTGGGTTTGGTGTTTTGGATTTTTGGCTCAGAATCATCCGGAATGCCTAAGAACATCGATGATGCCCAAAAGAACGGATGTTCCGCTTTAATTGTCTCTTCGACGCCATTGGATTTTAGTCGTGGTTCGTTTGCAAAATCTAATTCAGATTCACGGACCAGTTTGCGTGCCTGAGCCAACGCCAGCAAGTTACCATCGGATTTAATTTTGGCGGCGTAGTTGCCTGTCAGTTCAAAACTTGTTTTGCCGGCGGTGTTCCAACGACTGATCAAAATGGTACGACTTCCCGCGGCCATCAAGCCAGTTGTTGTTAAAAACATATCGCTACCAATACCACGACCACGAAGTGCAATTCCAGGTGATTGATAGCCGGGCAAAATCATGTGTTGTGGTGCGCCCCAGGGTAGCTTCATCCACGTGTTGATCGAACCGTCGTCAAATTTCTGGCGTTCGGTCGACAGCAGAGCGGTTTGTAGTGGAGCGTTCTTGGCTGATTTGACAAAGGTCCATGCGAGTAATTGATCGATCTGTGATCCCCATAAGCTGCTGGGGTACTGCACGGATTTCCATTCCTGAGATTCAGGGAGTGGGTCGAGTAGCTTTGCGTATTCGGCGTTGGCAAGTTCTAGCTCGGTTTTCGGAGACAGATTGCCGGTCGTGACCAGCATATTCGACAACTCTTCAACCGGGCGTTGCCCACCAAAGGCAAGACTCGCCGTTGGGCAGTAGCGAATGTTAACCTTTTCGCTCAGCAACGTTCGGTCGTCGTCTTTTCCTACTAATAATGCTTCAAAGGGCAAGTACCACAGCGCACCGTCGGGAACGATTACAATCTCTTTGATGCCTGCCCACTGATCGGCAAGGACCTTTGAAAGTAACACGTCGGCGATTGCTTTGGAGCTTTCTTGCCACGCTTGGCCAGTGACTTGTTTGACGTCCACCGCTGATTGGTTACCACCGATGGCTTTAAGCCAGTTTGACACCTCACGGTGCATTTCCTGGTTTTTGATAAACCTCACGTACTGCAACGCATTCTGCGACAACGAGAAAACATGATACCCTTTGCCAGTGGCCATCGTGACCAGTGCAAGTTGGTCGCGTCGCATCGTGTAGCGGATCTGAGCCTCGGTATAGCTTGGTGGGAAAACCATTTCGGCTGGTTCGCGTCGCAATGACATGCTGGCAAGGATGGTTTCTTGTTTGGCAGAGATATCAGCCAGTTCTTTGAACAGCTTATTGCGTTGAATTCCGTCTTCGGATTTTGGTTCGGCGTCTAACGGGATATCTTTCAACAGGGTTTGCAGTTCCGCAACCCGCGCAATGGATTGTTTGTAATCTGGGTTGCGATTCAAAAAGTCGGATCGTTGTAGCGTTGCCGCTTTGGAAAGCGCTGATTCTGGTGCGTGCAGCAACCAACGGAACGCCATCAATCGACCACCCATCGGTAAGTTTGCAAAGAAACGATGGCGTCGAGTTAATTCGGCAATTTTAAACGCTTGTCGCATGTCGCGTCGTGCAACCGCGGATTCAAACCAGACTTCCAATGATGCCAAATGCGGGGTGGCCAAGAACGTGATCGCTTCAAAGGGATCCAGTTTCCAATCCAGTTCAGTCGGGTCGTGCAGTAGTACCTCGTACAACTGATCGACTTGTCGAGCGGTAGCGCCGCCAGTGGCCAACTGGTTCGTTAGACGCAAACGGTAAATCCATAGCGATCCAGTCCTAAAGTGATCCATTGCAGCGGCGAGTGACTTTGAGCCGCCGGCAAAATCAGTCGCCAAAAACTGATTCAACGCCGTCACGTATTTCACGCGTGCTCCAATAACCGATTGGGCCAGTGTGTTACGGCGATTGATCACTTGCGAAGTCTGTCGCAAAGTTTGCTGGGACAGATTTAGCTGACCGGATTCAGATAAGCATTCGGCCAGGCGAACGATGGAGTTGGCTTCCATCAGGTTGGCGTCGTTCAATTTTGCCCAAGCAATGCTGTTGCGAAGCGGCGGGTAGACACTGCGATTGGATTTAAGGTGAAGCATGGTTCCTACAGACAATGCCTCAGCGACCAAATCGTATTGGTCGAAAATGGCGGCGGAATAACTGGCCTCAAAGGCCAGAGTCGCCGCAGTGCTGTCGTTTTCGAGTTCCAAGCCGATATAGGCCAATTCAAGCAAACCGATCGCCGTCAATGTATGGTCCAGACCACCAGATAACGTGAGCGAACGGCTGAGGATTTGCTGGGCTTTGCCCCATTCTTCTTGCGAGGCATAGGCGATTCCTAAGCAAACTCCGTTGTAAGACCCCAGCACTGAGCCATCGCCACGGATACCTTTTTGCAAACCCGAAACCAAGCGACTCGTCAGTGGATCGATCTTTGCAGTAGGCCCTTTAATGATGCGCCGGCGATGAAGGCACAGGGATACACAGCGCATGATTTCGGTGACGAAAACCTGTCGGAGTTCGGCGTCTTGAACCACACCACCTTGTTGTAGCTTACCAACGACATCGAGGTCCCCGAAACGAACTTGGAAGGTGTCCGATACATTCGCAACCCCTTTGATACGGTTCGAAGTGCCCCACGTGATCCTTGCGCGGGCAGCTGCGGTACGGTCGTTTTGAACATTAATCGCTTGAGTATGAATCCGGTTTTGCCAATTACCGTTTTGGTGATCCACATAAAGATTCAATGCTTGTTCATACAGGGTGATCGCTTCGGCGTAATTACCCATGTGGTAGAAACATTCCGCTTGCATCGTCCAGTAGCAAATCGAATCTACATACCTTTGGTTGCCCAATCGGTAAGCAGATGAACTGGCGTTACGAAAATCTCGTGCAGCATCTCTGTAATCAGCCTCATGGAATCGTGCAAAACTCCTGAAGTAGTTTGGAGTGGGTAACGTCCTGACAGTTTGAGCCAAACAATCAGTGTTGCTAGACAGTGTCACTATGATCGCCAGCATTGCAGAAAGGTAGACAAGCATGATCTTCATGTTTCGATTCCCGATTTTACGTAGGCTGTGTTCTGTATAAACGTCGTGTCTTTAAGCGGAAGTCATGAGTCTTTAAGGCAGTAATAGGTTTGCTGTTATTGTGAACGATCCAGCATCGGCTTTGCGGAGTAGCTGGTCGCGTATTCCTATGTTGAAGCTAACGTGAGCTGCAAGCAACCGTATTGCCAGCGTTGGTTTGCTAGCGTTATGGATGAATAATTACGGCGAGTAGTTAATTTAAATGGCTTGTAACGATTTTTCTGTAAAAGTACCAAAGTCTATTTGAGGCGTCGTCGATACCATCTGTGACACGGGATCTTTAATACGTTGTTTGCGATCAAAGTCCGTATTGAATATCCGGTTGTTACGAACGCCTCGACTTAGTAATTAGACCCTTAAGTGGGTTAACGACCAAGCACATAAAGATCACCTGTGATCTTTGAATGCAACGACATTTTAACACAGGTCTGATACCTGGAGTTTTCAAATGAAAAATTCGAACAAAACAATTTTATCTCAATCAACATTGAACTTCGTGTTAGCTTGCAGCGTGTTCGGCGTAGCGATGATTTCCACAGGCTGTCAATCAAGCTACGGTGGGCAAACTCTACCTAGTGCGTTCTTTTTGGATGATGATGTACAGTATTTCCCGAGCGGATCTGAATTCAAGTTGCAACGTGAAGCAGCGGCACTCAAAGCAGCTCGTTTACAATCGGGTTTAGACAACTAAGCCCACTAATATTGGTGTTCGGTGCAAGGTAACGATTCAAAAGTTACGGTTGTCGATGGAACATTGCATGAAATTAGGTTTTGCCGCAAACAAGGTCCGGGATTCTAAGAATCACTGGACGCTTGTTTTTTTGTCGTGGTGTTCGGTTTTTGTTGGACCGCTTATTGGTGGATAGCAGTTTGTGAACTCCAATGCGACCGGCGTAAGCGTTGTCGGCAAGCCGGTTTTCAATTGTAAATTTAAACGTTTTCAGTTGATGCTTCCCGAATACGCTAACATTTTATTCTCGATCTAGGCTACTTTGCGATTCGATCTATGAAAATCATTTTGGCCAGTAGTGAAGTCGTGCCCTTCGCTAAAACAGGTGGTCTTGCTGACGTTTGCGGCGCACTGCCAGGGGAACTAGCGAACCTAGGTCACGACGTCGCTGTTTTTTTGCCTGGTTACCGATGTGTCAGTCGAGTTGGCACGAAGATCCAAGCGTTACCGGTTGAGCTCGAGTTGCCCATCGGCGATAAGCTAGAAAAGGTGCAAATCAGCAAAGCCAAGCTGCCCAATAGTAGTATTGATGTCTACTTTGTCATGCACAGCGATTACTACAACCGCGATGGTTTGTATGGTGATCAAGACGGAGATTTTGAGGACAATTGCGAACGATTTGTGTTGTTTGGTCGGGCGGTTTTGGAGTCGATCCGCGAATTCGATTTGCAACCAGATTTGATTCACGTCAACGATTGGCAAACGGGTTTGATTCCCGCGTTGCTAAAAACTGAGTATTGTGAAAATCCACTGTATCGCGACATCGCTTCATTGATCACGATTCATAACTTGGCCTATCAAGGTGTGTTTAGTGCCGACAGCCAATCGATCACCGGCATGGATCCAAAATATTTCAATTGGGAACAAATGGAGTTTCATGGTCAATTGAATTTGCTCAAAACCGGAATTGTGTTCGCCGATGCCATCAACACGGTCAGCCCAACTTACGCTCGTGAAATTCAGACGGTCGAACAAGGCTGTGGGCTGGAAGAAGTACTACAAAATCGCTCGGATCGGATTTTTGGGATCATCAACGGTATCGATCCCAACGACTGGAATCCAGCAACGGACTCACATTTGCAACACCACTTCACTGCCGACTTCGATCCGACAGTCGGCAGTGAAGGCAAAGCTAAATGCAAACAAGCGTTGCAAGTCGAAGCCAATCTTGAGGCACGCCCGGATGTTCCGTTGATTGGAATCGTTGGGCGACTGGCGTCTCAAAAAGGCTGGTCTTTGATTCTGCCGGTTCTTCGTGATTGGCTGGAACATGTCGATGCGCAGTGGGTTATCTTGGGTACCGGTGATCCCGATTACCATGATGTGTTGACTTCGCTTCATCGCTCACATCCAAACAAACTGTCTTTGGCATTGGACTTCTCAAACCCTTACGCTCATCGCATCGAAGCGGGGGCAGATTTGTTTGTTATGCCCAGCCAGTATGAACCTTGCGGGCTGAATCAGATGTATAGTATGGCCTACGGTACGATCCCCGTCGTCCGGCGGACGGGTGGTTTGGCTGATACGGTAACCAATGCCGATAACGAAACCATCGACAATAAAACGGCGACAGGTTTTAGTTTTTCAGACTACTCCGTCGAGGCGTTGAATGAGACGCTGCATCGGGCGATGCATGTCTTTCACAATCAAAAAAACGTTTGGCGCCAAATGATGATCAACGGCATGACGACTGATTGGAGCTGGACCAATAGCGCTAAAAAGTACGAACAGCTGTACCACAAAACCATTCAGTGGTCCAAAGAATCAACGTAACGACTTTGTTTGTTCGGCCAATCGAAGATGTCTCCATTTGAAATTTCTAGTTCAGAGTTGATTTGCCATGTCCGATTTGCGCCACGATCCGATCGACGACATCTGGGTCACCATGGCTGGCAATCGCCGATCCCGACCGATGGAGTTCGTGACGTTGGCTCAGCGACGTCCAACGATGATCTGTCCATTTTGCGGCGGCAATGAAGCCGAGACTACCGCGTTGATCGCGGCGTTTAATAAAGACGGGCTGGTGCATCAGGCCGATCCGGCGACCACGAATCAACCTGTCGGAGCTTGGTCCACACGAGTTATCTCGAATAAGTATCCGTCGTTTTCAACCGACCAGCAAAGTAAACCGTCGCCGGCGATCGATCCTGTTCAAGACGGTGACCTGTCGATGCCGTACCAGACTAATCAGGATCACGGTCTGCAGGAATTGATCATTCCAACGCCTCGGCATTGCGTTTCGATTGGTGGGTTGACCGATAGCGAGATCGAGATCGCTTTCTTGGCGATTCAACATCGGTTGAATGCAATCGGATCCGCGTCCGAGGTTGCTCATGCGATGTTGTTTTTGAATTGTCGCGCCGAAGCGGGGGCTTCACTGGGGCACGTTCACTGGCAGTTGATTGGTACGCCCTTGGTTACCAGCTTGTTGCAACGCCGATCCGAACGAGAACAAACGCATCGGCAGCAGACGGGGGGATCGTTGGTGGGGCAGTTGGTTGAGTGGGAGTTGCAACAAAAGACAAGGATCGTCAGTGTGACGCCGAATTTCGTTGTCTACTGTCCTTTTGCGAGTCGGTTTCCGTTTCAGATTCACATTGTGCCACGCGATTCGAGCTTGGACTTGCGCGACTGCACCGCGGAAATTCGCAACGAACTCGCTTGGCATTGCCGCGATATGGTCAGGCGGTTGGAGGCACTACTTGAAGATGCAGCTTACAACATTTTGTTTCAGTTGCCGCCAATGGAGCGAATGGACCAAGAACCATGGTACTTGCAGATTTTTCCTCGGATCTCTAAGCCCGCCGGTTTTGAATTAGGGACTGATTTCTGGATTAACCCCGTCACCTCTGAAGCCGCATCGCAGGCACTTCGGGCATCGACTGGACGGAGCGATAGTTAGTAGGCAGTTAGGGGCAAAGAGCTAATTTTATGTTAGCATGGCTGCCTATCAAAACTTATCTGTTGTGTTGCTGCGTTTGAGGAGGCTCCATCGTCATGTTGCTGTCTGTGAAAAAGTCCATTGTTTGTGCTGCTTTAACCGTCATTGTTTTTGCCAGTCATTTGGACGCGCAAACTAAAACGCTAGAACCAATCGTTGAACAGGTTCAATGGAACGAATTGCTGGCGTCCAATGATTTGGTGTGGGATCGATTGCCCAAGGGTTGGAAGCAAGCCCCGTTTCTTGGCAACGGTGAACAGGGCACGATGTTGTATCAGCTTGACGATCGAACGTTGCGCTGGGATGTCGGTTGTTCGGCCGCTCATGAGCATCGTCCTTTCGAGGAAGATGACATGACGGAGAGGAACGCCCCGGTGCATAACCGAGGTCGGCATTTTATTGGGTATCTAAAGGTTAATTTACCGGCAGATTTGACCGGCGGGACAGCGCGTTTGGGACTTTGGGATGCTGAAGTAACCGGTACATTGGCATCAGCCAACGGAAAGGCTCGTTTTACTTCGCTGGCTCACGCAACCCAGCCGGTCATGTACTTTGAGCTTGAGGCTTCGGGCGATCTTTCGGAAGCGAGTTTTGAGTACGTTCCAGTGGAAGCCAGAAACCCTCGCTCAGTTCGTAACAAAACGCAGCGAAAACCGGTTAACCCGCCTCCCGTTGTCAAGGAACTGGCAGGCGGAGTTCAAACCGCCGTACACAACTTACACGCCGGCGGCCAAACCGCCGTTGCCTGGATTGAAAAAGAAACTGCTGGCAAACGCCAGTTGTGGTTGAGCGTTCAACATAGTTTTCCTGAACTGGATGCCGTTACCAAGGCCGCTGCTGCAGTGCGCGAGGCAGCCAAAATAGGCCACGAACAATGGGTTGATGAACATCGTCAATGGTGGCATGACTTTTACCCCGCGAGCTTTCTTTCCACCGGCGATCCGTATTGGGATGGTTTCTATTGGATTCAGCAGTACAAGCTTGCTTCGGCGACTCGTGATCGCGGTTGGATCATTGATAACCAAGGGCCATGGTTGCAACCGACGGCATGGAACGCGCTGTGGTGGAACTTGAATGTACAACTTTCACACAGCGGATTTTTAACTGCCAATCGTCGAGGGTTGGGGACTGCACTGAGCCATCGTTTGGACGTGTCGCGAGACAACCTCGCGCTTAATGTCGCCGAACCGTATCGCAAGGATTCTTACGGGATTGGTCGATCGACATCTAACTGGGATTTATTGGGACGTGTTGGGCAGCCCGGCGGTCGGCCGCCGATGGCCTCAACCAATGGCACCGAAACCGGTAATCTTCTGTGGGCGTTGCACAATGTTGATTTGGAGTGTCGCTATTGGAACGATGATGATTTGCGGGATCGTGTGCTATATCCGTTATTGACCCGCGCCGTGAATTTCCATCGACATTTTTTGACCGAAGAAGCCGATGGATTGTTGCACTTACCTGAAACCTTTAGTCCAGAGTACCGCAAAGCAAAGGACTGCACTTACGATATCGACTTGCTGAGGTGGGGTGTTGGGCGTCTGCTGGAAGTCGCCGCCGCGCGAGGATTGACGGAAGCCGATGAGCCCTTGATTGCGAAGTGGAAAGATATTCAGAAAAGACTTGTTTCCGTTCACGTTGACAAAACTGGGCGGATGATTGGCAAAGGAGTTGGACTGACTAGTCCGCATCGACATTGGTCTCATTTGCTGGCGATCTATCCCTTGCGAACACTTACACCGGAATCCGAGGCCGATCGCGCATTGATTTTGCGAAGCCTGAACAACTGGCATGGCTTTAAGCGAGGTGGTGCTGGTTATTCCAAGACCGGGGGAAGTTGTATTGCTTCGCTATTGGGTGATGGAGAGCGAGCGCTTGATTTTTTGAATGGTCTTAAATCGTTTCTTCATGAGAACACGCTCTATTCGGAAGCCGGTACATTGCCGGTGATCGAAACACCATTGCATGGTGCGACGGCGATGCAAGAGATGTTGTTTCAGAGTTGGAACGGGCGGTTGCGAGTTTTCCCAGCGGTCCCGAAAGAATGGTCCGATGTTCAGTTCCATCAGTTCCGTGGCGAAGGCGCCTATTTGGTTAGTGCTCGCCGCGAACAGGGTAAAACGAAATGGGTTCGCGTTGAAGCCGAAGCCAAAGGCAGTGTCGAAGTCGATCCGCGATTGGCAAAAGGACAATGGGCCGCTTCCGAGGGCGTCAGCGTGACCGATGACGGAAACGGCATTTTCACGGTCCAGATGTCACCTGGAGACAGCGTGTTATTCTGGCCGGCGAGTGATGTTCAACCGAAGGCCATCGTGAGTCCAGTTGCACCGCGAGGTCAGTCGCACCGATTCGGATTAAACAAGTAGGGACAGTGCCAACCATCGCCCGAGTTTCATTTCTTTAGGAAGTTGCTTAGCCACCAAATACGATGTCACTGCTGGTATATGTTGTCCCGTAGTTTTTTGCGAGCGTTGCTGTTTGGCTGAGTCCGTCAAGGAATTGAGAATCGCTCAGCTCTTTCAGCGGATGGATAAAAGCGGACCATAGCATTTCGTTGTTCACACAGTATCGTGCGTCGAGAGCACGATCAAAATTGGCGGCCATTAAAATTGACCATTCTTCTTCTGGAATTGACTCTGCCTCTCCAACTGGCGACATGATTCGCATTCGATTATGCCCTTCATCGGTAATGACAAAGATCAATCTGTCAGCGAATTCAAATTTCCAAAAGCCAAGTTGATCTTGCAAGATCTCGGTAGCCGCACCCTGAATTAGACTTTGAAGACGGCGATTGTTCATTTCATTAAGAGCGATCATTAGTCCTGGGATTTAAGCTGGGTCGAATTGGAAAATTGAATTCGCTAGGAAACCAAGCCCTTGGTAACCATCATGAAAACGTCTTCAAGGTTGGGGTCTTTGC
>CAZORR010000019.1:0-17597 GCA_964582115.1 uncultured Pirellulaceae bacterium
TGCTGTTGCAGCAGGTGATGAGTTTGAGTGAACGGCGAGCCAATTTTGTGTCGGCGGTGACGCATGAGTTGCGGACGCCGCTGACGACGTTTCGGATGTATTCGGAGATGTTGGCGGGTGACATGGTGCCACCGGACAAGCAAAAGCAATATGTTGGCACGTTGCAAAGGCAAGCCAATCGTTTGTCACATTTGGTTGAAAATGTTCTGCAGTTTGCAAGGTTGGAGAATAATCCTGACCAAGGCGCCGAACAGTCTGTTCAAGTCGGTGCGATGTTGGATCGGTTTGTTGACCGGTTGCAGGCACGCGCGGGTGAAGAGGGGGTCGAGTTTGCGTTGCGTGGACTCGATGGTGTAAAGCGGCTGGCACTGGGGACTCAGCCTGCGATGGTTGAGCAGGTGTTGTTCAATTTGGTCGATAATGCGTGTAAGTACGGCAAGCCATCAACGACCGGTGAGATTGAAATGCGGCTTCGCCATGACGCGGGACGATTGCGGATTGAGGTATCCGATGGTGGCCCGGGAGTTGCGGCTGGTGAGCGTCGCCGGATGTTTCAGCCGTTTCATAAATCCGATCTAGAGGCCGCTAATAGCGAGCCGGGGGTTGGGTTGGGGCTGGCGTTGTGTAGGCGGATGGCGTTGTCGTTGGGCGGGGAACTCGCCTATCGAGAGAACGAATCTGGTGGGGCGACGTTTGAATTGTCGTTGCCGGTTTAGTGGAGCGTGGACGTGTATTTGGATCGATAGTGTTCGTTTTGTTTTGTGTAGGGCACGGTTGTGTTTGGAGGAACCGTGGGCTATCGCCCTGTGGCTGATGACGCTAAGCCCAAATTAAAGCTAGGACGCAGTACGAGGGCTATTTTTTGTCGGTTAGTCGCCAGGCTTCTAGCCAGATCTGTCCGGCACGCTTGGCTTTGAAATCGTTGAACATTCTTTGTTCCATGTCAGGCAAATGGGCGGCACCGTAGAAAATTGCGAGATTCGTTTTTCCAGAATCAATTTCTTCCTGTAGTACTTCCATGCACTTGGCATTTCGGTGGGTCACGATTGTACTGCCGTCTTTACCTTGAAAGATAACTGAACCAGTTTCCACTTGTTGGATTTGTTTTGCAAACGTTCGTCGCATATGCATTTGTTTGTTGGACGCAAACACTGACATCAGCATATCGATCGAACTGGCTGATTTGCCGCTCGCCTGCATTGCCATGCCTTGCCCAATCGCTTTTAAACCATATTTCATCACGCTTTCGTCGTTGTTGGCCATGCTTTCAGCAAATTCTTCCGGGCTCATGTCAGCGTGCTTGAAGTTGCCTTTGTTGTAGTCAATTTGTTCCAGTTGAAATTCGAGGCCCAGTGTTTCCTGCATAGCGACTTGCATCGCGGCCAGCGGGTTGGTGGGAACGCCACCGGATTCGCGGCCACCCTTGGGGATTACGGTTCCTTCGGGGGCGACCAGTTCATAGAGCATCGAATCGTACTGTTCAAAGCGTTCATTTAATTCTTGAAAGTACGCTTTTTCTCCAATGTGCACCGCACCGATTAAGTCGACTGTGACCGTTTTGCCTGCTTGGTTTTTGAGCTCGTAGCGGGTGATTGATGTTTCTAAAGCGATGAGCTTTCCACGGTGGTTTTTCCGGATCCGCATGAAGTGTTCGGACGGTTTTTTAGTTTTGACTTTTGTCGATGTTTGCGGATCGGTTTCTTGGCTGCTGGAGGTTTGCTTGGTTACCTCAGGCTGGTCCTGCGTCGTGGTCTGGGCATGAGATGCGTTGGATAGAATGCAACAGAGCGTTATTCCGAGCGAGACGATTGTTTTTTTGAGAGCCATTTTAGTTCCGGCGTTTGAGTACGTTAGGGCGTCGGGAATGCAGTGTTAGTTTTACCGCTTAGCCTAAGTCGATGATAGACCGTGCGGTGTTTTGTGTGACGTTAACCGAACGATTACTGGTTTATTTGTCGGTAGCGTTCAAAAGCTTTTTCTCTAGCTTCGTTGTTGATGAAGCCAGCGAGTTTGATGTCGACTTCGTTGTTCACGATGTTGAAGGCTTGCGAATCGAAACCAAATTCGGTGTGGTTTTCGCCAGCATGTCGCAAGTTACCAAGCAGGATGAGGTCGCGGATTTGCACTTCTATGATGTCTGGTTTGTCGTTTTTGGCTGAGTCATATTTTGGTTGGATGGCCAAGTAACGACCAATCACGGTCGTGTCACTCAAGTAGGTGTTGAATTGATTGAAAGTGTTGTCGTCGCTGGTTTTAATGGCATGTGCGATTGCCATGGCGCGAACGACGGTCGGTTTTTCCTTAGCGGCAAGCTCAACCAGAAGTGGGTGTAATTCTGGCGAATCAAACTTTTGGAGTAGCAAAACCTGTTTGTTTAAAAGCGGGTATTCTTCGGGAGCATTTTCTATGATTGAACGGACGAGTAGTACGATCGACGATGGCGTTTTCGTTTGCAGTGAAATGTTTTTGGTGAGTAGACTAAATAAGTACTCCAGTTGTTGTTTAGTGAGTATGGCGTTGAGCGATGCAGATTCGTCGTTGCTTTGCGCCGATTTTAGTTCGGTTAATTGTTTCGCTAGTAAGAACATGCCGAAGTGAACTTTCGGTTGTTCAGGGGATTCGAACAGTGCCTTTAATTGGAAGTAGCCGGCCGTGTTTTCTGACGGGGCGGTTGAGCGGATTGCATTTTCTAGTTCCACACGATTGCGCAAATAGACGTTTCTGAAAATCGAGCGACTTTCGAGCGTATCGCCGACGAATTTTTTAAACGTTGGCCATCCATTCAGTGTGCCTTCGCCGTGTACAAATTTGTCGGCTGCTTTGATCGCAAGCGAGTTTTGCAGAGTTCTTAAAATGTCAGCGGCGGTGATTTGGGTTTCATAGTCGCTTGTCGATTCGAATTTAGCTGCTTTTTCGAGTTCGTTGATTGCCGCTGTCCCAAGTTGTTCTAGTTCTGTTCGGGCATTCCGTCGAACTTTCGGATCGGTGTGGCCCAGCAAGGCGATGTTTTCTTTGATGCTTTGAAGGGTCGCTTGGGTGTGCAGCGGTCGGTCAGCAACTGTTTGAGCGGCGATTTGTTGGCCGTGTCCAAGTGTCATGCCGACCAAGAAAATCACAATCCTGAACCCGTTGCAAATCGAGTTGATACGAAATTCGAAAGAAGTGTTGATTGTTGGCACTCGTTTGTTGGAGGTTAGGCGTGATTTGTATTGGTGGTTTGTCACTGAGCAGGTTTAGGTTTGGATAGGTTTTCGAAAGTTATTTTGGGTTTGAAAATGTTATCAGGTTTTTCCGTGGAGAAAATCGTTCTGGCCAGTCCATGTTTGGTCGTTGGATTTTACTGTGTGCAGACATTCGGGGGTGGAGGGGCGGAGAAAATTGCTGGTGGGCACGAGTGATGCGGAGCCAAGTTCGATTTGGTTCGTGCGATGCGGCGTTTTTCAATTTGTTTATTGTAATTTTATTTAGTGTCCGCTGTTTTTCGGTTAGGGCGTGAATTAATTTTTATGGCGTGTGAGTTTATGAGGTTTGGGCTGGCTGCTTTCTAAGGATGTTATGGGGGCCGGAAATGTCATTATTGGGGTAGGCGAATTCTCTTACGCACAGGTGGCTGGTTAGTTGTCGGTTTTTGTGAGAGAAAATTAGCCGGTCGAAACCCTGATAATCAATACAATCGAGATAATATTGGTTGAAGACGGGCAAAAGCCAGAATAAACTGAGCAACCGGTTTGACTTGCGAATTTCTCTGATTTTGATGTCAGTGATGCTACTTCCGTTTACGCAAAATCAGATTTTGGGCCTTTGCTGCCTCAAAGATATATCCTCATGAATAATCAACTTACGGTCGCCCAAATACTGGGCGCCATGCAACGTCACCGATCCAAAGCAATTTTTGCTTGGTTCTTGGTAATGTTAAGCGTCTTAGTTCTGTACTTTGTATGGCCAAGGCAGTACAAGAGCGAAGGCCGATTGTATGTCAAAATGGACCGCAACAATCAGTCAGTGGTTCCTTCGACCAGTGGTGCACAGGTTGCGATTCAAGATACTCGCGAGACTGAGATTCGAAGTGTCATGGAGATCCTTCGCAGTCATGCCGTTTTGGATCAAGTGGTCGACGAAGTGGGCGCCGACAAAATTCTCGACAGTGCTATGCCGAGTTTGATCCCCAATTTCTCTTTTGTTAAATGGTTCTTCCCCGATGATCAAGGGGAAATGGATGCAGCTGAATACAAACGGCTTCGTAAACGCGAGGTTGCCGTGAAGGAAGTCTATGAGAACATGGACATCTTCAACGAAAAGAAAAGTTCCGTCTTGGTCGTTACGGTGCGAGCTAACAGCCCTGATCTTGCTAAAGAGATCGTTGAGCGAGTGTTTGATAACACACGCAAGATTCACTTGGGTGTGCATAATGTTTCTAGCAGTGCAGACTTCTTTGATGAGCAATTTACCTCGCAAGAAGAAGCTCTCAAAACTTCGGTTGCTGAACTGGCCGAGTTTCGCAACGAATTGGGGGTGATGTCGGTGACTGCTGCACGTAATTCTTTGCAGAACATTATATCGACACTGGATTTGAATTTGGTCAACGCAGATGTGGACTTGGTCGAATCAGAAAATCGGATGAAAAAATTGAAAGAACTCTTGGGGGGAACATCGCGAACAATCGCGATGCCACGCAAAGGAGTTGAGCGTTTATCGTTTGAGGACTCACAAACCGAACTGTACAAGTTGAAGCAAGATCGTGAGCGAATGCGTTTGGCTTTAACCGATAGAAACCCAAAGTTGCAACGTATTAACAAGCAGATCGGGGCACTCGAGGGAGAGCTTGGTGGCATGGTTAGTGAGCGAACTGAGTCGACATCAGAGCCCAATCCCGTCTATCAAACATTGGAAACTGCTTACTTGCAGGCTCGGGCTAAAATGGCCGGCAATCGTGCTCGATTGGCGGGTTTAAAGCGAGAAAAACGTGAAGCCAGCAAGCGTCTGAAGGAGCTGAATATCGCTGAAGTGAAGTCCAATGAAAAGCTTCGTAAGGTTTCGATCGCCGAGCAGTATCTTGCGATCTACACTCGCCCTCGCGGTGAGTCGAAGGCGATGGGGGCATTGGATGCAAAGAATATTTCCGACGTGAAGGTTGCTCAGCGTCCTACGTTGACATTGAAGCACGTCAATCCCAAGGCCAGTCTCGTATTGCCGATTGGCTTTGTATGTGGGTTGTTGGCCGCGGCGGGCACTGCATTGTTTTTTGACCGAAATCACCTTAGTGCGACGCTCAATGAGAGCGATGTCGAACACGCACTCGACTTGCCTGTCTTGGTGACATTGCCACGCGTATACTCCAGCCGAAATATGGTGAACTAAGTGATTGAGAACAACATGATTGAGAACAGCATGCAACGTAAACGTAGTCGACATCGATCGATCGTTCCCAGCAACAGTCTACGCGGACACTTTTTCGCCTTAGCGCGTCAAGTACGACGTTGGGCAGAAGCAAGTAGCGAACTATCAGTCAGCGGTTCGACTGCCATTGGTGTAACTTCACTTGAACGCGGAGTTGGTAGCAGCACGGTCAGTTTTAATTTGGCGTGCTCGTTGGCCTCGCTTTGTCGCACTCGGGCTTTGTTGGTCGAAGCGGATTTTGGGCATTCGTTTGTGGCCAAGCGTCTGGGACATGGTAAAGCGTTTGGGTTGTCGGAATTGCTGGCTGGTGAAGCGACCGAACACGAAACAATTTTTGCGACCCCAATCTCGGATGTTTCGGTGATTGGTTGCGGAAAAAAAGTAGAACACGAAGCGTTGGAATTGCCCTTTGATGGGCTTGGGCCAATGCTTAAAGAAACATTTGCTGAGTATTCGTACTCAGTTTTTGACTTGCCATTGGCATCTGATTTAACTGCATGCCACTCCATTATTCCTCATCTAGATGGTGTCATTTTGACGGTTGATTCAAACTACATTGATCAACGTCGGGTGGCTCGATTTAAAAGGCAAGTAGAAGGTTATGGTGTGCCTGTATTGGGCGTCGTTTTGAATAAGTCATAACGACGAATTGGTAATCCACTGAAAAGTGGATTGCCTATGCTCCGGATACGTGCGTTGTTTTTCGTTTTGAAAAACAACGTAGAGTCGATGTTTGATTGATGAATTTGCTCCCTGATTTGCTCCTTAATTAACTATTGGATCTGCCATGATTCGCAGTATTGTGCGAACTAGAAATACCCGTATCGGTCGGATGTTTCGTCGAATAAAACCCGCTGGCCCTGAGGTCGTTTTGAGTGATGTCCAGTTTGAGACAGAACTTAAGAAGGAGATCTATCGTTCGGATCGACGTGCGTTTGCCCGTGATCTCGGGTTGGTCCGTCTTAAGATGGATGCGATAAGCAACGAGTTTTTTGTTTCGGAGAATTTTACGACGATGTTAGATCGTTTAAGGGTTTCCGATACCATTGGTTGGTATCAAGGGGATCTTTCGATTTTGCTGCCTGAGTCTGATCGCGAAGGCACCTTGAAAGTTGCCAATGAAGTTACTGATTTGTTGGCCGCTGGTGGGGTACGTGTTGAAGCGAATGTTTCGACTTATCCATTTGATGATGAATTGGTGTCGTTGGCCGAAGAGGTTCGTGCCTTGTCTAGTGAAGCGAGTAGCTATTCAAATGACGACGATGACGATGATGATGCATTAACCGGTGGTCGTCGTGATAAGCGTCACCGCGATATTCCAGCTGCCAAGTCGAAGGCTTTTGGTGTCAAAAAGAATCATGGTGACGATCATAAGGAAGAGGTGTTGGCGTTTCAGGCTGGCGAAAATATTCAAGAAACAACACACCGTTTCATTCCCGTCTTGCGAACTCCTTGGTGGAAACGCGGGGTGGATATCGTTGGTGCGGGTGTGGGTTTGACATTGTTGTCGCCGTTGTTATTGGTGGCGGCAGGAGCGATTAGGTGCTCATCAAAAGGCCCCGTCTTTTTCTTGCAAGAAAGAGAAGGTAAGGACGGTCGGAAGTTTTCGATTCTTAAGTTTCGTACGATGGTTGTGAACGCGGAAGCTTTGCAAAAAGAGTTGCTGGACCAGAGCGAGCAAGATGGGCCGGCGTTTAAGTTGACCGACGATCCGCGCGTGACAAAGGTTGGCAAATACCTACGTAAGTCTTGCATTGACGAATTGCCACAGTTGTGGAACGTGCTTAAAGGCGACATGTCGTTGGTGGGGCCTCGTCCACTGCCATTGCACGAATCGTTGGCGTGTACTGCTTGGCAGCGAGCACGTTTGGTTGTCTTACCGGGTTTGACTTGTACTTGGCAAGCTTATGGTGGGCGCGACGTGAAGTTTGCACAGTGGATGCAAATGGACTTGGATTACATCAAGCGTCGTAGCTTTACGTTTGACCTTCGATTGATTTTTGACACGGCATGCATCGCATTGTTGCACCGTGGATCTGTATAGTTTTTTAGGTCAACGAATGTCTGCAACCACTCCTAGATTTCGCCCGCTGATCCAGCAGAATTCCAATACGCTGATGGGTGTGGTTGACAGTTGGATAAATACTTCCGTTGTCACGTTGATTGGTTACTTTTCGTTGTTTGCGATCGCGTTTGGCAGTTTGGTCGACGTGGAGGCAGATAATGACGCCGTTGGTTTTGGCGGGCAAGCCCTTGTAAAAGTGATGTTCCTTGGTTTGGGCGGGCTGTATGGCGGTGTCGGCGTTGTAACTGACAGTAGGGTTCGACGGCTGCTGTTGTCGTTTCCGGTGATGTGGATGTCGTTGCTGCTGTTTTTTTTCGCCTTGGCAGTTCCAACGTCGCTGACTACTTTTTCGTCGATGGCGTCGACGATGTCGATCGCTTGTGTGCTGTTTATGACAGTGACTGCGTTGGTGCAGTTAGGCGTCAAGAATGTGTTGAATACGGTTTTCTATGCGACTGCAACTTACGTGTTGGGGTCGTGGGTAGCTTACCTGTTGGTTCCGTCGATTGGGGTGTTTTTGGAAGCGACGACTGACGGGGAATTCGTGCGACGGATGGGCGGTTTGGCGCACCCCAACGTATTGGGACAAACGTCAGGTGTGGTGTTGATTTTGGCGTTGGTGCTGTACCTTGACGAAAAGAAAATTTCTTTCATTCGAGCTATCCTCGTTGCTGCGGCGATGGCGTCTTTGGTTGGTTCGTTGTCAAGGACTTCTTTGTTGGCAACGATCTTAGCGGTGAGCTTTGCCTTTCGCGCACACCTCTTTCAACGTCGTTATATGATGTTAGCGATTGCTTGTGGATTCATTGGCCTGATCATGTTGATGTTCGCGAGTATGTTCGTCGACATTGAATCGAAGATTGGTTCGAAGATTGGCCTGCTATCTAAATCAGGCGATGCGTCCGAGTTGACTAGTGCGACGGGCCGAACAGAAATCTGGGCTGAGACGATTAAGCTGGTTTCCGAAAGTCCTGTGTTTGGATACGGAGCGGCTACTTCCAAGCTTCTACTCAAGGAATACTCGCTTCACACACATAATTTGATTTTGAATGTGGCACTGTCAACTGGTATTTTTGGCGGTTTGTGTGCACTGTGGATGTACGTTGATCGTATGTTTAATTTGTTCAGGAACAGGCATCCAATTGCTGATCCGTTGGTCGTTTTTGTTTTGGTCAATGGTTTGTTTGAGAATGTAATCTTTTCGATTTTGTGCGGTTTTCCAACGATCGTTTGGATTATTGCACTTGCAGTTCCAGTGGTCGACGCGATGAATCGCGAGGAAGAGGAGCCACTGCCCAGTGTTGGGGTTTTAAGGCTTTCAAGAGGGAATCAATGACGAATACTTTGTTGAAATTTGATGCTGTTAACACCGGCAATGAAATGGAAGGTGGAGCGGATCACTACGATGGCGAAGTGTTGGACGCGCATGTAGTGATTTTGAATAACTACCTCCGAGTGCACCATGCTGTTAGTTACGTGGAACTGGCCAAGCGAGTTCGTAAACTGACGGTGCTGTTGTCGGTTCCGATGGAACCCAATAAAGATTGGGATGCTGAGTGGATGGGGTTGGATGTCAGGATGCAAAAGAATTGGATGTTCACCAAGAAGTGGAAACATTCGAAAGGCTTCACGGAAGACAATTACATTCATGTACCGATCGATACGGTCAAACAACTCAAGCAACTCAAACCGGACATTATTTTCTCTTATGAGATGGGGGTTCGCACGCTGTTGTCGGGGTGGTTTCGACGCTGGAACCGAAAGGTTCCCTTGGTGATGGTTGGCAATATGTCATACGGCATCGAGAAGGAACGGCGTCTGAGCCGTCGATTGCTGCGGAGTTTCGTGCGGCGGCTGGTTGATTTCTGCACTTACAATGGTCCGAGTTGCAAGCGATATTTGAAAAGTCTTGGGCTGCCAGAAGAACGACTCCACCATGTACCGTACTGCATTGATCAGAGCGTAGTTTTTCACGGAAATCGGGAGGCAATTCCAGCAGACAAGCCTCGAACTTTATTGTACTGCGGTGGAATTATTGCTCGTAAAGGCGTGATTGAATTTGCAAAAACACTAAAAAAGTGGTGCAAAGCAAATCCACAACGTGAAGTCGTGTTTCAGCTTGCTGGGGCAGGCGACGGTGCAGCAGCGGTTCTGGCAGAACAGGACGACAACCTTAAAATCGAATTACTGGGCGATCTAAATCAGGCGGAGTTGCGTTTGGCCAATCGAGATGCGGACATCAGTGTGAATCCTAGTTTTGCTGATGAATGGGGGTTGGTGCCCATCGAAGCGCTGGCTTCTGGAATGCCGGTTCTTGGTAGCCGCTATGCTCAGTCGATTGAAACCGTTGTTCGCGATGGTGAAAACGGATGGGTGTTTGAGACGGACGATGTCGAATCGATGGAGAAAGCGATCGATGCTGCGATGGCATGCACGAATGAGCAGTTACATGCAATGCAGGATATCTGTCGCCAGTCAGTGGCCCATATTACGCCGGTCGCAACTGCTGAGTGCTTTAGTAACGTGATCCGTCACGCGTTGCCTTCATCATTCAAAAAGTAGTCTTGAGAGTTCACGGTGCTGTCGGGCCATCCGTATTTTTGGCTGGCAATGAAACTGGAGCCAGTATCTGAAAAGCGAGCAGAGGCTGTTCTTGTCAACAACCCCTGCTTAAACGAACTTTGTGTGTGCCTGTCGGATTGGTTTTTCTGGACAGTTCAACCTTCGCCATTTTAGGCCGCACTAGGCGTGTTGAGGCAGTTTTCGTGGGAATGGTAGCTGCTCTTTTGGCGGAAGTTTTAGTCCCGTTTCAAAATGCCAAACGTCACGCTGCTCAACGGATGCATAGTAGCGTAGCCAAGATTCTTCGTCTTCAACGATGTCCAGACACTGCCACTTAAGGATCTTGTTGTTCAGCAGAACTTTCTTTTCTTCGGCCGGGAGAATGTCGCGATGGATCAAGCAGTAGAGTTGGCGATCGGATAAGTGGTCGGTGTGAATCAACCAAATGTTTTTCTCATACAGCCTGCCAATGATTTGATGGAGTTGTTGATTGAGTTGGATGTCTTCCAAATCAAAGTGGCTTGGCATCTGCAGTTCGGGTTCGAACCATTGGGAGATTGGCAGCACGGGTGCTTTTTCCCAAGCTAGTAAGGAGGTCAAGAATTCATTTTCACGACTTACGGACATGCGATCTAGGTCAACTAAAGTCACCGATTCGTCTAAATACGGTTCCATTTGATCACGAAGATTGGCGTTTTCGAGTAGCAGGTCAATTTCTGGCATTGGTCTCAAAGCTTGGTCGAGTGGGGGTTGGTAAAGCTCAACGTGAGCGGCAACAGAAATTTAACAACGCCCCGGTAACGCACAATGAAAAAATTAACCAACTTCTGAATATTTGGAGTAACACTCGGTCCGGCGGCGGTAGGATC
This sequence comes from uncultured Pirellulaceae bacterium, assembly GCA_964582115.1. Lineage (GTDB taxonomy): Bacteria > Planctomycetota > Planctomycetia > Pirellulales > Pirellulaceae > Mariniblastus. Next base: position 10,894 of record CAZORR010000019.1, read on the forward strand.
CGTAGCGGCGTTAAGGTTTAACTCAGTGATAGCACATTGACAGTGCGAAACGTTGGCGAGTCACTGCTGCATGCTGGCGTTGAGCAATTGACCTTCAATCAAAATTGATTTGGCGCGAAGGATACTGAGCCGATCTAGGTAGTCCAGTTGGGCTTGAGACAGCGTCCGCTGGGCTGTTAGCACTTGCAAGAGGTTCAACTCGCCGGCTTGATAGCCGGCAGAAATTAGGTCAAGAGATTTCTTGCTCTTGGGAAGGATTGAGTTCGCGTAGGCGTCCACATGGATTTTCGCTTGAGCGTAATCGCGATAGTTGAAGATTAATCGTTGGCGGAGTTGGATCAATTTTTGTTCGACCGCAGCTGACGCCAGCACAATTTCACTACGAGCTTTACGAATGTTACCTTGGTTCCAGTCGACGGTCGGCAGGGGCATTCCGATTTGAAAATCTGCAATGATGTGTTCACCGGTGGTGTCGTATTTGAGAGCGGTTTGCCAGGTTAAATTCGGGATCGATTCGACTTTCGCGCGGCTAAGCGAGCGTTCGGCGGTTTCGATTTTGGCGAGTTCAGCCGCGATTTCGGGGCTGCTGGCCAGTATGTGATCGTAAACTTGTTCGATGGGTGGCAAGCTGGGCACGGCCGAAACGTCGCCTTCGAGCTGCTCAAATGGAAGTTCTGATTGATTGATCAGGGCGGCAAGCTGTTGACGGGCGGCGGCGAGGGTAAGTTTGTTTTGGGCGGCGACTACTTTGATTTTTTCAAGCTCAATTTCGACTTGCAGGATTGACGACGCAGCTACTTCCTTCGCTTCGGTAAGCGATTGGGTGAATTTGACGATCTCGGTTAGCCTGTTGACTAACGATTCGGTGATCATCAGTCGTTTTTGTGCTAGAAGGACTTCGTAAAAGCTGTTTTGTACGTCCGTTTTTACACGCCGTTGTAGTATTTCAATCTGGCGGCAGACGGTAGCGATTTCGGCGTCGACGACGTTTTGAGCGAGTTCGAGTTTGTTGCCTCGTACGACTTCTTGTCCGTAAAAGACACCGTACCGCCCTCCTCTGCCGTCTTCAAAAATGTCTTCCCCAAAGAAGCCCGCTTTTGGGTTGGGACTAAGTCCCGCTTGCAGTCGTTTGCCCGCCAAGGCTTCGCGTTTAGCTTTTGCCTTGGCGATGGCTGGGTTGGCCGAAATCGCCATGGATTGAATGTTTTCTATTCGCCCAATCGTGTGCGTTGGATCAGAATTGGTTTGATCATGTTCTTGTGCGAGTGCGCAGCTGACCAAGCACAGCATGAAAACGCTGCCATAAAGCACTTGTAGCGGAACAATTCGCATGGGTTTTTATCGAAAAGCAAAGTCACGGACGATGACTGATCCGTAAAAGTTGATCGTATGTGAATCTTTTATCGAATCGATACAACAAGGCTGATAGATAATATCCCGACGGACCGGTAAACTAGTTTTGGTAGAGTTTGCAGGTTAGCGAAACTGTGCCAAGTAGCTATGGCCTGTGGTGTGGCTGGCTAAGTTTTAGCATGCAATAACCCCGAGTTGGCATTGTTGAGTAAGGCGTTTGTTGGGGGAGAGTTGCCTGCGAACTTGCTTGCCGTTTCTGACAGTCAATCCCCTTCAATCAAAGTCTCGGCAAGTTTAGCTCGATGGCATAGGTATGAATCAGCCAGTTCCAAAAAAACAAACGACTCGAACGGTAATTGCCTATTTGGTAGTTTTGGTCGTGACCGGTGTGCTGTTGCTGCTGACGAAAGATGCTTGGCTACCGATGGTTCAGCAACGGCTCGGTGGAGCGATCCCAGAGATGGCTAACGGACATGACCACGGTGATCACAGCCACGATGGTCACAATCATGGCGGTCCTGAGGAAGGGACTGCCGACGAGAATACGGTTGAGCTGAGCGATCAAGCCAAACGGAATTTGAATCTCTTTTCCAAGCGGGCGTATCCTCAAAGTTTTTGGAAGCGAACCGTAATTCCGGGCGAGATCGTAGATCGACCAGGGCTTACCGATCGGAGTTTGACTTCGCCAATCGGCGGAGTAATTACGGCCGTGCATGCTCATGAAGGCGACATTGTTAAACCAGGCGAGCGATTGGTGACGGTGCGGTTGGCCAGCAACTACTTGCAGCAAGCTCAATCCGATTTGTTTAGAGCAGTTCGGGAAACTGAGATCATTAACAAAGAGATTGAGCGGATCAAAGCGATGGTCGAACGTGGCATCATTGCTGAAAAACGAGTGATCCAATTGAAGCAGGATGTGGAGCGTCAGCGTTCGCAGATTGATGCGGTCTGCCAGGATTTAATGACTCGCGGTTTTAGCGACGCCGAGGTTGCCAACGTAAAACGTGGCGAGTTTTTAACGACGCTCGAAATCAAAGCACCACAAAAAAACAGACAGTCAGAATCGCCAGAGAACTCTATCGATTCGAGTCAAAATAGCGGTTTGGCTTTGGGACGAGATGTCGATGACGAAGCGAATTCGGTGGACCAGTTTTTCGAAGTCCAGAATTTGGTGACTGAGCTTGGGCATCAAATTCAGGCGGGCGAACAGATTGCAGTGTTGTCGGATCATCAGTACTTGTTCGTTCGTGGGTACGCATTCAAACGAGAAGCGGGGAGTCTGGAACAGGTGATGCGAAAGGGGTGGAGTGTCGGTGTTGAGTTTGTCGAGGACTCGCCAGAAAATTGGCCGAATTTAAATCAGCGTTTTAAAATCAGAAATTTGTTGAACGAGGTCGATCCGGAGAGCCGGACGTTTAGTTTTGTCATTCCAATGGAAAATCAATCGCGAATATACGAAGGAGATGAGCGGACTTCGGTTGTATGGCGGTTTCGTCCGGGGCAGCGAGCGCGTTTGCAGATACCTGTAGAAAAAATCGAAAACGTATTCGTGTTGCCTGCCGAAGCTGTAGTGCGTGACGGAGCTGAGGTCTATGCCTTTCAAGCGGTCGGTCGATTCTGCCGAAGGTTTCCTGTGCATTTGATTTATCAAGATCGACACAGCGTTGTGTTGGCCAACGACGGTAGTTTTCCGATCGGTGTCGAGGTCGCTCAAGGGGCCGCAGCGTCGCTTAATCGAGTGCTTAAGTCGCAGACGAATGAAGGTGGTCGAGAATTCCACGTTCATGCCGACGGCACGGTTCATTCAAATTCCGATCACTAAGGCCCCCGCGATATGCTCGACTCCGTCATTCGCCTTGCCTTGCGGTATCGCTTTGTCACGTTACTGATCAGCTTGATTGCGTTGGTAGGTGGTTCTTATCTTGCGACCACGATGCCGATTGACGTGTTTCCTGACTTGGATCGCCCACGCGTGGTCATTCTGACCGAGTGTCCGGGGTTAGCGACCGAAGAGGTTGAGTCGTTGGTGTCCAATCCGATCGAAGTTTCGTTGCTGGCCGCAGCAGGTGTCGAGGATGTGCGGAGCCAAACCGTGAACGGTTTAAACGTGATCTTTGCAGAATTCAATTGGGAGACGGAAACGGATGCGGCCAGGCAGAGTGTGCAAGAGCGTTTGCGGACGGTGATGCAACAACTACCTGCCGGGATCGTTCCTCAGATGACGCCTCCATCTTCGATCATGGGGCAGATTGTGATCGCAGGGATGTTTCGGCGAACCGGGCCCGGCGGCGGCAAATTGCTGCAGTTAAAGGGGACGGATTTTTGGCTTGAGTACAATCCGCAGGGGCCCAATAAAGCAGATTGCACTTTGTGGAAAGCGGGCTCACGTGATTTTGATTCGTGGCAACAGCAACCGATTGTGGAAATCGAATTTGCCAACCAGTCTATTTTGGTTAGCTTTGAAAGCGTCACCAACGGTAAAAAATCCGTTCGCACGGTTACCGTCAGTAAACCATCAGCGATTGATCAGTCGATGGAACTGCGAACGATCGCCGATTGGGTGATTCGTCCTCGGCTATTGCAAGTCTCTGGTGCTGCGGAGGTCTTTATTCAAGGCGGTGATCGGAAGCAGTATCAAGTTCTGATCGATCCGCCAGCATTGTTGGAATACGGTGTTAGTTTGCACGATGTCCACGAGGCTTTGTTGCAGAGTAACCTGAATACGACGGGCGGCTATGCCGTTACGGGTGAATCCGAGCGTCCCGTGCGAGTGATTGGCCGGGTTGGTCCCGAGCGAATGAAGGTTTTGGAAGACTTGCGAAAAGTGCCTATTAAACGCTCGACAAAACGAACGCTGCTGTTGGAAAATGTCGCCACGATTGGGGAGGGTCCGGAGTTCAAACGGGGCGATGGTGCGGTTAATGGATTGCCTGGAATCGTATTCACGATCGCCAAACAACCACACGTGGACACTCGGCGGATCACCGACGAATTGGCTGACGCAATGGCGGAGCTGGAGTCGTCTTTGCCGGCGGATATTGTGATCGATAGTGAGTTGTTTCGATTGAAGAACTTTATCGATCGAGGCGTATTCAATGTGGCCGAAGCGTTGGTAATTGGCGCGTTGTTGGTGATCGTTGTACTGTTTTTGTTTTTATTGAATTTCCGCACGACGTTGATCACGCTGACTGCGATTCCGTTGTCGGTTGTCATCACGACGTTGGTGTTTCGGTTGATCAGCTATGTGACTGGCGAGGAGTTGTCGATCAACGTCATGACCCTTGGCGGATTGGCGGTCGCGATGGGTGAGTTGGTGGACGACGCGATTGTGGACGTGGAAAATATTTTCCGACGGCTGAAAGAAAACAATGCTTCGGCGAAACCAAGGCCGGCGATTCGAGTGGTTTACGATGCCAGCCGCGAAGTGCGCAATGCGATTGTGTTTGGCACGATGGTTGTGATTTTGGTATTTTTGCCGTTGCTGGGAATCGGTGGGGTCGTTGGGCGATTGTTTGCTCCGTTGGCGGTCGCGTATATCGTTTCAATTATATCGTCGTTGTTGGTGTCATTGACGGTCACGCCGGTGCTTTCGTATTACCTGTTGCCGCATTCGAATGCGACGCAACATCAGGGTGATGGTTGGTTGTTACGCATGATGAAGCATGTGGCCAGTGGATTGGTTCGCCTAAGTATGGCGATTCCAGGACCGTTGATGCTGGTGACTTGGATTGGCGTTTTGATTTCAGGATTCATTTTTGCCAATTTGGGTGGAAGCTTGCTGCCGGACTTTGACGAGGGCAGCATTCAAGTGAACGCGACGCTGCCAAGTGGATCGTCGTTGGAGGCGTCTAATATGATTGCGGGGTTGGTGGATCAAACATTAAACCAGTTGCGTAAAACCGAAGCGCGTCCCAATGGCGAAGTGATTGGATTTGTGCGACGAACGGGGCGAGCGGAACTGGATGAGCATGCGTTGCCGGTGAATTCGTCGGAGTACATTATTGCCATGAATCCAGATTCCGGTTTGAGCCGAGAACAAGCCAAACGAAAAATTCGCAGTCGGATCGAAAGTGATGTTCCAGGAGTCACGATCGAGGTAGAGCAACCATTGGCGCATATGATTAATCACATGGTATCAGGCGTTTACGCTCAGATTGCCGTGAAATTTTTTGGCGATGACTTGGGCGAGTTGGAACGGTTGGCCAAACGGGCAGAGAGGTTGATTCAAAATGTCGACGGAATTGCCAAGCCGGTGGTCGAGCCGATTCGTCGTACCGAAGAGTTGCACATTCGGTTGCGGCCTGAAGATTTAGCCTTTTACGGTGTGACTCGACAATACGTCGGCAGTGTATTGCAGACGGCATTGCAAGGAGAAGTTGTTTCAAAGGTGATCGAAGGTCAGCGTCGGTTTGATCTGCTGATTCGTTTGGAGGAGCAGTATCGTACGGACTATACGAACCTCGAACGACTTCGAATCGATTTACCTGACGGCGTGCAAGTGGAACTTGCGCAGTTGGCGGACGTGGAGTCGGCGGACGGACCCAATAGTATTTTTCGCGAGAATGCTCGGCGACGAATTGTAATTCGCTGCAATACCGACGGTCGTGATCTGACGAGTGCCGTGACGGAGATCCAAGCGGTTTTAGCAGATGGGTTAAAACTTCCGGAGGGATATACGGTCGATTATTCGGGGCAGTTCGTGACCAAAACCGAAGCGACGCAGCGGATTTTGTTGTTGAGTGCGGTTGCTGTTGTCGGTGTGTTCACGGTGTTGATGATTTTGTTGCCGTCGGTGCGGATCGTGTTGCAGATTTTGAATGCGTTACCGACTGCGTTCATTGGCGGCGTTTTGGCGTTGATGATTTCCGGGCAAGACCTGACGGTGGCGAGCTTGGTGGGGTTCATTTCGTTGGGTGGCATTGCCGTGCGGAATGGGATTTTATTGGTCACCCACTACCTGCATTTGATGAAGTATGAAGGCGAGCCGTTTTCGCAGGAGATGATTTTACGAGGGTCGTTGGAGCGACTGGCGCCGGTGCTGATGACATCGTTGACGGCCGGTATCGCGCTGTTGCCGTTGGTAATTGGTGGGAACGCACCAGGGCGAGAAATTTTATACCCCGTGGCGACGGTGATCGTGGGTGGTTTGGTCACGTCGACGTTTTGCGAGTTTTTGATTCATCCGGGACTGTTTTGGAAGTTTAGTGGCCGGGATGCTCGGCGGGTGGCTGATTGGGAATCGGAAGATTTGATTTGAACAATGGAGCTGCGATGGTGGGTTGTTTTGTTTAATTACGCGACTTTGCTGGATCGGCCAGTTTGGTTTTGGCTCTGGGGCCGAGTGCACAGGA
>CAZORR010000019.1:17697-25441 GCA_964582115.1 uncultured Pirellulaceae bacterium
GCGACTTTGCTGGATCGGCCAGTTTGGTTTTGGCTCTGGGGCCGAGTGCACAGGAACCGACTTGCCATCACACCGTCGATGATTGTGGGGGCGATTGTTTCGAACCCCGCGGTTCGAAAAGATTTTTCGAATTCGATATTTCCACTTCGTGTTTGAGCAACGACTTGGCCGACTGTTGTCGTGGAAAACAAATGTTCGAGTGCGATTTCGATCAGCATGGCTTTTGTATTGTGGTTGCGATGCTGTTGATCGAATAGCATGTTGGTTTCTGCTTGATCGCCATGATCGTTAAGGCGGAATTCGATGTAACCGATTGGTTGGCTGATGGCGTTTTCAATGACCCAAATCTGTTGTTGAGAATCCGCTTGAGCGTCGAAGAACCAATCGGTAAGGGTTGTCCAAGCCACGGGCGATTGATTTAGCGCTGCCGCGCGAACTTCTGGATCGTTTTGCCATTGCCAAAATAGTTTGCAGTCGAAATCTTCAGCCGGGCGAAGAGATACCGAGCATTTTGCCATGGAATCGACAATTCGGTTGGCGCCGTAGCCGTCGACGAGGTCCATTGCGTGGCGGGAGAGTGAGTGACGTTTGAATCGATCGCGTAAGAGATTCTTGATCGTTTCAAAAACTGTTGGTGAGGAGGCGGTTGCCGGTTGTTGATGAGCGATTGAAAGGGCCGCTCGGTTTTGGTGCAACGCGGCGATGATGTTTTGGTTCGATTCAGCGGTTGAAACTAAAATCGTGGGGATTCCATAATATGCTAACGAGTAACATCCGGTGTGTCCGCTGGCGATCGCTAAATCAGATCGTTCTGCCAAAGGGGCAAGTCGGTCTAAGTTTTTGTGAATCCTTAACGTAACATTAGAATGCCGTTTAAAGCTTTCCAGTTCCGCGAAATGTTCGTAGTTTGATCCAACGAGGCAATCAACGGTTGTTCGTTTGGTTGCCAAATCTGAGAGTGATTGAAGCGTGCGCAGTGTCCAATTGTCAACGTCCGCATCGTGGATCCAAACCAAAATTCTTTTGGCTTCAACCACGGTCTTTCGGTTGATGGGTTGTGGAGATCGAAGACAATCAATCAGGCTATAGTCGGGCCCAGAAAACAGCTCTGGTTCGAATGGCTGTTGCGCGTGATTGCCGAAATTAGTAGGTTGGACAGGAGAGTGGTCCCAAGAGTCGTCGACGCTCAAGTTGGAGTGTTCGCGCGAGATGCCATCGAGAATTAAAACTCGCCGAATGTTGGTTGCGATTTGAGCAAGGTAACTGGCATCAAAGACAGCGCCATCGATTGCAAGCCAATCGGGGCGTTCATGGGCGATGATTTCCTGTGTAGCAAAGCAGTCACTAACCGTTCCAGTAGGTTGTTCGGTTTGCAGAACGGTGATGCAGTCTTGCTCGATTCGCCGGCGAAGAGAATTCGGGATTTCACTACAGACGATAGTGGTTTTGCCGCCGTGTTGTCGATATTCACGAGCCAAAGCATGAATGCCGCGAATACGGTCGGTTCCTATTTGGATTCCCGTGTCGACTCGAACGAGTAACTTCGATTGGCTCAATGGCATTTTACTACCCTCTGAAATATAATCCGCCGCATATCCCGAGCGGTGCGAAAGGCTAGTGAAGTTGCTCAAGTGAGCCAAGGTGTTTTTTGGGAAGTTGGTATAGCTAGTATGGAAGGCGTGTTTGCTAGCAGGTCGGCGATTTGAAATGAGCCCGGGGCATGGTCGCCTTCTGGATCGTCGTTAAGCTGATTTAAGTTTGAGCCGAATTGAACGTTAGAAAGACAGCCTTGGGTAAGAATAGCGAAACCGTACGATTGAATCCTGCCGCTGACCAACGGCGGACGAGTGTTGGCTGGCAAGTAGGCGGGTTACTGGGCTGGTTGGTGGTGTGTTTTGGCGCGTCAGCGATTGGTAGTGCGGCCACGATTTCGGAGATTAACGGCTGGTACGCGGGTTTGGAAAAGCCGAGTTTCAATCCGCCGAACTGGATCTTTGGGCCAGTTTGGAGCGTGCTGTTTTTCTCGATGGCCGTGGCTGCATGGTTGGTTTGGCGTCGGTTTGGGTTTGCGGGGGCCAAGGCCGCTTTGGTTGTTTTCCTGGTTCAGTTGGTTGCGAATGTGATTTGGTCGGTGTTGTTTTTTGGCATGCATTCGCCGCGGATGGCGTTTTACTGGATCTGCCTGTTGTGGGTGTTGATTGCGACCACCATCCTATTGTTTTGGTTGAAATCTCGATTAGCGGGCGGTTTGCTGGTTCCTTATTTGACGTGGGTTTCCTTTGCCGGCGTGCTGAATTTTTGGATTTGGCAGCTGAATGCTGGCGGATAACTTTCTTTCTTAAGTGGCTTCGTAAAAACTAGTGTGGCACCGACCGTTGTCGGACCGGCCCAGCGTTCGTTGCGTCAGCTGAACTGTTTCTAGTGTGAGTTTTAGCAGGGGTTTAGCGAGTTCACTTCGGAGAGATAAGCCTAAAGGCATCACTACGTACACACCACGCAAAAAATGCCAGTCTTGGTGGCAAAAAAGCAGGTGAACAGCAGATGCAAGTGTTTTTTTGGGAGCACCTGTTTGCTTAGGTAGGTGAGCTGATGTTGACCGCGTTTTTGCGTTTTCATATGTTCAAAGCATGAGTAGCGTAATTCTATACACGGTTCACAAAGCCGGTTCGACTTTTGTTAATGGGTTGTTGGCTCAGATTTGTCGCCGACTGGAAGTCCAGCATCATACGGAAAATGATTCCCACTATGAAATGCTGAATTCAACTGTATCGTGGAAGCAACACATCGAGACTAACCTAGGAACCGGTTGTTTTGGTCCTATCCGAGCAGCGACCAACCTGCCGATCTTCCCTGATAATTTGGATGATCACTCGATTTTGTTGCATTTGCGAGACCCTCGTGATGTAGTGACGTCCATGTATTTTTCCAAAGTTTTCAGCCATCGAATTCAGCAGGGCGTTTTTGAAATAACACCCGACCAAAGAGAGCAGTTACGCGAAGAAGGAATTGATCGCTTCGCCATCCGGTCAGCGCAACGTTTGCGGCCGAAATACGACAAGCTTTATGAAAAGCTAAATGGCCGACCGAATGTGACCATTGTCCACTATGAAGACATGGTGCTCAACTTTCCGGCGTGGTTGGACCAGGTTTTGAATGTTTTTGAATCCATCAGGGTACCAGCCCAAAAAGCAAGGAATCTATTGCTTCCTCAGGCCGTCCGACGGATGGGGCTTAAGCATCACCTGTTAAAAACTAACCGCTCTGCTTTTGATGTAAGTGAAGAAAATGTTTACAGTCACAAACGAAAAGTAACCCCAGGTGACCATCGAGATAAGTTGGAGCCTGCAACGATCGCAGAGCTAAACGAGATCTTTTCAGGGTATATCCCTGCGAATGCGGTGGGAACAGCTGCCTAGTCGTGGGAATCTGTGTTGTTGGTGATGGGTGATTCGTTTACCATCCGGTCTAAAGGGGTGAGGGTTCTCCGTGAATTATTAGTACGCTAGTTTGGTACTGGTTGGTCACAAATTTCGAAGGGATCCCGCTTCGAACGAAACTCATGGGTTAACTAGGAAGAAGGATGCTCACAACTGACAAAAAGGCCCGTGGCAATACTTGGCGGCGACTTTTTGCAGTGCAACCAGTCAATGACGCAAGTTTTTACCTAGCGACACCTGGACATTTTTTGCATTGGCTGGGGATCGACCCTGTCGTTTTCAAAGAACAGATTGAGCCTTTGGGTGGTTGTTGTGCCGATCACAATATTGTTCCAATAAAGTTGCCAGATTTTCAGGTCAGTGATGTTGGGCGAACGGAGCCCGACGCAGCAATTCGGAACGAAGCTTCTGCAGTGTTCTCACTGCTTAAGAGTGCCAACCATTGTCATCCGTTGCTGCGGAACGCTGCTTGTTATGCGACTTGTGTGCAGGCGGATGTTTTGCCTTGCGAGTGGACTTCTGAAACGGAGTCGTTGTATGTTCAGTGGTGCCGTGTGTTGGAGCGTCGTTTTCAAGCAATGCGGCAGGAGTTTCAGCAGTCTCGTCCAGATTTAGTTTTGCTTGTGCAAGGCTTTGAAGCTCATAACGCGGTGGCTCGGGCGGCGGCGTTGGAGCTGGGGGTTCGAGTTCTTGCTTTGGAGAACACCTCTCGTTCGGATCGTTTGCTGTGGGATGGTGTCACGGGGTTGAGCGGTCGGAATGCGTCGCAGCAGACGTACTGGCGATACAAGGGCACTGTTAGTCAGACGACCTATCAAGTCTACTGCGAACAATTGATTGACGCGACGAAGCAGTTGAAATCTGACGAGCATCAAAGTCCGGACGGAGTTGGCTCGGGGCCACGTAGTGACACGTCCGCTGCGCGGCGAATGAAGCAAGTTCAAGAACGTCCGTACGTTTTGTTTCTCGGACAAGTCTATACAGATTCATCGCAGGTTTTCGGGCTTAGACAGTGGGAGTCGCCCCTGGAGGTCTTGGGGGCTCTGGCCGATTGGTGTCAGGCGAATGATTTTGGCTTGGTTCTGAAGTTGCATCCCAAAGAGGCCGTCGGAACGAATCCGGTTGACAACCGAAATTACAATTTGTTGACCTACCAAAAAATTAAATCCGACTCGAACTTGGTCGCTCGACTGGATGCAGTGAAGGCGTTGATTGATTACGACAACCAACTGGATACCTATCAGCTGATTGATCAGGCAGACGCTGCGGTCACAGTGAATTCGCAGTCAGGTTTAGAAGCTGCGATTCGTGGTGTTCCGGTGGTCGTTTGTGGTGACGCAAACTTTGGCGGGCTGGGATTCACATTTGATGCGCCGCAGGCTGAGTTCTTGTCGGTTGCGATGAGGCTGGCGTTGGAGTCGGGGAAAACGGACGATTCTGTTTCAGCCGCATTTTCAAGGACTGATTTGGCTCGCGAGTTTACCTATTTGTTTTTTGAAAATTATTGCCGACCTAAGACGACGGATGGTTTGTTGAGATTAGTTAGGGAGCGATTGCAATGAGCGTTGTGTCGATAGTCACTCCAGTTTTTAACGGCGAAAAATACATCAATGCTTGTATGGATTCCGTACAGGCGCAGACGTTTGCCAATTGGGAAATGTTGGTGGTGGATGATGGATCGACCGATGGCACTTTCGATTTGGTGCGACGGCGGTCCGCTAAAGATTCAAGGATCCGTTTGTTAACTCATCCGGAACATCAGAATCGAGGCGTGTCGAAGTCCCGTCAACTTGGGATTTCGCAATGTTGTGGCAAGTACGTTTCAATGTTGGACGCAGACGATTTGTTTGAACCAACGAAATTGGAGCGTCAAGTTTCTGTTGCTCAACGTCACCCGGATTGTGTGGTGTTTCACGGGCGTGGTGTTTGTGTCGATCAAAATGGTGTTGAAAAACCGAGTCCCAATATAGCCGATTCTTTTAATCGCTTTGCGACTCATGACCATGTTTATGACTTCTGCAAACATGAACGGTTTTTGCTTCAGAATCCCATTCTGAACTCGTCGACCTTGATTCGAAGAGACGCTTTAAGTGAAACGGCGTATGGTTTCGAGCAATTGTTCCAGTATGAGGATTGGACGTTGTGGGTGTTGTTGGCTCAAAGCGGTTCGTTTTATGTTAGCGCTGAGGATTTGGTGCGCTACCGTGCGCATGACGAAAGTGCGTCCACGTTGGTGATGGGATCTTCTTTGGTCGAGACTTATTCGTACGTTGAATTTTTGCTGTCGGTAATTGCACTTTGCAAAAACAAATTCGTTCGCGAGCGTGCGACGGGTTTGCTGCAAACAAAACTAGCGGCGGCCATTAGGGGATACGCGGTAGATGGTGAAACAGTGCCGTCGAGTATACCACTGGAAAAGTTAACGTTAAATTCGTTGACCAAGGGTGAGGTTTCAAATGTGCCCAAGCCGAAACGCCGGTGGTTTCAAGCGTTCTCGTTATCGAAAAATTAAAAAACACAGGTCTTATGGCGAGGTTCATGCCTCCGTCGGTGGTTAACTGGAAATGAATAAGTTAATAGAACTGTCAAAGAAGGTTTTTGCGCCTAAGCGTTCGTTTCAGGTGCCTGTCTATCACATGGCCAGTATGGCTCGTAGTGGCGAAACGATGATGTTGAGTTTGTTAGACAAGCATCCGCAACTGCAAGTCGTTCACAATCTTAGAAAACAAGACCAGCAGTACGAATTGGATTTGTTCGAGTACCTTCGAACTTGTGACGAACAAGTACTTGCCAGTGATCATCCTTTGGTGACTCCTTATCAGTTGCGGACTGGGCAAAAGCTGGTTTTGAAGCAAGGGGCTTGGGAGCATCGTTCTGAATTTAAAGGGATTGTGCTCGCCAGAAATCCTATTTCGATATTTGCTAGTTTGTTGACTTACGACGGGCCGGCGAATGAACGTGGCGAATTTGATTGGTCAAAAAACGAGAAGCGGTTGACGACTTGGATGGAAGATATTGATCCCGGTTTGAATGAACAATTGAGAGGGAAAAATCCAGTAGAGCAGTTTGCATTGTTTTATAATCGCCGAATGGGGAGCCTGATTCAGTTGGGGCTGCCGGTTTTTCGTTACGAAGATATCGTCAAATGCCCGCAACAGCAGCTGCCGAAGATTTTGAGCCAGTTTGATGTTGAGTGGGAGCCGGCGATGCTGGAATCTAGTGAAGCGGCTTATGTGGGACACGGTAAAAATTTACTCGGTTCACCAGTGAGCCAGCAGTCGCTGACGAAGTACGCTGGAGTGATCGATGAGGCAACCTTTGATCAGCTGAAAAGTTTGACGAGTAGCACGGCATCTGAGTTTGGTTACAAGCTTGGTTGGCAGTCAGATTGTGTTTGAGTTTGTGGGGTTGAGTGACAAGCCGACTGGTTTCTAATGAGTGTTGTGTGTTTGCGTATTGAATGTGATTTGACAGGGTTGGTATGAGTAAAGTTAAACGAGAGATTAAGCGCCTGTTCACACGCAAACAGGAAAAGCAAGTCATGCCAGCTGTTCCGGTGGAGAACATTGAAACGGCGGACGCCCCTTTTGATAGTGTGCCATTTGCAGATCTTTCTTTGCAGAAGTTGTGCCTTGATTATAAGTTTGATTCGGTAGTCGATATTGGGTCTGGCGCTGGCTTGCATTCAGCGGTGTTTCGTGAGCAAGGAAAAAACGTGACGGCCGTCGATTTTGGTAGCTCTGTTTATTTCGATCGACGTGAATCGGATTACACGTACGTTCGTGGTGATTTTATGACGCTTGATTTCCAGCGTAAATTCGATTGTGCTTGGGCAAGTCATGTTTTGGAACACCAGCCGAATCCAGGCGCGTTTATTAGTCGAATGATGGAGATTGTGGTAGAGAACGGTGTTATTGCGATCACGGTTCCTCCATTGAAGCATGAGATCGTTGGTGGGCATCTATCGCTTTGGAATGCCGGTTTGCTGCTGTATCAATTGGTGTTTGCAGGATTGGATTGTCGAGACGCAGCAGTTCGTAGTTGGGGATATAATGTTTCTGTGATTGCGTTCAATCGCCGACGACCCCATGTTGATCTCGATTACGATTCGGGGGACGTCGAGCGATTAAAAGAGTTTTTCCCGCTCGAAGTCAAAGAAGGATTCGACGGGAGAATCGAAAAAGTTAATTGGTGACCTACAGTGTTGGGCACGATGACTGTTTTGGTAGGCTGTCGGTGCAAGGCAGGACTGTATTTTTGTTGTTGTCAGTTCGCCCAGGCTTCAGAGTTCAGCGTAACGGCTGTCG
>CAZORR010000020.1:0-1352 GCA_964582115.1 uncultured Pirellulaceae bacterium
TGACAAATATTGCTCAGCGCTTTGCCGGAGCAAGAATCGATGTTATAGTTCTGACATCACAACACCCGAATGAACCAATAATGAAATCTCTGGCGAAATCTGTTTTCCATGCATAGCTGCCTTTGCAGCCGATAGGCCCACGTTTTGAATGACGACGTGCCGGCCCTGCCCTTGTGTCGCCTTTATTCCTGTTTTCGCCGCCTTGATCTGAGTCTGAGCGAAAACTTTCTTTGATTACCGTACAAAACTGATTTCGATTAGGAACCATTCATGCGCGAATTATTAGACGAAAAGCTAAAACGCTTTGAAGAACTAGAAGCCAATATGCTGGACCCAGCCATTCAGGCTGATAGCAAAAAAATGGCGGCCGTTGCCCGAGAACATGGCTCGATCGCCAAGCTCGCAACCAAGTACCGCCGGTTCGGTGAAGTCTTGGCCGAGATGGAAGAAGTCCGCCAGATGGCCGAAGAAGGCGATGCCGACGAAAAAGAAATGGCCGAAGACGAATTGAAATCGCTTCACACCGAACGCGAATCGTTGTGGGATGAACTGCTGGACATGACCATCGGCGGGGAAGACGCAAACCGTTCACGTTGCGTGGTTGAAATTCGCGCCGGTACCGGTGGCGATGAAGCGGCTTTGTTTGCTCGGAACTTATTCGAAATGTACCAGAAACATTGCGAGAGCAAAAAATGGAAGTTCGGCGTGATGGATTCAAACCCAACCGAGTTGGGTGGGTTCAAAGACGTTACGGTGTCCATCGAAGGCGAAGGTTGTTACCGGGAACTGCAATACGAAAGCGGTGGTCACCGTGTGCAACGTGTTCCTGATACCGAAACCAAGGGCCGGATTCATACCTCGGCCGCTACGGTCGCGGTATTGCCCGAGCCGGAAGAGGTCGAAGTTGATTTGGCCAAAGACGACTACACGGTCGAGCGATACATCGCAGCGAGTGGTCCTGGTGGACAGCACGTTAATAAGACCGCGTCGGCGGTTCGAATCACGCACCATGAAACGGGAGTGGTGGTGAAGTGTTGTGAAGAGCGTTCGCAACATAAGAACTTGGCGAAGGGCATGCGGATGCTGATGTCAAAACTCTACGATCACTATCGCCAACAAGAAGACCAAAGCCGATCGGATCAACGTAAGAGTTTGGTGGGTTCGGGTGACCGTAGTCAACGCATTCGAACTTACAATTTTCCTGAAAATCGCATGACCGACCACCGAGTTGGCCTGACGCTGTACAAGCTGGACCAGATCATGGCGGGATCGGTGCAGATGATTACCGACGCGCTGATCGATCACGATCGTCAGGAGTTGCGTAGCTCGATGGGAAAGATGGACTAGGTGGG
>CAZORR010000020.1:1452-15399 GCA_964582115.1 uncultured Pirellulaceae bacterium
TAGCCTGAAGGCATTACTACAAACCTTTTGGGAAACCTAAAACCAAAGCATCCATTTGGATTGCACGGTTTCGATTAGTTCGTGGAAAATCACGTAGCCGATTGAGCGTTCGCCGCAGTGCACTTTGGCGGTCACGCGAGTTTCGGTGCGCAGTAAGTCTTGAACGATGTCGGCGTTTTCAAAGGCGACACGGACCAGCGCGGCGTTGCCATCGTCGCTGTAGACTTCTAGTTTTCGGTCGACCGAGATTAGCGTTCCGGTGTACTCGGTGCCGGGATTGGAAACCAAACCAAAGGTGACTGTTAGCTTGTCTTCGCTGTCATTGATCGCGCGGAAAAGGTGAGCCATCCGGCGTTCAGGCATTTCTAGTTCTAGTTCCCATACCGCCTCCGGTGGCACCACGGTCATTAGGTTTTGACCGCGAGTGACCGGGCGATTGGTCAGGTTTTGCTTGACGTTCCAGTTGACGACTCGTCCCGCGGACGGGCTGGTTACGGTTAGCAGTTGTTGTTCTTCGACCCGGATATCAAGCTCACGTTGTAAGCTAATGATTTTTTGTTTGTCGGATTGAATCAGGCTTTCGAGTTCTGTTTTTTCGTTCAACTCGAGTTTGCCCGAGGATCGACGCTGGGAGTTGGCTGCGATTCGGGATTCGGCTTCTGCGATTTGGCCGTGAATGCCGGAAATGGCCAGTTCGATATCGCTGTTTTTCATGCGACCGAGCACTTGTTGCTTTTGAACGACGGTGTCTCCGGTGTCCGAAACGAAGACTTCTTCCATCGTTCCGTCGGTTTGGGCGAATACTTCAAACTGTGTTTCGGGGACCAAACGCCCGTTGGCGCTCAAGCCGAACGTGTATGGAAACATCGTCAGGAACAACCCTGTGCCGACAATAGCGAGTGTGGCGGTGGCGGTTTTCCAACGCTGTTCCACATGGAAGATCCTACTAAGCCGGCCTAAAAACTGCCAGAGAGGCATCAAGAAGACGGAGCTATACCGATTGGCATTGGTCAATGCTGTTTGGCCGTGATGCACGACGACATCGACGCGTTGCTGAGTGGTCGGAGAGATTCGCGAATCCGAAAGTTGCTCAACGATCAACGCACCGATCGGTCGCGCGGGCTTTCGTTTTTTGCCTGGTTCGTCGATCGCTGGTGCTTCGCTGGTTTCCATCATCGGAATTACTGCCAGCATTTTGGTGTGCGATTGATCGACGTAACGTTGGAGCTTGGTTTCAAGTTGTGGTGGTAGGGCCGCGTGTTGGTCGTTGTACCACAGCGGTTGACCAGTTTTGATCACGGCGGCGGCCAGCAAGTTCAACTGTTTGACTTGACTGGCCCGACGTTCGATCGAATCCAACCCGCTAACGGATTGCACGCGACAGTTTCGGCCAGTTCCTAATGCTACGCTAACGCGATCGCAATCGATCAACCGACGACTTTCATTGGCGAGCGTGTAAACGGTTTTCTTAGTGTTGAGGCCTTGGTGGATCGAGCGAATGAATTGTTCCAGCTGGTGCCACATTTGTTGTTGAGCAGCAAAGGAACGAATGCGGTGGTTGGCGAGGTAGCGGCTGCCGGTTTCGCCCATTTGATTCAAAAAACGCAAGTAGCCTTGCTGGGTATTGGGGCCCGTGGCGGACCGCTGAAAGATTTCGATCAGCCCGACGGGTTTTTGATCGACCACGAGCGGCGCTAACACCAACAAGAAGTCAGTCGGATTGGCCCCATCAGCATCGCCACCGCCAGTCGATTCGGTCGCGCCTGATTGAGGTGCGACCAAGGTTGATTCGCCTCTGGCCAGGACGCGTTGCAGGAGGTGATGGTGTTGAGTTTGCGCAGTGGGGCGTTCGGGCAAGCCAGTTTGTTTGAGATTGATTTGGTAGCGTAGACGCAAATGCCGCTGGTCGTCCAGCATCCAAATTGCTCCGCCTATAGAGGCTAACGCGCTGGTCGCGCGAGTCAGGAAGCCTTCGAAAAATTCTTCTTCGGTGCAGTCCGATTTGGCCAGTTGTTCGACTTCGGCAGCCAAAGTGCGGATTTGATGCCGAGTTCGATTGACCAAGTTTTGGTCAGGGCCTGTGTTATTAGATTCGGATTGTTCTGAAGTTGGCGCAGCGGTAGTGTCGGTTGGGATGCTACGCTGGGATGGGCGCACGATATGAGGTTGATTTTTGGTGGCCCCAATGGGAGATACGGGGTTGGTTGGGTTTTGCGACATCACCGTCCTAGACAGAGCAGCCTGTTATCATTGATAATTAAGTCACCTTCGTGAAATTTCTCGATCGTCGCAACCTCGATTTTTTGGTGACTAGCTGCATTTGATAGCCTTTTTTGATGTAGCAACCGTTTCCTTGTTTCCTTTCATTACCCACGCCATTCCAATAAATTTCATCAAATGCGAAACCTTGGCAGTTTAGATAGTCCGCATCAGGCGGAAACGTTTTTGGCTTATTTGCTAGTTCAAGGGATTGAAGGCCATTTCGACGCCAGTTCAGATCCGCCCGAAATTTGGGTTAAAGACGAAGATCGGCTTTCTGAAGCGATGGCTGAACTAGCTGCTTTTCGTGAAAATCCAACCGACGAAAAATACTCCGCTGCCTTAACGGAAGCGAAATCAATCCGAAAGCAGCAAGCCAAAAAAACAAAAGCGTTGCAAAAGAACATCGTGCATGTGGCTCGTGGCGGTCTGGACAAAAAGCCGCACTTGACCATGTTGTTGATTATTCTTTGCGGTGTGGTGGGTTTGTTGACAAATTTCGGGATGCTGCCCGGTGGCAACGGCGACTTAAATCGAAACGGACAGATCGACGCGGAAGACAGAGCAGCGATTTTCGCCCACCGAACCCAACCGATTTATCGTTGGTTGCAGTTTACTTGCGTCGGTGCTCCCGAAGGTGGGAAATTGGCGATGACCTACCTTGCCACTGGTCAGGAAGACGATCTGCGTTTACGAACGGCTAGTTTATTGCGTGGGGAAGTTTGGCGTTTGTTCACGCCGATTTTCATTCACTACGGTGTCATGCACATCGTTTTTAACTTGTATATGCTTTTCAATTTAGGCGCGTTGGTCGAACGTCGTTACAGTTGGAGACGTTTGTTGATGTTGGTTCTGTTGGCATCGGCGATCCCTAACTTTGTGCAGTGCACCGTGCCTGTGGCGCTGCAAGGGATCGCACCGCATCTTTCGGGCGAGTACTTAATAACGAGCTTGGGGGGAATGTCTGGTGTGGTCTATGGCGTGTTTGGGTACGTTTGGGTCAAATCAATTTTCGACCCGAAGTTTGGGTTTCGAATTCCGCAGAGCTCGATCATTATCATGATGGTGTGGTTGTTCGGTTGTATATTCGCTGAGTATTTACCCGCTCAAATTCGGATTTTTCCAACCAACGTTGCCAACTGGGCTCATGGAATTGGACTGCTAGTCGGTATGGTTGCGGCATACTTGCAATCGCCGGAAGGTAAGTAAGATGGCCGACCAAAATTCCTGTTGGGTTCACGAGCGAGAAAAAAAATTGCTCGCACCGTACGCGATGTACAGTGCCAACTCGAAGGGACGAGTGCATCCGGAGCAAGAACACGCTTACCGGGGGCCTTTTCAGAGGGACCGTGATCGCATCTTGCATAGTTCGGCTTATCGCCGTTTGAGCGGGAAGATGCAGGTGTTCACTGGCGAGATGGGCGACTATCATCGCACTCGTTTGACTCATACGCAGGAGGTGGCCACGATTGCGAGAACGATTGGACGTTCGTTGGGGCTGAACGAAGATTTGATTGAGGCCCTCGCGTTGTTGCATGATCTAGGCCATCCGCCTTACGGGCATTGTGGTGAAGACGCACTCAACGAGTGCGGGGCAGATGTTGGCGGTTTTTCGCATAATCAGTTTGGGCTTACGATCGTCCAAGAAATTGAGATTCGGTTTCATGAGTTTCCCGGGTTGAATTTGACACACGAAGCGCTGATGGGACAGCTGTGTCGGGTCGACAAAAAACTCAAAGGACAGACGCCACTACTGGAGGTCCAGTTGGTCGACGCCGCTGACAGCACGACCTACGATGCTCATGATACCGACGATGCGATCAAGCTTGGGTTGGTGAACATTGAAGAAATGAAACACCTGACGTTGATCAAGGACAGCCTGAGTTTTGTGAGGAAAAACTTTGCCAACCTGAATGACGATTTGTTGCGAAAGGCGTTGGTGCATCGGTTGTTAAATTTCCAAGTGACCTGCTTGTTGTCTCATTGTGCGGCTGAACTTAAAAAACATCAGTTTAAATCGGCCGAAGAGGCAATGGGCAGCGATTTTCGGCTTGGGCATGCGGCAGAGATCGAACAGCAAAAGGAAGAGCTCGAGCGGTTTTTGTACCAGCGAGTCTATCGCCATCCAAAGTTGATCAAGATCCGCAATCTCGCGCAACATCGTGTGCAGCAGATGTTTGCCACTTATTGCGACAATCCAGATTTGTTCCCTAAGAAGTATCAAGACCGTGCTCAGCAGATTGGCACTCCCCGGATGGCGGTCGAGTACATTGCTGGGATGACGGATAAGTTTTTCGAGGATACTTTCCACCGAACGCACACAACTGGTGCTTGATTGCTAATGCCGGCTAGTGGGCGTGTCTTTAGGGTATGCAGTGATTTAAGTGTTTTCATAACTCCCCCACCCCGGTAAGGCGGAACGGGGTGAGCGAGTTTCACAATTTTTTTCTATAAAACCGTTGCAACTACATCACTTTGCGTGGTAGAACCAGTGCGGGGATGAGTACCATGTGCGGCTCAGTTTTTCTTCGTGCCGTTGAATCGATCATGCGATCATTCGGTTGTAGAAATTTGCTTTGTGGCAAGCTTGGGGCTCAACTTGCTGCACTACTTTATGGTTTCACCGCAACGGGTTATATGGACCGGTTGGGTATAGATAGCGGACTTTGAAATGGCACTTTGGATTTTACGCGGAATATTTATGTTGATCGCCATTGGTATGGCGATGACGTTGACTGCCAACCCGGAATTTAATGGTACTGGAGCGGATGGTTCGCAAGATGCGACCACGGGGTTGGGTCGATGGCTGTTGTTTGGTGGCTTCTTGTTGGGGGCCGTCGCTACCGTTGCGATTGATATTTTGATCAAGAAAAAACGGATCGACATGATCACTAGCGTTTATTTTGGTTTGCTGGTGGGCTTGTTCTTGACTTATATCGTAAACTTGGCCGTGGCACCGCTGTTTGGGTTACAGTCAACCTTTACGTTCGGTGGTACTGAAATGTCCGCCGAGACACTGCGGTCGATCTTGGTTGCCTTCGCTGGGGTTTGTCTGTGTTACGGTTGCGTGAGTATGCTCTGGCAGACTCGCAATGATTTTCGGTTTGTGATTCCTTATGTTGAATTCAACAAAGACGTAAAAGGATCCAAGCCCTACGTTCTGGATACTAGCGTTGTGATCGACGGTCGCATTGCCGATGTGCTAGAAACTGGGATTATTGATAACAAACTGATCATGCCACGTTTTGTGTTGGCAGAGCTTCAGGCTGTCGCGGATAGCAACGACAAATTGCGTCGTTCTCGTGGTCGTCGTGGGCTAGATATCCTAGATCGGCTTCGAAAGAATAACGATATTGATTTTGAAATCTACGAGCGTGAGCTTCCTGAAATGCAGGACCATCCGGTCGATATGAAACTGCTGCTGCTTGCTCGCCATCTAGATGGCAAAGTCGTTACTGGCGACTTTAACCTTAATAAAGTTGCCAAGCTGCAAAACGTCCCGGTTATCAACTTGAATGAGATTGCTAACTCTTTGAAGCCAGTGTTCTTGCCAGGTGAATTGATCAAGATCAAGATCGTCAAAGCGGGTGAAGGTGCCACGCAAGGAGTCGGCTACTTAGATGACGGTACGATGATCGTTGTTGAAGAGGGCCGTCAAGAAATCGGAAACGAAGTTGCTGTGACCGTTTCTAGCATGTTGCAAACGAGTGCCGGTCGAATGGTGTTTGCCAAGTTAAAGTAACTTCGGTTTTTGTGTGACGATTAATCGTCCATTTGTACTTCGATTACCCCTTCGGCAATCTGGCGTTTGGCGATGGCTTGCAATTGTCCAAGCATTTTTTGCTGTGATGGGGAAAGTTGCAATTTGCTGTCGGGGCTGGCTAGAGGCTGTAGGATTTTACTAGCCCCACGTGGTTGCTCGTCATCCAGGTAACGTTTGGCAAGCTTGAGACGCACGGGAACCGCCAATTGATGATACTGTTCAAGGTAGTACACCATCAGTTGGCGATACAGAGAGTCTTCGTCTGGTATCTTTTCTAGACCGTTGATGATTTTGATCAATCGCGACTCTGATAACCGTAGCTTGGGACGCGATACCGCCAAACTCTGAAAGCGTTTGTATGCGTTTTTGTAATGCCCTAGGTCGATGTAGCGATCAACTGCCTCTAAGCCTTGTTCAAGTTCATGCTTGCGTGCAGCGATTCGCTCGGCTCGTTCGCGATTCGCATCGGCTTGTTCGGAAGTCGTCAACTGGGCTTGCCCACGTTTGCCGGCCCAGATCGAAATAAAATCGTAGCCCTCGCAATTGACTTGTCGCAACCGGAGCATCCCCCAGCCAATTGCGATTCCCGGAACTAACCCAAGCAAGTGAAAGACAGCACTAGAGAGAGCAAACCCCGTGAATGCGGCTGTCAAAAAATTGAGCGCCACATAAAAGAAGCAAACGTTTTGCAGTGAAGCACTGAAATTTCCGCCAAATGGCCGAAAGAAAATCCAAGCACCATAGTGGAACTCAATTTCGTTTTCCGGAGCCCATAAAAAACAGATTGCCATGATGGCGAAGATCGCACAACTGGCTCCCAACCCAGATCCGATTGAAAAGAACGCAAGTAGATTGATCAATAACGACGCCACGATTGCGGAAGCGTTGTATATCAGTGCAAATCGCCACCAGCCGACTTTGCCTTCCACGATCAGGCCGTAAATAAATAGAAACACCATATTCCCGAACAAGTGGCTCAAATCGGCGTGCAAGTAGGCTGCGGTCAACCACGTGTGCGGTCGGAAGGTGCCGAACTCAAGCCAAAACGTTTCTGTCAAACCGGGGACCAACAACTGCGCAACGAACACCGCGACATTCACGGCAATGGTAATGCCGGTCATGATTGGTAGGTGGTAGATCGGGGCGTCAGTGCCCGTGGGGAAAAAGATAAACATCAAATACGATTCGAGATAAGCAACTGCATCTTGGGAAATTTCGGTACGTTATTTTAATCCATCAGCAGTTAACTTCTATTTATTTGAACTGATAAAGAATTTGCGCAATTGCCAATCGTCATGTTTGCAAATCCTCTGCAACGATAAAGGAAGCGGCTTGGATTGACGCTGGACTGAATGAGCTCAAACGTGCCTCAATCGTTGGTGTGGATCGGTTTCAGGTAACTACTACGTTCAATATGATCGGTATAATTATTCAATCGTTTTATCGGATTCATCCCAACGATCATCGATTTGCTGTTACAGCTGAAATTGACCGTCATAAATGCCGAAAATCGGACGTAGGCTTATATGAACGCCGATTGAGTTGGCAATTAAGGTTGCCAACACGGCCCTCCGTTGTCATCAAAACCGACAACCGTTCGAAGCCGCGATGTGATGTCAACCAATGATCCTACCACCATTCTTTACCCCGAAAAAAACATGAGCAAAGAACATCAAACGTTTGGCTCAATGCCGAGTACCGATGGGCAATTCGAAGACCGCCGTATGGGCGGGCAGGTTCGTTCGACCCCGGGTTTGGAGCGGCGTCAGTTTTCGGACAGTCACTCAAGCCTATCTGAAGAGGCTGCCGAACTTGGGCGGACGATCGATCAATACAAATTGGTCAATCGTCGACGCTATATCACCTACGAAGAAATGCTGTCGATCATCAAAGAACTAGGCTATTCCAAGTCCTAGTCCGCTTGAATCCAGCCACTCGAAATCGACAAAGGTGATTTTGTTACCGTTTACGCAGAAGGCCCTTGCGGTAGTAATCGCAAGGGCCTTTTGTGAATTTCTTTAGTTTAGTAGTGCTTGGTCTAGTAGTGTTTAGTTAGGCGATCTCGCTTCGGTGGGGCCAGACGATTCGCAGAACGAATGGTCGATGAGCCTTGGTGTGAAAACGATGCAGTACTTGAGCAGCCACAAGATGACTTCACTGCTGACCCGAATTCTGGTGCATGTTCTACTATTGTAGAGCCGCAACTTCCGTCGCTGCAACCTCCACCGCCGCAACCACAGGGGGCGGAAGATTCAGCACCAGTGCAATACCTGCCACCTAGCAAACCCAAGTTGAATCGGCGAAACAGGTCACCTGGTTGCCAGCAATAAGGCGAGCAAGGAGAAGCTCCGCCAACCCAGTCAGTGCCGGAGCAAGGTCCGCAACAATCTGGAGGCGTGCTGATCCATTCGTCGACGTACACTTCACCACAGCCACTGCCGCAGAACAAGCTGCCGTTACGCAATCGATCGAACGGGCGTTGAGGAATAACCCTTTCACCGTAGCCAGCGCCGTCGCAATCATTGCATGAGTGAACACCACAACCGACGCCGCAGCCCCTTGGTCCGCAACATCCGACTGATAAGACACTGATCGCAAACACGCTCAATAAACACAATAAATAGCGACTCATTGACTCGCCCCCAAACAAAAAATGGTTCAATTGTGGGCCAATCAAAAGCCCTAATCAACAACGGGATTATCAGCCAAACTACAGCTGCCTTTTGCGTTTATCGGTCATAACGGTCACGCCAATCAGAGAAATCGTTACAATGATCAAACTTTACCAAAAACACTTTTACCTCCCGCAAACCAGTACCGAGTTTCGGGTTAGGGGTTGGGGCCGTTGAGTGATTTGTTTTTGGGAAAACCAAGGCGAATCCGATCACCATCCCAACTTTTTTCCGAAACAACGTACTAGCAACCGCCCGATGAAACCCATGCTTACGACTTTCAAAATAACATGCATTCTGATTGTGCTTGCATTTTCTGGCTGCACTGGCGATCCAGATCGATCAAGAATTGTCGGCGATTGGGAAATCGCGACAGCCGATCACTTGATGGGGCAAGTCAATCTCGGTGGGCCAGATGATTCATCTGCTGCTGCCGATTCAGTGGATCATTCAAAAGCAGGCGATGCGCCCCCCATGCTGATTCGGTTTTACAACAGCGGTTACCTAGCCACCGCAACGAACATGGGTAACATGTCGACTCAAAAGCAAGGCAATTGGAAGTTTCTTTCCTACGACGCAGAAAGTCGAACGGCTAAAATTCGGTGCAAACTGGTCGACGACACGACCGATTTTGACGTGATCGTGGACGACGAAAACACATTGCGTTTAGTCCCGCCGAACATGGCGGGTTTGAAAAAGAAATTAAAATTCGTGCGACGCCAATAAACCTACCAGCCAAGATGCTGTCGAAACGACTCACCGTCACCCAGTTTGCTCGGTCACCAACTCGTTTGGCAAATTACGCTACAATGCCGTTTCAGTGACTGCGCTATTTTTCGCAGCTAAATCACTTACGCCGAATTTACTCCGTTTCAATTTTAGTCCGTTTTCATTTCGCTCGTTTGAGAAGCCACCCGCTATGACTGTTCGTGACGGTTCCGTTCCACCAATGCTAATGTTCCGCAGCTTTCTAACGATTGCCTCCGGCGTCGTGGGCCAGTGGTTTATCGTTGGCTGTGTTACGCTTGCGGTTGCGACGCTTTTTTTTCCCGAGTACGAAGCCAGCCTAAGCGCGGCGCGGGAATCCGGGGAAGCTTTGTCAGAAGCGGAAGCTTTCGGCGCGATTCCCCGGCCGATGTTGTTTTCAGTGACGGCAATCTCAGGAGTTTTGTGCGTGCTGTTGGGCATGTTTATTGGATTGACGGCTCCATTTGGTAGGTTGGTACATACCATATTTTTAGCAGTCATTGTTGGCGTGAATTATTTAAGCAACTCGCTGGAAGCACCACCAGAAAAAAAGTTCGTCCTGATGACTTATCTATTAGTACTGCCAACGTCAATTCTTTTGGGCGGATACTTGATCAACCGTAAAATGGCCGACTACGATCAAGCGGCTCGAGAGGAACCGGCGATGCTGGGCGACAACGATTAGCTCGTTTATCGCAAGCCGCCTCGAACACTGCATCAACTGCCGTTCCCGTATTCTTCAAACGAAACTTTGGCATCGGATCATGAATTTTCGTCTCGTCTCAAAATTATTAGGCATCCTTGTGCTGCTGGTCGGCGGGTTCATGTTATTCAGTCTGATCTGGGCTTGGCCGAAATTTGGTGTTCACACGCATCCGAATACAAGTATTGCTCAAGACCGGTTTGAGCACGCAGGTATTCATGGGTTGTTGATTAGTGCTGCGATTTGTGGCGTACTGGGCGCGGGGATGTGGTTTTGGGGACGCCGGGCAAAAGAAAGAGTATTCCGGAAAGAAGCTCTGGCGGCGGTCGCGTTGAGTTGGGTGTTGGTGACTTTTTTGGGGGCCTTGCCGTTTGTTTTTAGCGGCACTGCTCGTGGACCTTCGATTCGTGAATCCATGGTGGCCAATCAAGTGTGGGTTGCTGCGTCTCGTTTTAAAATCTGGAACGCTTGGAATGCAACCACGGTCAGTGATCAACAGCATCGCGTTCTGACGGCAGTGATCAATGCGGATGCACGAGGGATTTCTAGCAGGCAATTGAGGCAGCATTCTGGCGTCACCAACGCGGTTGACGTTTTTCACACGTTGCAAAAACAGCCAGAATTCTCGGGGTGGCTGCTAGGACCCAGCGATGTTGCGGACGCGCCGGTGGATCGAGCATCCAACTATCGTATGCAATGGGTACAAATGGGACTGATCGACGGCATGTTCGAAGCGCAGTCTGGTTTTAGCACCACTGGAGCGACGGTGCTGAATGACCTTGAGGACTCTAACCTCGTGCCACATTGTATTTTGTTTTGGCGATCGAGCACGCACTTTCTAGGCGGGCTGGGAATCATTGTTTTGTTTGTCGTCTTGTTAGGTCAAAACTCCGCAGGCAAGGCGTTGATGCGAACCGAAGTGCCTGGCCCAACCCAAGACGTTGCGAGTGCTCGGATGCAACATGCCGCTTGGAACTTTGCTGGTGTGTATATTGCGTTGAATGTTTTGTTGGCATTGATCTTGAAACTATTGGGAATGACGGCCTTCGATGCGATTTGTCACTCGTTCGGGACAATGGCCACCGGAGGTTTTAGTACCTACAACAGTAGCTTGGGGCATTTCGCGTTGCACGACGCCACTAACGGAATGCTGATCGAGTACGTGGTGATCTTGTTCATGATCTTGGCCGGGGCAAACTTTACACTGCTGTTTTTCGCGGTGATCGGTAAGCCGATCGAATTGCTTCGTGATTCTGAGTTTCGTGGCTACATCGGAATCATTATGGTGTCGACGTTTGTGTTATTGGCGTTCGGGTTTGGAAGTTTGATCCCCGAATTCAGTACGGTCGAAAGCGGGGTTCGCAATAGTTTGTTTCAAGTGGTCTCGGTGTTGACCACGACAGGTTTTGGGACGGCTGACTTTGATACTTGGCATGATATGCAAAAAGGCTGGTTGTTGGCGTTGATGTTTGTTGGGGGCTGTGCGGGTAGCACGGGCGGTGGCATGAAAGTGATTCGGCATATCCTGTTCATCAAGATCTTGCGAATGGAAGTCGAGACAACATTTAGCCCTAACGAAGTACAGCTGTTGAAGTTGAGCGGTAAATCGGTAGACGACCAAAAACTTCGACACTCAATCTTGGTCTACTTCGCTTTGGTCATGTTTTTGTTTATGGTCAGTTTTTTGTTCGTTGTCGGAGTTGAGCCCGATTCGACTTGGGGCGGCCCTTCGGAAAATAAACTGATTGACTCGGCCAGCGCTGTTGCGTCTGCGTTGAATAATATTGGACCGGGGCTTGGTGTCGTTGGGCCTTCACAAAATTATTCGGCGTTTTCTGCGATTACAAAATCACTGTTTGTGTTGCTGATGATGCTGGGGCGGTTGGAAATTTTCCCAATACTTGTTTTGTTTTCACCAAAGTTTTGGAATGACTGATCCCTCGCACAACCAGGTGAGTGACAATCCTGTTCCGGCAGCGACTTACCCGTCGCAAGCGGAGTCAGGGTTGTTGTGGACACATGCGGTCTTGTTTTCAATCGGCTTGGTGGTGATCGGGATGTCGTTTGCAATGCGATCCGAAGGTCAGCGGTCGGTTTTCTTACCCGGTGCAAATTATTCACTGCCGGAACTTTGTACTGCCAAGCGTTTGTTTAATCTCCCCTGCCCCGGCTGTGGATTAACTCGATCTTTTATATCGATCAGCCACGGGCAATTACAACGGGCTTGGAGTTTTAATCCCGCCGGTTTTTTGTTGTATCCTTTTGTGTTTGCTCAGATCCCTTGGAATGCAATGCAGTTTTGGCTGATTCGCAAACGCGGGTATGGAGTGCAATTGCCGTACATTCACTTTATCCCAATCGCACTCGCGATCGTATTATTGGTTTGTTGGCTCGTTTCTGTACCGCAGCTGTTTTAGTAGGATTGTCCAATGGATTTGGGGAAAACGTTGCAGCTAAGTGGTCGATCAGTAAGCTACATCGATCAAGGCAAAGGGGAAACGTTGCTGCTGATTCATGGTTTTCCACTGGATCACTCGATGTGGCAAAGGCAGATCGACTTTTTTCAGGCCAGCTACCGAGTGGTCTGCCCGGACTTGCCAGGCTTCGGGGCGAGCGATCCCTTGGATGGGCTGGGGATCAGTACGGAAGTCGGCGATGCCGATTCGTTGTCGATGGACAAACTGGCCGATTGGCTGGCTGAGTTCTTGGACGCGATTGATTGTAAGCAACCGGTCAACTATTGCGGGTTGTCGATGGGAGGCTATGTCGGTTGGCAGTTCTGGCGTCGGCACGCTTGGCGACTAAAATCGATGATCGCCGCCAATACGCGTGCTGCCAACGACGAAGAATTGGTTCGACGAGCACGTCACATGGCCGCCGCACAGGTCCGAGTTTCAGGTGTTCAACCAGTCGCCGATGCGATGGTTAAGAAGTTGTTCTATTTGGCGGACGAACTCAACCCATTGGATGTCGATTATATTGCGAACGTCCATCAAACCATTCTGACGACACAGCCGGCGTCGATCTCGGCAGGGCAAATTGGAATGTCACAACGAGTCGACGCAACCGCTTGGCTCGGCGAGATTGAAATTCCGATGTTGTTTGTCGGTGGCGAGTTTGATGAAATCACCCCGCCGGCTGAAATGCAAGCTAACGCCGATGCTGTTGGCAATGCTCGGTTCGAAAGTATTCCTGCGGCCGGTCACTTGACGCCATTGGAGCAACCGGATGCCTTTAACACGGTGGTCGGCTGTTTTTTAGAACGAGAGGTTCATTGAGGCAGTCGAGTGGTTTTCTATTCTTGTTTTTTATGTCGTGGTCCAGTAGCCGCAGGTGTTCGTTTGCTTGATCACGTTTGAGGTTCCTTTGGTTTTTCGTGTTGAATTGATCCGGGTTTTTATTGGAGTTGGTCTGGCTGCAATTCCATTGGCCGTTTTTGGAAACAATTGGCCGCAGGGAACCATCGCAGGGTGTGTTGCAGCGGTTGCCTTGATCGTCCTTTCGTTAACGTCTCAGCGAAAGGACATTCGTCCGGTATGTGTTGTTTTGGTGTACCAAGTGGCCTGTATGTTTCTAAGTTCGCTTTTTTGTGCTTTGTTCTTCGGCGCTATCAGTACGCCTTTTGAGGTGACATTTTTTAACTCGCTGTATTTTGGTGCAGCGGTTGGAGGTCTGTGGGGATTTTTTGCTAACGCAGTCGAGCGGCAAGACGCACGCTACGAACGTGCTCGGATTGAAGCCTGTGAGATACCTGCCGATGACTCAGCGGACGATGCAGATAGTCAATTGGAGAATCCCAGTGA
>CAZORR010000020.1:15499-24645 GCA_964582115.1 uncultured Pirellulaceae bacterium
TACCTGCCGATGACTCAGCGGACGATGCAGATAGTCAATTGGAGAATCCCAGTGAGTGACTGAGGCAGCATTTCAAAATCGTCGTGCTTAGTGAAGAATATTCTTGCAGAATGGTGCCGGACCTGTATCTTAAAGACAGATGAATGATAGTTTGTTTAGCATGGGTGTGTGTCGAACCGCGACAAAAATGCCTACGCTCGGCTAAGCGGCAAAGTAATTAGTACCAAAGGAAATCGACGATGATCGTCACAAATACTGAAGCCATTGCAGGCCATAAGATTGTTCGGATTCTTGGCCTTGTGCAAGGTAACACCGTGCGAGCTAAGCATGCGGGCCGGGATATCGCAGCCGGGTTGAAGAACTTGGTCGGTGGTGAGCTTAGAGGGTACACGGAGCTTTTGACGGAATCTCGTCGACAAGCGATGGAGCGAATGCTTGCTCAGGCTCAGCAGCTTGGTGCAAATGCGGTTGTGAATATTCGATTCACAACCAGTGCCGTGACATCGGGGGCGGCTGAGCTTTATGCATACGGAACGGCTGTTGTCGCCGAACCCAACGCTTAAGTTTGATTAGCTTGAATTTTAATTAGCTTAATTTCGTTGATCCTTTGGAGGTCTCGTGGAAGTAATCATTTTAAATTTGATTTCGTTCGCTCCGTATTTAATCTTTGTATTGTTACTGGTGGTCTGTGGGCTGATCATCGGCCGGACCGTGGAAAAACGGCACTTTAGAAGACTGGAAGAACGCGAAGCCGCGATTTCCGATATGTTGGTAACGCAGATCAAGAGTTTTCCCAACGCGGCGGAATCTAGTCAGCCACCTAATCTTGTGCTGGCGGAAGTTGTCATTGCCAGCGATTACTTGAAGTCGTTTCTTGCAAAATGGCGCAACCTGTTTGGTGGTGAAATCAAGTCGTATCAAACTCTTCAAGAGCGTGGTAAGCGTGAAGTGATTCTTCGTTTGGCAGAGAACGCTCGCGCCCAAGGCTACAATGCGATTTGTAACGTTCGAATATCGCCTGCTGATGTGGGTGGAAACACAACGGCTGCCAAGAAACAAATGCCAATGTCTGCTG
The DNA here is from genome assembly GCA_964582115.1 of uncultured Pirellulaceae bacterium. Classification (GTDB taxonomy): domain Bacteria; phylum Planctomycetota; class Planctomycetia; order Pirellulales; family Pirellulaceae; genus Mariniblastus. Next base: position 16,575 of record CAZORR010000020.1, read on the forward strand.
TAATCGCAACCGCTACGGCGTACGTTGCCACTCCGCAAAATGAGTAGCCCCAACGACAACTCGCCCAAAGATGAGTCGCCCTATGCTACGCCGAAAACGACGCCACTGCAGAGTGATGAAACTGTAAACAGCAATCCGTCGGTGTTTGATGAGCCGTGGATGCGTGCGGATACGCAGCAGTTTCGGTTAGACGACAAACCGGCGTCTGGGGCGCAAATGACGCCTCACGAAGAGGACCCTGAAAATTCAGTATGGGACGAACCTGGGTTGTCGCGTGAGCTTGCCGGTTCCACGCCTAAGGATGCGGTTACGTGGTTGCGTTGGTATCGTCAGCAGGTCGATCAAACAACGACAGCGACAACGTGGGGCGTGACCTTGATCGCTGCTTTGGTTTCTGGAGTTGTCGCGGTTGTAGGAGCCGTGTTTTTGCAACTGGGAACTGCCAGTTATGTGCTCGCGACGGTTGTTGCAGCGCCCGTTACCGAAGAGATTATGAAGATTGCGTTGGTGGTCTGGATTTGCGAGAAGCGGCCTTGGCTGTTTCGTTCGGCAAGTCAGATTCTGATTTGCGGGTTCGCTTCGGCACTCGTCTTTGCGGCGATTGAGAATGTGCTTTATTTGAGTTTCGGTGATGTGACGCCGGGTCTGATTGCTTGGCGGTGGTCGGTTTGCGTTTTGCTGCATGTCACCTGTTCGCTGATTGCGTCGGTGGGGGTGGTGAAAGTTTGGTCGGAATTTCAGCGGCAGGAGCGAATGCCGCGTCTGGCCGATGGTGCGCCGTGGATTGTTGCGGCGATGCTGCTCCACGGGGCTTATAATCTCACGGTGACGATTTTGGAGGCTGGCGGAATGGAGTTTTAGTCGTCAGGTTCTAAGATAAACCGGCAAGACTGGCAATTTACCCCAGTTTCGGTCTACGTTATACTGTTCGCCGACTGAACATGGCTCGTTCCAGTTCAGACTTGTTTCAAGTTTCCCTTTCGATTCAATTTGCCAATATGTCGCCCACACCCGAAGCTACTTGCGAAACCACTAACACTCAAAGCTGGACACGCGAGCAAATTGAGAATTTATTCGCGTTGCCTTTTAACGATCTTTTGTTTCAGGCTCAAACGGTGCATCGTGAACATCACGATCCCAATGCCGTTCAGCTGTCGTCGTTGCTGAGTATCAAAACGGGAGCTTGCCCAGAGGACTGTGCTTATTGCCCGCAAAGCGCTCGCTATAAAACCGGTTTGAAGAAAGAGCGGTTGATGCCGTTGGATCAGATCGTTGCTGCGGCAAAGAAAGCCAAAGAGGACGGGGCTGGCCGGTTTTGCATGGGAGCCGCGTGGCGCAGCCCCAAAGATGCAGACATCCAAGCGGTATCCGAAGCGGTGTCGGCAGTAAAGGCGCTGGGCTTAGAGACCTGTGCGACGCTCGGCATGTTAAACGAAGAACATGCCGGCGAACTGAAGGAAGCTGGCTTGGATTACTACAACCATAACCTTGATACGTCGCCAGAATACTACGGCGAGATCATTACGACTCGGACTTATGAGGATCGTTTAGAGACGCTGGAGAATGTTCGCACGGCGGGCATGAAGGTTTGTTGCGGCGGGATTGTCGGGATGGGCGAAACCAAAAACGATCGCGTCGGACTTTTGCAAACTCTAGCCAATTTGTCGCCGCCGCCTGAAAGCGTTCCGATCAACAATTTGATTAAAATTGAAGGCACGCCGCTGGCGGACATCGATGACATTGATCCATTTGACTTTGTTCGTACGATCGCGGTTGCGAGAATTCTGATGCCGTCGGCTTACGTTCGATTATCGGCCGGTCGCGAGACGATGAATGACCAGATGCAGAGTCTGTGTTTTTTGGCCGGAGCAAACTCAATCTTTTACGGTGACCAATTGTTGACGGCAAACAATGCAACCGCCGATCACGATCGTGAACTGTTCGCCAAGTTGGGGATCAACCAATAAGCTGTTGAGGTATTCTGGAGGCGGTCAGGCTGGGTTAGAAGTTCGTCGGACTGGCCTTGAGCCGAAGTTGCCAGCTAGAAGTATCTAAAGGCAGTACTACGAACTTCGGGCGTTCACGCAAACTGCTAATTTCTTCAAAGAACCAACTAGCCATGTCGTGGCAACATCATTTGCAAAAACAACATGCTGACCGCGTTGACGCAAACCGATGGCGTGAGCGCTTGACGGTGGATTCGCCGCAGGCAACCGTAGTCACGGTCGATGGCCAGCAATACGACAACTTTTGCAGTAACGATTATCTGGGGTTGGCCAACGACCCGCGTTTGGTTGCCGCTGCTCAAACGGCAGCGGTTGAGTTTGGGGTTGGCAGTGGGGCGTCGCATTTGATTTGCGGGCACCAAACGCCGCATCGAGATTTAGAACTCGCGTTGGCGTCGTTTGTGGGGGCAGAGCAAGCGTTGGTTTTTTCTTGTGGGTACATGGCGAACCTTGCAATCGCTCAAGCGTTTTTGGGACGTGACGATTTTGTGTTTCAAGACAAACTCAACCATGCATCGTTGATCGATGCCGGACTGGCCTGTGATGCCAAACTAAAACGGTATGCGCATAATGACATGACGGCGCTACGGGGCTTGTTTGAAAAACACAATACCGGTCGCACCATGATCATGACCGATGGCGTGTTTAGTATGGATGGTGATACGGCTCCCGTGGCGGAGTTGAAACAAATCGCTGACTTGTATGATTCGCTGCTGGTGATTGACGAAGCGCATGGGTTTGGCATGCTGGGCCAAGGACGTGGTTCGGCAGCGGATGCCGCTGTTAGTCCAAACGGCAACGTGCTTTTGATGGGGACGTTGGGGAAAGCGGCGGGCAGCTTTGGGGCTTTCGTGGCTGGCGATGCGTTGTTGATTCAGCACCTAATTCAGTTTGGTAGAACTTACACTTACACAACCGCCCTGCCCCCTCATGTGGCGGCAACCTCGTTAGCTGCCGTTCAGATTATCGCTGAACAAACGGCGCTGCGGGATCGACTTTTGGATAACTTGCAGCGGTTTAAAACCAGACTGTTGCAACAAGCGCCGACGGTGGCGGCCAAATTGTTGCCGTCAGACACGCCGATTCAGCCAGTGGTGGTTGGTGATGAACGGGCGACTCTTGCGGCCAGCGCATTGCTTCGAGAGCAAGGCGTTTTAGCGTTGGCGATTCGTCCGCCGACTGTCCCGGTTGGTAGTAGCCGGCTTCGCTTTACGATTACTGCTGCTCACGAAACTGCGAGTATCGATCGTTTGGTTGACGTGTTGGCTAGCGAGCCGTTGGAATCCGTGATGGCCCAAAGTTCCGTTTTAAACGCGAGCGACAAATGATTCGAGCCAAACAGTGAGACCGAAATTATTTTTGATCCATGGTTGGAATATGCCGCCATTGGTTTGGGACTGGCTGATCGAAAAGCTTGATGAGCAATTCGAAATCCATTTGGCGACGTTGGCCGGTTATGCGCCCGTTGATTCGTCGCCCAATGAGTTGCTTGAAACTACTGCGACGGATTGTCTGACGGAATTGTTCGCCCAAGCACCGGATCGTTCGCATTGGTGTGGCTGGTCGCTAGGCGCGACGCTGGCGATGGAAGCGGCGATAAAGTTTCCTGATCGCATTTCGAAATTAACGTTGATCAGCCCGACGGCTCGTTTTTTTGAAGACAAAGATTGGCCACATGGTATTTCGGCGTCCGTTTTTGAGCGGTTGCTGCGGATATCGCATAAGAAGTACGCGGTTGGGTTGCAGCGTTTTCTGCAGATGCAGCTGCCCGGTGAAGATCATATAGAACGTCGCAATCAATTGGCGGATCGGATCGGCAGCAATCGTCCAACCGATCTTGCGCTTCAGCAGGGGTATGAAATCCTGAGCGTTACAGATCTTCGCGGACGTCTAAATGGAATTAAAATTCCTACGCAAGTCATCGCAGCCAACGCAGACGACGTGATCTCGCCAGTGACCAGTCGCCTGTGTGCCGACCAGATTCCGAACGCGAGCTTTCATGTGATTGGGGACTGTCATTGTTTGCCGGTGACTCAGGCAGCGGCGCTGGCCGAACGGTTGTTGGAATTTTCCTCGACCGCATCGACGACTGCGAGTTCAATTCGGAAACCGAATAGTTCGTCGGAAAGTGATTCGGTGAGTATTGAATCGTCGCTTAGCATGATCGATCGTGAGCAAGTTGCCAAACAGTTTTCTAAGGCTGCCAAGACCTACGATGACGCTGCTGAAATACCGCGTGAAATGGGCCGTGTGATGGTCGATCAAATTACGCCGTCGGTTGCCGGTACGTTGGTTGATCTAGGCTGTGGGACAGGTGAGGCGCTTGAGCAAATTGGTAAGCGATGGCCGACGCTTAAACTCGTCGGCGTTGATTTTGCTCCAGACATGATTCAGGCGGCCAAGGACCGGATCGCCAGTGCTGAATTTTTGGTGGCGGATATCGAAGCAACGGGCTTGCCGGATGCGACGGCGAGTGTTGTGTTTTCCTGCGCGGCGATGCAGTGGTGTCATCCGCATCGAGCGATCGCGGAAGCGGAACGGTTGCTTGAGCCGGGGGGGCAGTTTTTGATGGCGACGTTTGTTGCGGGTACGCTGCCTGAGTTTCGTGAAGCATGGCGACGCGTATCTCCCGGTTTGAATCGAGTGCATGATTTAGCGACGGAAGCAGATTGGCGTCAGGCTTTCACTGACTCTGGATTTGAGGCAGTGGAATTTAATCGACAACAGCGTTGTCAGGTTTTTGAAAGCATTGACGAGTTATTATTACGGTTTCGGCAGCTTGGAGCGAAGTACGCGGGGTACGATCGAACACCACTTAGCCGTGAAGACTATCTCGAATTCCGTCGGCATCTGGCCGATCTTACCGGTAGCCGAGTGGAGCTAACCTATGAGTGTTTGGTGGTGGTTGGCACAAAAGCAAACGGTGGATGATCGAGGCTGCTGCGAAGGCGCTGATGTGAACAATGGCCGTGGAGGTTGTTTGTCGCTGGGGGAAACCGATTTAATCTGCGAATTTCATGATAGAAAGACAGGCACTTTGGTTAAGGCGATGTGTTAAAGTGGGGACCGGTTTGAAAATAACCGAAATGTTGGAAATAATGCACCGCAATGGAAAGCAATTTCTGACGTACAATGCACTCCCAATCGAGCAAGCCACGACTCGCGTGGCGAAGCAATCTTCTCGCTATCAAGGACCTCGCAATGCCCAAACCGACTCTCCCGAAACTTACTCGTCGACAGATCCTAGCCGCTGGTGCGGGTGCTGGAGTCATGATGTCTTTGCCGGGGGCGGCATTGCGGGCGTCGAGTAAAATAAGTGCAGTCGAAACGGTTAACGTTGGCATGATCGGTTGCGGCGGACGAGCGATGGGGTTGGCTGAGAAGTTTTCCAAAATCAAGGAAGTCAACATCGCAGGGCTGTGCGACCCTGATAAGAAACGAGTTGAGCAAGCCAAGGCGATCTACACGAAAGCTCAGGTTTGGAGCGACCTGCGCGACATGCTCAAGTCGGACAGTATCGATGCCGTCGTTATTGGAACTTGCAATCATTGGCATTGTTTGGCAGCGATTTGGGCGATGGAAGCTGGTAAGCATGTTTATGTTGAAAAGCCGCTTTCGCACACTCAATGGGAAGGCCAGCAAACGGTTGCGGCGGCTCGTAAGTACAACAAGATCTGCCAAATTGGTACGCAGCAACGCTCTGACCCAATGCAAGCTGAAATTAAGAAGTTTTTGCACCAAGAAAAAGCACTGGGTGGAATTCAAGTTGCACAGGTGAATCGAATTGGGCGGCGAGTGTCGATTGGCAAACGTGACAAGCCATTGCAGATCGATAAGAACGTTAACTACGACTTGTGGCTCGGCCCAGCTCAGGACCAACCGCTGTTTCGAGACAAATTGCAGTACGACTGGCATTGGGATTTCAATACCGGGTCAGGTGAGATGGGCAACTGGGGCGTTCATATTCTCGATGACGTTCGCAATACGGTTTTTCAAGACTCGGTGAGTTTGCCGCAGAAGATTTTTGGTGGCGGTGGCCGGATCGGCTGGAATGATGCAGGTAATACTCCAAATTTTCACTTCGCTCATTTTGACACGGGTTCGATCCCTGTCTTGATTGCTTTGACCAACTTGGCGGTCAAACCTGGATCGAAAAAATCACCGGAGCATCCGGGCCCACCAAGTGGTTACATTGCTTACTGTGAAGGTGGCCGGTTTGAAGGGAAACGCGGCGGTGGCGTGGCGTACGATGCCAACGGTAAAGTGATGCGAACTTTCAAAGGCGACAGTGGCCAAGCGCATCAACGGAACTTTATCGAAGCCGTCTTGGCTAATGATTCGTCTATCCTGAACGCGGATGTCGAAGTGGGACACCATAGTACTGGCTGGTGTAATATGGCAAACATCGCTTTTCAGTCCGGGAAAACATTTAAGGCCGAAGATGCAAAGGCGATCGAATTGCCGCAGTGGACAGAGTTGGTGAAGTTCATGACTAAGCACGCAGCGGCTCATTCGGTTAACGTGGAAGGTGGCGAGGTTAAGTTTAGTCCTGCGTTGTCCGTCAATCCAGAAACGGAATTGTTTGTTGGTGAACACGCGGAACAGGCAAACCAATTACTTAAGCGAGAGTATCGCAAAGGTTATGAGGTTCCGGAGATTGCCGCGGTTGCCGTGGGATAGAGTTGCAGTACAGCAAGTGATTGCGTTACTATCAAACCTAAACCTTCCCGTTTGTCGATCGTTGACAGGCGGGGATTTTTTTTGATTACGCTGTCAGACGGTGTCAGTTGGTAGTTAGTTGCGACCGAAGCTGGTTGCGGAGATAGATGTTGTTTCGGTGGGTGTTAGTGTTGATACGGTAGCCGCTAAAGAAATGTTACGATTTGGTGGGTGGCCGGATGGCGGAGCAAATTCTCTTTTAAGCATGTGTTAGATAGGCTACGATGTCCGAAACTAACAAAGAGAATGTGCTGGTTTCTTTTGATTTTCATTTCAACCAAGTCAACAAGCGTGTGCCGAAAGGTTACACTGTGATGTAGTCGTAATAACTACCTGTTCAATATATTCATGTCAGAAAACACTCGTGACACACAAGCTCGGCCTGAAGAATGGCTGGAACAGCACGGAGACGCGCTGTTTAAGTTTGCTATGTTACGAGTGCGAAACAACCATTTGGCGGAAGATTTAGTTCAAGAAACGTTGATTAAAGGGATGCGGGCGTACCACAAATTTCGAGGGGAAGCTTCCGTTCGGACTTGGCTGTTTCAGATTTTACGCAATGAAATTAGTAGCTATTTTCGAAGTGGGAAGCGTTCAGCTAACAAAGAAATATCTGCCAGCGATTCTTTTGATATAAACGATTTGCTGCATCCTTTGGTTTCGGTCAACGATTTTCAGTCAATTGTGGAGCGAGATGAGTTTTGGACGATTATTCAGACTTGTTTTGAGCGGATACCTGATCACCTTTTGGATAGTTTTCTTATTCGTTTGGCAAATCCTGACGAAAAAGTAGATATACTTTGTAGTAGTTTGGGAATTAGCGCTTCTAACTTTTCAGTACGGCTTTTCCGTGCGAGGTTAATGTTGAGAAAATGCCTCGAATCCAACTGGTTTAATGTTTAAGCAGATCAACTTATGAAATTGTTGCATCAAATTTGGATGATTCTGACGTTGAATTGTGAGGATTCTGCGAGATTGACCAGTGCGTCGATGGATCGTCCACTTAATTCGATGGAGCGATGGGCTGTTGCAGCTCACCGGTTGATTTGTGCGCGAAGTCGGCGTCTAAATAGCCAAATGCTAAAAATGAACGAAGCATTTACCAAAAGTGGTGCTTTTGATCTAAACAATGGCTCAATTGCAGGCCTTTCAATGGACGCAAAGTCACGAATTCTTGGGGCGGTAGCTGAAGCCTCCGATGACTCCTAAGTATATGTGGGGTGGCTAACATTGTTTGGTCAGTTCACAGCCGATTGCAATCCTAGGTCTAGCCGGAGGTTCCATCAGACTCCGGTGTTGAGGATTATTCGTGTTGGGTGAAATAAGCCGGTTGGTCAATTTGGTAC
>CAZORR010000021.1:0-24133 GCA_964582115.1 uncultured Pirellulaceae bacterium
CAAAAGTTATGGAACCAAATTGCCGACCAATGGCAAGTGGACCTGACGCCGATCACTAAACGTATTTCGTTGGACGAAGTATTCGAACAAGCGAAATTGATGTCTCAAGGCAAAACCAAAGGTCGCTTGCTGGTCGACATTGGAACGGAAAATAATGCTGCGACTTAGAAATGTCTGTGTAAACAACCTGAACGGCGTCGACCTGGACATTCCCACCGGCCAGATGCTACTGATCTGTGGAGTGAGTGGCAGTGGCAAGTCGAGCCTCGCGTTTGACACGATCTACGCCGAAGGCCAACGTCGCTATATCGAATGTTTGTCACCACAGATCCGTCAGTTCGTGACTCAACTGGACAAACCGGACGCCGATTCGATCGAAGGCGTGCCACCGGCAATCGCAGTCCGAGCATTCCGCGGAAACGTCGATCGCAAAACCACCGTTGGCAATGCAACGGAAGTTGTCGAACACTTGCGTCTGCTGTTTACCGAAGCCGCAACCGTGACTTGTCAAAAGTGCGATTTGGAAATCCGCAAATCATCCCCGGACTCGGTTGCTGCGGAACTGGCCGATTTGCCAGCGGGACAGCGATATCAAATTTGCTTCCAAGCGAACATGGACCAGGGATTTGCGGCGGCTTTGATGGGCGCTAAGAGCAACGGTTTTAATCGTGCGATCGTTGGAGATACGACGGTCGACCTTTCGCAGCCAGACAAAAACCAACTGGCTCCCGATGCTGTCATCGATTCGGTTCGCGTGGTCGTGGATCGCTTGGCCGCCGGCAATACAGCGGCCTCACGGATCACGGAGTCGCTTGAAATTGCGTTTCAACAAGGGCAGGGCAGTTGCGACGTTTTGGTCGCAGCGAATGATGACGAAGACAACACTCAAACGATCGGCGGAAAGACCTGGCGATTAACGAGTTATTCAAATGCTCTGTTTTGTTCCGATTGCCAAACCGAGTTTGCGGACGCGTCGCCAAAACTCTTTTCACACAACCATCGCATTGGTGCTTGTGAAACTTGCGACGGCCTTGGTTTTACGGACAAGTTTGACCGCGAACGATGTGAGACTTGTTCGGGACAACGGTTGTGCGATGCGGCGCTGGCCTTTCAAGTGGCGGGGCAGAGCATCGCCGATTTGTGCAAGCTACCGTTACAAGAACTCCGTGATGTGGTCAACGGCCTATCACTGCCGGACGGCGTGGCCGAGTCGACGAAATGGCTGCGAGCACAAGTCGATTCCAAACTCGGCTACTTGCTACAAGTTGGCCTTGGCTACTTAACGCTCGACCGATCCGTCCGCAGCCTTAGCGCGGGCGAAGCCCAACGCGTGTCGTTGACGACTTGCTTGAGCTCGACGCTGGTTAATTCGTTGTACGTTTTAGACGAACCATCCGTTGGCTTGCACGCCAATGATACCCAGCGCTTGATCGAAGCGATCGGTAAACTGCACCAACGAGAAAACACAGTGATTGTTGTCGACCACGATGAAGACATCATTCGCAGCGTCCCGCGAATCGTCGAAGTCGGCCCCGGAGCGGGTTCGGATGGCGGTGAAATCGCATTTGATGGCACGCCTGAACAACTGACTCAAAGCGGCACTACGATCACCGCCGACTTCTTAGCCGAACGACGAGGCGTAAGTTTCAATCAAGAAAACCGCCGAGAACCGCGTGGCAGTTTGACGTTGCGGGGCGCACGTGGTCACAATCTAAAAAACATTGATGTCGAGTTTCCGTTGGGATGCCTGACAGTCGTGTCGGGAGTCAGTGGCTCGGGGAAGAGTTCGCTAGTGACTCAAACGCTTTACGGTGCGGTTTGTCAAAAGAAAGAAGTCGCTTGCGATCCCCCGTTGCCGTTCGACTCGATTATTGGCGATTCTCGATTCGATGAAATCGTGATGGTCGACCGGTCACCGATCGGCAGGTCCGCTCGAAGTAATCCAGTCACCTACGTGAAGGCCTTTGACGATATTCGACGGTGCTTTGCGGATACCGTTGATGCCAAAGCCAAAAACTTGAACGTCAGCAAATTTAGCTTCAACGCATCGGGCGGTCGTTGCGATAAATGCGAGGGGGCAGGTCGGTTGACGGTTGACATGCAGTTCATGCCTAACGTGACCGTAACTTGTGATCAGTGCAATGGCACTCGCTATCGCCCTGAAGTCCTGTCGGTCAAATATCGCGGGCGAAACATTGCGGACGTGTTGAATTTGACGGTGCGAGAAGCGTTCGCGTTTTTTCGTGGTCAACCAAAAATTCAAGCCAAACTGAAATCACTGATCGACGTAGGGCTCGAGTACGTTTGTTTGGGGCAACCGGCGACAACGCTTTCTTCAGGCGAGGCTCAACGGTTGAAGCTGGGTTTGTTTTTGAACGCTTCGAAAACCAAACGAGCTTTGTTTTTGCTGGACGAACCCACGACGGGCTTGCACATGGCCAACGTGACGAAGTTGCTGGATTGTTTTGACATGTTGCTGACAGTGGGCCATTCTTTGATTGTGATCGAACACCACTTGCGAGTGATCCAAAGTGCTGACTGGGTGATCGACATGGGCCCTGGTCCGGCAGAGACTGGCGGGCAGGTCGTCGTGGCAGGCACGCCGGAGACGGTTGCAGAATGCTCGGCCTCGGTGACGGCGAAGCACTTCAAGTGGTAAGCAAAATGGCATTCCACTGTACCTTGATTGGATTTAACGTAAGCCGCCAAGACGCAAGGACGCAAAGAACGATTGCGAATGACTCTTTGCGTCTTAGCGGCGTGGCGGCCTTGCGTTATTTTTTTGTGCGACATTTGTTGCAACTGCTTCAGGCTGGCTTGGGATGATATTTGAAATTGGTTTACGTTTCCGAGATTCAAAGCACGCTACTTTTGCGCAGTAAAAGGCGACTTTATTTCGCAAATGCGGCTATTCAGAAGATGATTCTCTAAGCTACGATCAAGGCAAGAAATCAAAATCAATCAACCAATTTCGACGACATGTCTCAACCGCTTTCCGAACAAGCCAAACATCGCTACTCGCGACAAATCCGTTTCCCGCAAATCGGTGAAGCGGGTCAGGCGAGCCTGCGAAATGCGCGCGTACTGTTGGTCGGTTGCGGGGCGTTAGGCGCAACGATCGCTGAAACGCTAGTCCGTGCGGGCGTTGGTTTTTTGCGGATTGTCGATCGAGACTTCTTAGAAATCAGCAACCTCCAACGGCAAGTTTTGTTTGATGAAAACGATGTCGAAAGCATGCTTCCCAAAGCCGTCGCTGCCGCTCAACATTTACAGCGAATCAACTCGACGGTAGCGATTGAACCAATCGTCGCGGACGTCGATGCCAGCAACATCGAACGCTTTGCCGACGATATCGACTTGATCATGGACGGCAGCGATAATTTTGAGATTCGTTTTTTGATGAATGACGTTTCCGTCAAGCATTCGATCCCGTGGGTTTACGGCGGGTGCCTAGGTGCTGACGGGCAGACCATGACCATTCTGCCGGGACAGTCGGGCTGTTTGAATTGCTTGATGCTCGACGGACCGCCGCCCCCAGGAACGACCCCGACTTGTGATTCAGCTGGGATCTTGTCACCGATTATCAACGTGATCGGATCGATCCAATCATTGGAGGCAATCAAAATTCTCACCAAGCAATTTGACGCCGTCAGTAAAAACCTGCAAGTGTTTTCGCTTTGGGAAAACCAAATGCGTTCGATCGATGTAAGCCAGCTAAGAAACAACGTCGACTGCCCAACTTGCAAACAGCAACAATTCGTTTGGCTGTCGGGCCAACGTGGCAACCAAACATCGGTGCTGTGTGGCCGGAACTCAGTACAGTTGAGTTTTGGTGAAGACAAAGAACTCGACCTCGACGAACTTGCAACGCGACTCAAAAAACTAGGTCAGGTCAAACAAAACCAATTTATGCTTCGCTTTATTATCGACGACATCACGATGACTGTGTTCACCGATTCCCGCGCGATCGTTTCAGGAACGGACGACCCCGCGGTCGCTCGAAAAATCTATACACAATATTTGGGCGGTTGAATTTGCCCGCTTAATAAATGCATGAGGGCTAATGAGAGATTCGAAGTTCTCCGTGAATTTCCGAACATTTCATGCCACCACTACAACAATCCCACCTTAAAATTTGCGGCCGTGTCGGGATTTCCCGACCCAAACACACCTACAGTACGTTTTACTAAAGCCCGTTCCCAGACTCTATTTATACTGAGACGCGCCGCATAACCGATGCAGTGGACGAGCAAATCATCGAGTTAGCGACTAAAACTATCCTTACAGATGTTGAATGAGACGATATTATATCTTCGATGAATTTGACACCAACAAAAACTAATAGGACGTAATAAATGCAAATAGACTTCGGAGTCCCATTAAGACGTGGGATCTACATCCCGCTCGCGTTGCTGGCGTGTCTGACACCGGCAACTCATGCTGTTGCGTTCCAGACGGGCACCAAACCTGCCGAATCTGAGCAAGCTGATTCGGAAGAAAGTGCTGAGCCAAAAACTTCTGACGAGGCGACAGAACCTGAGGAGATGACCAAATCCGTCAAGGATCAAATTCTTCAACTGCAAACCGAATTTGAAACTGAGTATGCAAAAACAGTCGCCGCTTACAATGCCGCCAAGGATGACGACGAAAAAAAAGCGGTTCTGCAGTCTAGCCCGCGTCCAGTCTACGTATCAAAGTTCATTGAACTCTATGAAACGAATATTGATGACCAAGACGCAGTCAAAGCCCTTCATCAAGCGTTAATCGTTGGAGGCAGAAGAGGCAGTGCCAAGCCAGCTAGAATGTTAGTCCAGCTAATTAATGGCCAAGACGCTAAGGCCGCTCAAGCTAATTGCGTTGTACTGATGCGATATGCTGATCCGCGGACCAAAGCGTTCGCTGCTCAGAAGCTGTTTAGGTTCGGCAAGGAAGCGGCTAACAAAGCCGAGGCGATGCGTACCGAGGCGATTGAATTACTGTTGCCACTGGCTAACACGCCGGTCCGAGGAATGGCTCCGATTCAACAAGAAGCCGTTAAATCGGTTTGGGAGTTGGCAAAGGCCAAGCCCGAGTCGACTGACATTATGGCGCTGGCCGCTGTTGGTTTCAATTCGTTCGAAGAAACGGTTACTGCGGATGCTTTCAATGCAATCAAAGAACACCACCTAGACGACGACAACCTCGCCGCAGTCTTAGCGGTTGTTCCGCGAACACCTACTCCGGCTTACGAAGCGATCCTCCAAGATTTCTTCAAAAATGGTGAAGGTGACTTGCAAACCCAAGCCGCTATTTCGCTGGCCAAGTACATTCCAGTTCGAGACGATAAATTAGATCGTTCACTATTGGATGAGGCAGAACTCGCAGCGTTGGAACAAGAAAACAAAGATCTTCGAGAACTGCTTGGAAGTTTCGATGGTGATTCTGACTTGCACAAAAACGCCCAAGAAGAACTCTTCATCCTTGAAAACCTCTCCATCGGCGTCAAAGCGATGGACATCGTTGGCACCGACCTTGACGGCAAAGAGCTCAAGCTAAGCGATTATCGAGGGCAGATCGTGTTCCTAGATTTTTGGGGCGATTGGTGACCTCCTTGTCGGGCTATGTACCCACACGAGCGGTCGCTCGTAAGAACCCTTGCTGACAAACCCTTCACGATCATCGGCGTCAACAGTGACAAAGCGCTGGACATTTCCGAAAGTGTTTGCAAGCCTAAAAACCTAAGCTGGCGCAGCTTCACCAACAATCAAGGTGACAAAAAGATCTCCGACGACTGGAAAGTTGTCGGCTGGCCAACAACTTACTTAATCGACAAAGATGGCATCATTCGCTACACAGGGTTGCGAGGCGATGCTCTTGATGAAGCGATTGAAGGATTGCTGGCTGAAATGGACATCGAAGTCGATTTAGGTTCCGTCGACCATGAAGCCGAAGACGAAAAAGCCATGGAGGTTTATCAAAAGGCACTGGAAGCGGAAGCAGCCGAGGACGAAGAAAAAGAAGAAGCTGCTGATGCGAAAGAAGTTGCTGATGAGAAGCCTTCTAGCAAAAGCGATACCGTGGTCGACAACAAGCAAAGAGTCACTTCGAAGTAACTTTCTGCCGATCATCAGTGCCTGAAATTTTGATGGTGTCATCCTACTTAGGATGGCACCATTTTTTTGCCCCTGTAGATTTTCGAGAACCCACTCAACAAATACGCGGCAAACGAGTGCTCAAGTGCAAATTTCAATTAGGTGCTGATCTGGATCATAAATATAGACTTGCTTGACACCATCGGGGCGTACCTTTGGACCACTAGCAATTTCAATTCCTAAATCTTTGATTGCCTGCAGTGCCTGGTCAAAATCGCTTGTTCGATAGGCGACATGATGGCCCCGACTGATACGCTCGACTTTTCGATCGCCCCACCCCGCATCGCCAGACAATTCATTCGACGCCGTGACATGAACCATGGTCTGGCCAATCTGAAACCATGCCCCAGCAAAGTCGAACTCGGGTCTTTGCACTTCCTGAAACCCAAGTTGTTCGACGTAAAATCCCCGACTGCTAACAACATCTGAAACAACCAATGTAACGTGATCAAAGCCAATTAAATTGAAGTTGTGCGAATTATGCTGGGGTGATTCATTCACACCAAACCTCTTCAGTAAATTGCCAGGTTATTTCAGGCTTAAAATGATGCCAACATTGCTTACCATTCCGACAAAATAAAAAAGCTGTCGCAAGCGACAGCTTTCTTACATTTTAATTATCGTTCAATTTTTATCGGTAAATTTCAAAGCCGAGTGACAATCCGTGGAAGAAGATATCTCCTGAATCACTGGTCGAGGTACCGAACGTTGGGCTGATTGGAATACCACCACCCTCGTTAGTAAGGTTGTTGGAAACAGTCGACACATTGTCCAAGAACAGAATGTTGTATCCAATTCGGAATTGAGACCGATTGTTTACACGATACTTGGCATTGATACCGAACTCGTATGAAAAGGCAATCGTTGTGCTGTCGTCTTCAGCATCGATAAACTCGATATTGTCGTTAGTTAGATGTGTATCGAAGCGATTAATATTCAAATACGCACCAGCTCGACTCACACCCGACAATGACCACCGATAACCAACATCGTAGTACAATTCGCCACCGATGATCGGACCGATCAAATGGTTAACCGCAGCAGTTTCAAAGGAGCCGTTTTGTTGGGCAAATGGTGGACCACTTTGGCTAAACAAGCTGTATTCATCATCAACGTACAAATACCGGACGCCAACATAGGACTTAATCACGTCCCATCCCCATTTCACCCTGTTAAACTCAAGACTATGGAAATAAGTTTCTGTCGATTGCGTCTGTTCGGTTGCATTGAAGAAGGATTGCAAGTTACCAAAATTTAGTCCTCCGGATGGAACGAAACTAGCATTTGCTAAACCGCCAGGTGAAAAGATCTGTTGAGTCTCTTCAACTGAGTCAATACCAGAGTACTGAAACTCAGTCCCGCGAGTTGAATCTGTCCGGCGTCCCACAGTAACTCTCGCTCCACCAGCTGCATCGAAATTACTTAGTGTTCCAAAGTTCGAGTTACTGATAGTTCCATCAGTTCGATTAAAATACAAAGCTTCAGCAATCAGATACCGGCGAGCGTATGCATTAGCACCACTGGCGTTAAACTGTTCCTCGACAGCCGCTGGATCAAAACAACCGCCGTCACCACAAGACGCACACGAACCAACACCTGCACCGTGAGACGCACCACAACCGCAGTTTCCGCCTAATGATCCGCAAGTCGCACAACCGCCAAACACAGGAGCTTGTTGTGCTACAGGTTCAAAATAGGTTTCGCGAGGACTCGTTGCTGTTGGTAAAGCACCAGAAACAACCGATTCCGGAACAACGGACTCTTGCTGTAAGGTTCCTCGCGGACGAGACCCTGACCCTGCACTTGATCGTGAACCTGACCCTGCACTTGATCGCGAACCTGACCCTGCACTTGATCGCGAACCTGACCCAGATAAATCAACGACAGGATCGACAGGCCGCAGTTCTCCTGCGGTTGATGGTAACGCTCCAGGTGCAATTAAAGCATCACCAACATCAAAAGTCGGTGGTGCATCCTGAACCAATAAAGGACTAGCCCCAAAAGCTGCCGGCTCTACTCTGGACTCCTCATTCAACGCAGAACTATCGGCATTGCTAATTTCAGCCGGAGTTCGCAGTCGATCGTTCACCACTGCTGGTGTAACAACCGGAGGCAACCCCGGCTCGGTCAGCGTCTGGCTTGGAAGTAAAATCGGTGGCAATTCATTTTGTTCGAAAGGCTGGTTGACTCTACTGGCCACTGTTTCCACTGCGCTAACGATTGGTGGTAGATCGCGTTTCGCAAAAATGCCATTCGCCTGACCAGGATTATCCAAGGGTTCGTCGTGAGATACCTGCTGAACTTCAACTGACTGTGTGCTCTGAGTCGGCGCTAGATGCTGAGCATTTCCCACACTATTCGTATTTGGATCAACGTAGGTTCCATTGAATACATTGGACGATGCAAAAGGCAATGGTGCTGACCTCGCTGCAGGACGACGAACCACTGGTGGTTGAACAATCTGCGGCATTGCAGCTGGCGGCCGCGCTGTGTTATTTGGACGCAGCAACTGCAAGGGGGAAGCTACGTTTGTAGCCGGCGAATTCACCCGTCGGACGGGAGGAACAATCGCCTCTTGATCGTCTTGACGAATTGGTTCGACCGGCTGGATGAAGCCGAAATCGTCCCCTTGAACTTGAGCGACGACCGCTGAAGCAGGCCAGTAAACACTAGCCCCAGAGAGTGCTAGAGCTGCGAACAACCGAGTTTTGAGTTTGTTTTTCATCAGTCTTTCGACGCCAAATAGGATCATTGGTTGGCAAAACATTCCTGCCCACTCCGTTTTTCGGCCTACTCGCTCGGCAACTTTTGCTGATTCTTCGGATTTTTTTGGATCTACTAAATTTCCCCGATAACCTGAATGCACAGTCCCCCAAGACCGCCCAATTTACCCACCGCTTTCTCTTGTAAGACCACAACCATCCAGAGTTCAACGAGATGATTACGAGGCCTACCTGGTACTTACTACCCCCTATTTATGCCAAATTCATTGAAATCTAATACTCGGCAGCATAAAAAAGCTGCTTGGCAACTGTTGATTTAAACACTTTCGATGCTTTATTGCGGCGGCAGGCCGTGTATCGGAAGCGATCAGTTTTGAGCGACTCAAACTGTCGCCGGATTATTCAGGGAAGATTTGGCTAGAACTACGTAAAGATAGTGGGAGGTTGTGGAGAGACACTTGAGTTTGGTTTAAGATAGAGGCTCATCCGATCCGACTCGTTGGTATCTCAATATCTGTCGCTAGCCCACCAGTTGAACCATGTCACAATTCATTAGCATTTTACTGTCCCCCTACCACTTCTTTTTTGGTGAAAACGGACTTTGGGGCTCGGCTGCCCTCGGACAGCGCGAGAAAGACAATACTCAACAATTGTATTATGGAATCCCGTCGCTGTTATTTGCGATTCTTGGCTTACTGTTCTTGATTGTGGGGGAGCTAAATGCGGGAAAGAGTCTGATCCAAAAATATGAGGACGAAATCACAAACATTACGGCGGCGCAAGCTGACCTAGCGAAAGACTTTGAGCAAGAACTTGAAAAAACAAAGTCCACAAATACCGGCGCTGAAGTTGCTAGTGAAAAATTAAATGAAATTGGCGGGCAGTTGATAAAGAAACTGGATTCCAAGGAAATTTATCTAAGCAAACTCAACTCACTGGCACCGAATCAACCACAGTATCTTTACCAGATAGCGCTAACACTTTTTTCTAAAAACAAACTCTCGGTCGCTTCTTCGGGGGGGCAAGCGAAGAATTCGAGCGCCTATAAAAATCAAGGCCTCTCAATCATGAACCAAATTGCTCCATTAGCGAAACCGGGATTTCTTGACGCCCATTTGTTCTTGGCGCAGCATGCATTGGCCAGCAAAATTCACACCGCGCGTGACGGTGCTGAAAACCTCCGGATCGCCAACACCCACCTAGACAACGCACTTATCCGTGACCAAGACAGTGTCGATGCACTTCGCTTAAAAGCACTGCTTGCTCAAAAAAGCGGGGATCTAGAAGAGGCCAAAGACTTTCTTTTGAAGTTGTTCGCAAAAGATCCGTTTCTCTATCCACAAATTTGCCAAGTCAACGGTCAGCTAAACCTAAAAGATGAAAACCACATTGTACTTCACAACGCGAGAGTCAGGCTGTCTGAAGAACTTAATCAGATGACGGGTTTTTCCAACCGCCGCACCAAATATGCCACCTATTTGGTCGACTGCCTACATCGGTTGGAAAACGTCGACTCCGCCGACAAAGTGATCGCAGGAGAATTGGAAAAATTTCAGGACAACAAAACGGTTCTACGATGGGGCTTGCGTTTATTGGCGATTGGTCAGGAACTTCGCTATCGTAATAGTGAGAAAATCAATGCTGGAAATATGCAGGAACTAGTTGGTTACCTTCAAAAAGGTTACCAATTTGACCCTAACAATGAAAAGATCCTGCAACATATCGTCAATCTTTATGTTACCGACATTCCTAACGTTGCTAAAACCGCCAAAGCAATCTATCAACCTGGCGTCAATGCCCCTGCTTCGATTGAAAACCTTCTTGGGGCGTTTGCATTATCTAACGGAGATTATGTCGAAGCTCTGAAGCGATTCTTAAAGGCAACCCAGAAAGCCCCACGCAACGCTAACTATCTCAACAACCTGTCTTTTCTCTACCTGACCCGTCCTGAACCTAATCCTCAGGAAGCACTGAAATTAGTGGACCGAGCGATTGCTAGTCAACGAAGTGCTGGAGTTTCAGCGAGGCACCTGACCCACTTTTACGACACCAAAGGTCGCGCATTGCTGGCGTTAGGTAAAATCGCTGAAGAAAAAGGAGAAAAGAATCTTGCGAGTAGTCGTTTCGCTGCTGCAACCGCATTCTTTTTAAAGGCGCTGGCCGACCGCCCCAATGACTTAAAGATCATTCAAGGGGTTATCGAATGCTACAAAGCCGATGGTCGTTCAAAACAAGTTAAGGTTTGGGTTGAACGTGCCGAACAGTTGCGACCCGTTGTAGACAAATAACTCCAATCTGTATCAAGATCTATTTAAATCACGCCTTTGCCCCAAGCAAAATAACGATGCATTCCGAAAATTCTTCTACTGTACCCCAAATGATACTTGAATTCCTTGGGGCTCCTTTTCGAACCATTAAGTACTTTATTCAGGACTTAAGTACGATTGACGAGAGGCTTGAGGACCACTCAATAATCGTTCGGTTACTCGCATTAGCACCAATGCCAGTGAAGTTGCTAGGAGGCTTTCTAAGTCTCATACTACAAAACTGGCCGACGTCCAGATCAGGTTTCGCGGCAATTGCTTCAATACCGGCGGTTTTCACACTATTGGGTTTACTTGGGGCTTGGGTAGCAGCGGACTACATTCGTAGTGACACAAAGAGAATTGGAGCCAACCAAGGTTATTACCTCTTTAACGTTACCAATTTTCCTGACGCCCCTGAGTCGGCTCTTGCATTCGCGAAAAAACTAGTAGAAATCGACCCAGAAGACATAGATCTCAAATACCAATTAGGTCGCGCCCAGTTGGCAGCAGGCAACGAATTTTTAGCCAATGATTTAATGAAAAGCATTGCCCCGGATGATGCCGTAGGTAATTTAAATGGACACATTTGGCGAGCAGCTCATGTGCTCAAAAACAAAACCCCAGAAGAACTCCAAGGAGCTATCGGCCTCGCTGAAAAGCACTTACAAACGGCAATCGCAATCGATCCAGAGAGTTTGGCTGGAAAGGCTCGACTTGCCAATTTATACATGACACACGCTAATAAATTACAGATTGATCAGGCTGCGGAAAGACTCGAATATTTAGTCAAAGCGGACCAAATATATCGCGAGATCATTGAGGACGAAGGCACGAATCAAGGTAACAGTGGCGTTCAAATTTCAACGCTTCCAGCCTCCGTGCTGGCTCGAAAACAACTCGAGGCAATCGACCCTGAAACATACTCCGTTGAAACCGAGGTTGGCCGAGTAACAAACAGCATCAACAACCTGCTAAAATTAGCAATCCGATTCAACCCAGATTCTCTTCAGCTGTGGCTGTTACTGATCAATGCTGCAAGCGAAATCCGTCAATTTGATCTTGCCGTTGACATCGCCGACCAAGGAATCAAACACACTGGCTCTCAAGAAACAGCAGTCGGACTAGTCAAAGCAAAATCTCTTGCGTTGCGAAAAGCGGCTCTCTCCATCAACGAGTTTGATGATTTCAATTCCTACAAAAACCGCTTCATTTACCTTTGCCGGGCCGTGCGTGCATCTCCTGGAGAACATGCCAACTATGTGCTGCTACTGCAATTCATTGGTAATGAAAACGAAAAGCCATCCATCCAGATCGCACGCCAGCTTGGACTCGCTGACCCCGGAGAAGCTGTTCCGATTAAACTCGATTGGTTAAATCGAATGTGTGTCGAAACAAAATACACCGGTTTTCTATGCTCGTTGATTGGTCTGCAGGAATTCCATCTTGGCAACACGGAAGCGGCATTAAAAAACTGGAACGTCGCTCAACAATTTGACCCCTTAACGAGAGACTTTATCGCCAAGTTATTTGAACTGATCCTTTATGCAAAACTGGACAAGCTCGACAACTTCGAAACCATGCTTTCTAAATCACTACTGGTCTACCCGGAAGCCAGCCGGATCCGACTGTTACGGGGAACGTTTTATAGTAAAGAAAAGAAATTCCAAGCCGCAATCGATGACTTTCGGGCCCTGTTAACCTCCAATCCCCAAGAATTGCTGCTGCACCAAAAGATTAAATCTTGCTACGAATTCATGGGACAGCGACGAGCCGCCCAAGAAGAGCAAAACATCTTTGACGCGAAGCTCTCACGCTTACCAAAAGAAAAACAAATCCAACTGCAAGAACTAGTGCGACGCCTAGAAGAACAATCTAACGCAACAACAAACTCACCGTCGCAACCGTAAAATCAACAAACGCATTGCCCCTTTTTAAACCCCAAATCCAATTGGGATTGAGGAACACACGGCCGCCAAAAACATTTTTAGTGCCTTCGGCTAGTCTCGATTCTGGGTCTTCCAATCAGAAAACTACGCACTCCTAAAGGCAAACAATTAATGCCAGCAGAGTATTCGATGGTTTGAACCTTGCAACATCTTGGGCACAAATCGCTCGGCAGAACTGCCCTTTGATCTCAAGAAACGGTGCATTAAAACTACAGTCGCATTTTAAAAATGTCCCCTTTATGCGAAACCTATTCCTCAAGTCATACTTTAATGACTGGTAAGATCTTACTTTTGAACTTCAATAAGTGCAGTAAGGTCGGCCGCACCTAATCCAATCTCTGTTGTCGACTGTTCAGTATTTCCGGAGTCAGTACGCTGTTCCCAAAGCTCACCAAAACTCAACTCTTCGTTCTTTTCGTATCAATTGTCGCTTTGCGCATTGCGGTTGGTTTTCACTTCTTCAAAGAAGGCACAAACAAACTAAAGTACGGATTCAACGCCTATGGCTTCCTCTCAGGCGCCAAAGGCCCTTTAGCACCAGCCTTCAAAGGTATGCTTAATGATAGCAACGGAATGACGAAGCTATGCGTCTCTGAAATCCTAATCGATGGTGAGAGATCCTTCGAGATTAATACCAAGAGCACCATTAAAGCATGGAAACAGTTCGAGAAGGATGCGATCGCGTACTTTGGACTTGGTAGTGTCGACCTTCAACTAGAGCTTTCTAAACAACGCCAAAAGCTCGCGGAACAAATTGAAGAAGCCCGATCCCAAAACAACACCGAAATCAACACAACCGAATTGGCTGGCAAACGCAAAAGTTTAGAGTCAGCCATCAACCAAATTCGCAACCAACCTAAACTCCTGAAAGAAACTCTCGACACACACATTGAGTTACTCAAGGAATGGGCTACCGGCAACCGAGTCGAATTGATCGCTCACTTTTCAACGGAAGACCGCCTAAATGGATTCGCACGCGACGGCCAACAAGCCAGCGCCGTCAGTTTAGAAGTTGACTCGCTACGAGGACAAATCGATACCATCGCGTCCGATCGCAACAAGAAACTCGCCGGTTGGACGAAAGAGACCACCGACATGTGGGATTCACTTGAAACAAAAATTAACTCGCTTCCTGTCGTAGAACAACGCGGCGAAACCCCGTTGGCGCTAAACCGCCCCTTCAACCCGAAATTTGGTGGACTGAACTTAATCAACATGGTAATCCCATGGTTCGACACCGTGGTTGGCGTGTGCTTGATTGTTGGGCTATTCACACGCTTTGCTTCGCTTTCAGCGGGCCTGTTTCTGCTGTCAGTTTGCTTGACCCAACCGTTTTGGGTGCCTGGCACAAATCCAACTTACCTGTATTGGATCGAAATGACCGCCTGCTTTGTCATTTTTGGCACGCTGGCGGGACGAATGGCAGGCCTAGACTACATCATCAACGGATTTTTTACCGGTGGTGAAACCGCCAGCTCTGTGGAACATTAATCGCCAATTTAACTCTGCCATTAAATTACGGTTAGCCTTCAGTAAATTAAGCCAAACAACCATAACATAAAAACACCCGCCGCCATGCTGGCTCAAGCATCCAATTAAAAAAGGAAAAACCGATGAACAATTTAACACCCGAAGAACGTGAAATCGGCCGCGACAATTACTACTCAGCCGTTACGGCACACGACAAAATGAACCGCCGTAGCTTCCTAGCAACGTCTGCCGCAGCCGGTGTCGCAGGTGCGGGCGTGGCTGGTATGTATTTTGGATACGGTAAGCCCCAACAGCCCGTACGCGTTTGCGTCATCGGAACCGGCGACGAAGGCAATGTGTTGATGGGCGCCATCAACCCTGACTTCATCGAAGTCAAAGCCATCTGCGACATTCGCCCATCCAGTGTCCACCGCGCGTTTCACGGTGACTGGTCGACTCCCAATACTCTCAAAGCCCGACCAGGTCTGATGTCCGTCTATGGCTGGGAAACTGAAACCGAAGCGCGAAATTACGTCAAAGTCTATCAAGACTACCGCGAAGCGATTGCCGACCCAGACATCGAAGCGGTCATCATTGCGACTCCGTTATTTTTGCATGCTCCGATTGCGATCGCAGCGATGCAAGCCGGCAAACACGTTCTCTGCGAAAAACTAATGGCACACAGTGTTGCCGAATGCAAACTCATGTGTCGTGTTGCCAAAGATACTAAAACATTCCTTTCGATTGGCCACCAACGTCACTACAGCATTCTCTACGACAACGCAGTCAACCTAATCAAATGGGGACTACTGGGCGAACTCCACCACATCCGTGCTCAATGGCATCGCAACAATCGTCCCGGAAATGACTCTTGGGCCATTCCAATTCCTGGTGGGGAAATGACTTCAGACGGCAAAACCATCGACAAAATTGCCGAGCAATTAGTTAAATTCGAGGAGCACTACAACAGCGACAAATGCTCGGCCGATGACGACGTTGACTGGACCTTCAAACGGATTGCCCAGTGGAAAGCTTGGGACCAAGACAAATACGTTCAAGCTCATCGGTTCGGCTATGAAGAAATCGAAAGTGGACAGTGGTACCCTAGCCGCCCTCGTACAGCCATCGAAGAAATGGTCCGCTGGCGTCTTTGGGATCGCACCGGTGGCGGATTGATGGCGGAACTTGGTTCGCATCAACTCGACGCCGCAAGCATTTTCATCTCTGCGTTGGCTCAAAAACCTGGCAAGCACGTTCACCCGTTGAGCGTTCACGCGATTGGAGGACGACATACCGCTCCTAAAGATCGCGATGCAGCTGATCACGTTTACTGCACTTTTGATTTCCCCGGTCAGGGCTACGACTACAATTTTGATGTCGGCTATGAAGACAAAGTGAATAGTTACCCACCTCAAACTGGTATCCCGGCCTACAACGAAGACGATCATTCCAACAAACGAGTCGTTGTTACCTACAGTTCAATCAACGGCAATGGCTACGGCGGCTACGGCGAAGTCGTCATGGGCACCAAAGCAACCATGGTTTTGGATCGTGAAAAAGAAGTCATGCTGTACCCCATCAAAGGTACGTCTTACAAGTCGCGAATCAAATCCAACAAAAAGGGGCAAGCGATTATCGACACCTCCGCGAGTGGCGACGCCGCTCCGGCAAAAGCTGCCGAAGGTTATGGCCCAGTCAGCCGAGGATACCGCGAAGAGATCGAACACTGGGCATGGTGCATCCAGCAAAGTGACCTCGGCAACCAACCTCGCTGCAATGGCCCTGTTGCCCTAGCCGATGCCACGATCGCTTTGACCGCCAAACTGGCGATCGACAATTCCCAAAAGAAAGGTGGTCACGGCTTTATTCAGTTCCAACCGGGATGGTTCGAAGTCGACAGCGACGACGTTCCAGAAGCCAATGGCAACGCGGAAGCGAACCAACAGGCGTGGACGAAAGCCAAAAAGAACTGCGGTTTGGCTTAGTTTTCTAGGCACAGTCAAATAATTTGCCTTCAACAAAGCAACCTACCGGCAGTCATACGATAAAATATTAAGCGGATTCAGTTTAACTGAGTCCGCTTTTTTATGGTTCCAACAGGTGAACCGATCCGCCAGTATTTTGTCTGATCCGGCATGAATAAAAAACAACTACTGGGCCTTGGTGTCCCTGAAGACTGCATCTCGACCGCGATTTCAATCGTACAAATTGCAGCCAGAAACAAATCGCTCGAAGCACCTAAAAAGCTGATCAAAAAACTCGTCGCCGCACCAGCGGTATACGCAGCGGATCCAGTCTACGGGCCACTTGCTGCTGCCATTATAGAATTCGAGGCCAATGACACGCCGTTGTCTGAAATTGAATACTCAAGCTGGGGAACAGATTTCGACGACAACTCGATCCGTCAAATTCGCAACGCATGCAAACTACCGGTCTCACGAGCGGCGGCGCTCATGCCCGATGCCCACTCAGGATATGGCCTGCCGATCGGCGGGGTTTTGGCATGTGAAAACGCCATCATTCCCTACGGTGTTGGGGTAGACATCGCTTGCCGAATGAAAATGACCATTACCGACCTACCAGTTGAAACCGTCCAACAAAACGATTCCAGTCAATGCGCAGAACTCGACCAAGCACTTGAAAAAGGAACCTTGTTCGGCACCGGTCGAAAATGGAAACGACCTAACGAGCACGCTGTTTTAGACGAAGATTGGACAATTACCGCAGTGACTAGAGAAACCCGCGATCGTGCAGTCGGGCAACTTGGTACCAGCGGTAGTGGCAACCATTTCGTTGAGTGGGGCGTGTTGACTTTACCAGCTTCTGAGTTCGGACTCGAACCGGGTAAATACGTTGCGTTACTTTCGCACAGTGGCTCTCGTGGCCCCGGCGCGATGACCTGCAAACGCTACACCGATATTGCTCGACGCATGGCTCCAGCTCGAATCAAGAACGATTCGCAGTTGCGCCACCTCTGCTGGCTGGACATGGATACCCAAGAAGGCCAGGAGTACTGGTTGGCAATGAACTTGATGGGCCGGTTTGCTTCGGCAAACCACGAAGTCATTCACAACAACGTGACTCGACTGGCAGGTGCTCAGGCACTCGCAACCATTGAAAACCATCACAACTTTGCTTGGCTTGAAGAACATAACGGACAGTCGTTGTACGTTCATCGCAAAGGCGCAACGCCAGCCGGTGCAGGGGAGGTCGGTGTGATTCCTGGCAATATGGCTGACTCGTGCTTTGTCGTTCGTGGCAAAGGAAACGCAGCGAGTCTTAACTCTGCTTCTCACGGAGCCGGACGCTGCATGTCGCGTACCAAAGCAAAGCAGCAGTTTATTTGGAAACAGTGGCAAACGCACTTGGCCGACAAGAACGTTCGCTTACTCGCCGGTGGATTGGACGAGGTTCCAGGAGCCTACAAAAATATCCACGACGTGATGGCGGCTCAAACTGACTTGGTCGACGTGATCGCCGAATTCATGCCTCGCATCGTCATGATGTGTGGTGATGGAAGCCGCCCAGAAGACTAAAGGCATAGCGCCCAATCTTGCCCAAAAAAAGCCCTCAACACAAGTGTGTTGAGGGCTTTTTGATTTTCAGATTGTCAACTTGGTTCTAGTTAAACAGTCTTGAGACACCGAACGTAAAGAATACGTTGGAAACCAGGTTCAAGATCTCTTCTTGAGGCTTAAATCTGAGGATCAACGTGTCACCTTGTTTGACCAATAGCCTTTGACGCGGATCATTAATTGCATCGTTCAAGTCGATCCGAATGGCAAGTTGTCGATCGCCTGGAATTCTCCGCAACACAACCAACTCAGTAGGCGGCACATTCTGAGCCGCTCCACCCAAGAAGCCGGTCTGTTGTCCGGTAGCAAACCCACGCCCCGCCAATGACACTGCTGCAAGTACGTCTAAATCATAGTCACGCGGCAATGGGAATTCACCGCCTTGTAGCAAACCACTGGTGTAGTAAACATCGGTTTCACGTGTATCGACATAGACGACATCACCATCGCGAAGAATCACGTCCTCAGGTCTCAGGTCAGGCACTTCGCCTGGCTTCAAACGCAACGGGATTCTGATCGTATTTGCATCATCATCCAAGTTTGGAATCTGCCCATATGGAAACTGGTTCGCTTGAGCCGTACGATAAAACTCACTTGCCCGCTGGTCGCGGCGAGCGTTATCAAAACGGTTGCCACGCAAGATTCGAATTTCAGGCTTCGCGTTAACACCAGGGATACCACCCGTTTGTAGCAACGCATTCAACACGTCATTCTTGTATGCTGGCATCTGCAGTACAAAACCACGGCTTGACTGGTCACTTCGGTCGGTAACTTGAGCCCGCTGTCCTAGGCCCGCTTGGTTTGCACCACGTTGTGATGTTGAATTATCCTGACGAACAACAAACACCCGAAAAGTACGTTCACGTAAAATTGTGACAATAATACGACTGTCTTCTTTCAAAATCGGCTCAGGGCCACCACGATAAGCACGCTGAATCAACTCTTCAGCTTGCTTGATCGTCAACCCGCGAACGGGAATCGGCTTAACCGAAGGCAATGAAAGAGTTCCATCTTCTCGAACAGGAACAGGGAAACCGATCGCTGGTGGCAAATCACTACCTTGATCGGGAATTTGAATTGGTGGCGCTTCACCCGCATTGCCCAAAATACCTTCGATGAAAATGCCGAGCACATCGTCGCTGTCGAGCGTATAGAACTCGGGTCGCGTCTGCCGTAAGCGTGCTGGATTCAGCGGCACTTTCGACGCTTGTGGTTCCGCTTTGAATTGCTCTGGCAAACGCTCTGCTGGAATCGTATCCAAGGGCGAAAACAACGCTGTGCAACCGGTCATTGACATACTAACCATCACCGCCAGCACCAATGCAAGTCGCATGGTTGAACGCTGAGGTCTGTCAGTTGTGGGTGGTGATTGGATCATCGCTTAGGGACTCCAAGAATGGTGCTGTCGGGAAACAGCAAACGTAAAGTGTTGTTTGGGATCGAAAGTAGTTTGACTAAGATTACTTAGTCCAATTCGTTGCTGGTCGGATCGGCACGGGAGAACGCAGCTCGAACGACGATGAGCCAGTCGGAAAACCTGCCGGTACAACCGTTGGAGTAGTCTCCCATTCGATACTAGGGTCTGCTGCAAGCACCGCAGGGACGCCGTTTTGATGAACTGGCAATGCGGTCTGACGAGGCAACGGAGGAGCCTGATTAGCAGGCGGTTGGTTTTCGAAGACGTTTTTCCGTGAAACGACCGGAACGTCACCAGTCACCTTCGGTTTTGATTTTTCATGTTTGATCGCAGATTCTAACAAACGAGAAACGGCAATATCATGGAAGCTACCTGAATTGTCTTTTCGAGCCGCTGCGACGCCAGCAGGGTAACCTTCAAACCATGCGTCCACGCACTTGCTACCATCTGCAGATTGGTATTCGTATCCGCGATAACTATCTGGCGGCAGTGCCGGTGTATATCCGTCGCCACCCTGGCAAACATCTATGTACCCCTCATGAAATCCATTTCTGAAATGGTCAGAGTATTCGCGGTCACAGTTTCCAAATCGCAAATTGAAGGCCCGTTTAGACCAAACGAGATCGCGATACGTCAAAGCCGCAGTTTGGTCGAAGCTGCGCAATACATTGCAACCCGTTTGAGTTGCAACAACACTAACTAAGGCTACAACTGCCAGCCTAGCAAACCATCGGTGGTTAAAGCTGACAAGCCGAGTTGATCGAGAATCTAACATTAGGGTCCCCCTGAATCGCTCCACTACTGCACCTCGAACGCTCGCTCGAAACAGAACCTGGAAAAATGCTCACAAAGCGGGCGCTCCGTGACTCACCCTGTTCATCGCCCCATAACCTATGACGAATTTAGTGAACATTCTCTTGGTGAGATTTTTCCCAAAAATAATCGTTGAAACGAACCAATCGATTGCAGTAATTGAATTGGAACGCGCAAAAACTGCTAGCAATACCAGGCAAACTCTGGGATCGCGTCACTATCAAAAGCTAATACAGATGATTCGATTGCTTCGAATCTTTCTTTATTGAAAAAGTCGGCCCGTCGATCCGAAATCCGACTGCGATAGAACGCGCGGACTAACCCTGAATCAACCCGGCAGGGCTCCGCTTAAAGAAACCAAAGACAAACCACTAAACAAGTCGGTCTCTAGAAGCCAACAACCAGCGCAGCACCGTAATCTAGATCGCTTTCTTGATTACCAGTCGGTGGAGTACTGTCATATCGATTTTGGGCGAATATTCGAAAGTTGATGTTGCGCTTCGTGTCTAACAAAAAATCTAAGCCGGCGTTAGTGTTCAGGCGATAGTCAGCAAAATCCGAAACATTCGGAAAGTAATCTACGGTTGCGTAAAGTCTCGTATTATCCAACACCTTCCGCTCCCAATCTGCCCCAAACTGAAGTTCTGGCGACCAATCATCATTATCACCACCGACTTCGTTGGACGCACCACCACCAAACCGAAGCTTGAACTTTCGCAGTTCTTCATCGATCACCTTGAACGAGAGACCCGTGTGCAGTGCGATTCGATAGTCAAAGTCTTTAAACCGGTCGATCTCAACGCCTGCTTGGTTGAACCAACTCCAACGCTCGTCTCGCAGCTTAATCTCTTGGCGAAATTGGCTAAACCAGCGATCGGTTGTCGTCGTTACATCACTCGACGCGTAAAAATAGTTACCAATGAAGTTCAGCGACGCAAAATCTGACTCGCGAGTTACGTTAACCGCAAAGTTGACATCTAAATTCTCGCTATTGCCGGTTTTCCCGTTGAATCCAGCCGCAAACGAACCCGTCCACCCTAACGGTTCATCGACTGCTTCGACGATCTCGCCTTCTTCAATAACCGTTTCTATCTGAGCTTGAGCGGCAGAAGCAACCAACAAACCAACGAAAACAGTAAGCAGGCTTAAAAATCGGGAGAACAAGCGGATCGAAATATTCATGGCTCAGCACAAGATTTTGGCGAGAAGTTGGCAGGAGAGCCCAACACTAGAAGAATACGACCTACCCAACAAGCCTGAAAATTCGCCAAACAGCTAGTACTCATTCCGACGAACGCGATTAGAAATCGCTAGCTTCGACCAAACTTTCGACGAGTCTGACCGCTGAACATATCGAGCTAACTAAATTTTACGTCGCACGGTAACGCTGGCAGCCCTAGCCCATATCAGCATTCAAGGCGTGTGTTTTCCCGATCGCCAGATCAAACTAGTTATTTTCTAACATTCGTTCCAGGCGAGACACTTGATGTCGAACCGAATCAAGATCTGGATTGATATTCAGCGCCAGACGGTATCCCGCCAACGCTCCAGAAGCCTCATCGATTTGCATGCAACAATGAGCCAAACCAATCGCGGCGGGGAAATGAAATCGATTGAACTGTAAAGCTTCCCGGCAATCGACCAAACCTGCTTCGTAATCGCCCAGTGCACAGAATGCGATCGCCCGCTGACTATAAGCTTCACTAAACTCAGGATTGACTTCAATTAACTGAGTTGCTGCCATAATGGCCTCTTCCATTTGAGATTGAGCCACCAAGCGAAATATTCGTTTCAACAATTGTTGCTGCGCCATCGTACCTTGACGCTGCCAAAGCTCTCGAATTCCGTGGTCCGCTAACATTCGAACGGCCCTATCTTGGTCGTTCAGTGCCCTCCCTACCACCTCGTTATTCGAAAAGTCACCCAAGAAACCAATTGCTAAAATCGCCGCACGACGAGATATATTGCCGCCACCGGTGGCAAGTCGCTCTAACGAAGCCAAATTATATTTGGTTGAAACCGCCTGAATAAAATCAGCCGAGTTCTCTTCGGTTAAAAAACGTTGGTAAAATCTATCCAGCTGTGGATATCGGAGCGACGATTCCGACATAGTGACCAAGCCTCAAGTTACAAAACAGAACAAAATGGCGAACAACTGTGCCTGTCGCAAAGATGCTAAAATTGCGTGGACCATCCGCCTAAACTGCCCCGAGTTTAATTGGCCCAATGGCCTCCGACAACAACGCATTCACTCGACATTAGCCAGAACAACGACTTTCTTTGCTACATAGGCATCCGAATTTCAAACCATAACGAATATGACGAATAGGCAATTTCAAAAAGGCCAATCAAGTGACAGCAGCATTCAAAATGAATAATCCCACCTTGGTCAGCTGGGTTAGTATGTCTAAAGATACCGGTTATTTCGAATGGACCGTCAGTGTGGTCTTCTGTCTGTTACTGGCTTGTCCCAGCATCGCCGTGGCTCAGGAAGCATCAACAGTACTGGTAGAAAGCAAAAAGGCAACATTTTTAACTGGTAAGAAACTGGATCGAAAAAGTTCGCAAGCGTTTTCGTTATGGTGGCGAGATGCGGAAATCCGAGATCGATTGACGGCGTTTTCTAAATCCGAAGACGTTGCAGTCATGCTCGACCGCAATGTCAATCCCAGGACCGTATTGAACTTGGGCATTGAAAACCGGACCTTAGAACAGATATTTTGGCGAGTCAGTTCCGCGGCAAAAATTGGCGTCTGCCGAATTGAAGACTGTTACTACTTCGGCCCCACTGACACCGTTGTGGCTTTGCCAATCGCCATGAACACACTCGCCCGCCAAGCAAATAAAGTCAGCCGCCGATCTTCCGTGAAATGGACGATTGAGCGACCAGTGCTCACCACCCCAATTGTTCCGACTAAGTTATTGATCGAAGCGATCGCTGACAAACACGGTTTTTCTGTCAACGGATTAGACGAGCTACCGCACGATCTTTGGTACCAAGTCGCCTTACCACCAACAAGCGTGATCGCTCAAATACAACTGATGCTGGCCGGTTTTGGGAAAACGTTTGAAATCGAACCAGACGGTAAGTCGATCACCATCATCGATTTTCCAAAAACAGAATCTGCCAAACGAACTTTCTCCGTTCCTAAACGCCCCGCCAACTCAAAAGAACTCGACAAACGCTTTCCCGATTTAAGAATATCATATCGGTCCAAATCTGTGGTTGCGACTGGCCCTCCACAGCAACTGGCTCTCTTAAAGGCAGTGTTGGTCAACCAAGTCGATCAAGTTGAATCACAACCTGGCCAGGCCGAGCGTTTTACGCTGAACACGGAAGCCGATCGCTTGACGATTTTGCGAACGATTGCTCAAACAGCCAAGCTCGAGTTAAATTTAGGGCCAGCCTCGCCAGCAGATTTGTCAGATCGAATCAAAATCAATGTTGTCAAAGTCACGCAGGCAGAACTGATTTTTGAAACGCTCCGAGGAACTCGCTTTCAAGCTGAAGTGCAAGACAATCAACTGATTATCAAATAGCGATCCTATCGATCAGTGAATTTTTTGCGTGGTATGTTCGTAGTAATGCCTTTAGGCTTTTCTCTCCGAGTGAACCTGTACCTATCTGATCACAGCCAAACTTACATTTCAGATACAAAAAAAGCCGCTTTCAGAAAACTGAAAACGGCTTACTTCCCGAAGGAAAATAGAGGCGTCGGCGGGAGTCGAACCCGCGATGGCGGATTTGCAAT
>CAZORR010000022.1:0-23712 GCA_964582115.1 uncultured Pirellulaceae bacterium
ACAAGTACTGGGATTCACTACGCGGCTTGTAGGATGCACCCCTTGGAAAGTTGAGTGATATTCTGTTCTTCGAACCAAAGCCGTGAACGGCTACCTTTAAGAAGCAGTGTCGGTCACGACCCAAAAATGTTGTCAAAGAATTTCTTGAAGTAGTGGTCCGTAAACCGCAGCCTCTGAAAATTGACTGGCTGAAAGTTGCAGGGCCAATTCGCTGGTGTGCGCGATTTCTGTGAAATCCGAAAGTTGATCGATCGCATGGGCCCACTGCTGAGGCCCGTCGGCGACCAAGACGCTTGCATGCGGGACATCGATGAATCCATCGGCACCGTGACTGGTGGTGATCAATGGCTTGCCGTAGGCGATCGCTTCTACGTTTTTGATTTTTAACCCGGCGCCAAATTCGATGGGATTGACCACGATATCGATGTGGCGATAAAAACGATCGGCCGAATTTAACTCGGGTGCCCAGACGATATTATGGGCAACTGATTGGTCGAGTGTTAAGCCGGCGCATACGCTACCGGCGATAGTCAGTTGAATATGACCTGCCGTCGCAAAGTACCGAAGCCAAATGTTTTCTATGAAATTCCCAATCGCATTTCGATTGGCTGGGTTGTTGGACGCCAAAATTCCAAATCTAATTTTTTGATTCGTATTTCTTGACTGGAAGTCTACTACGTTCGGATGAGTCCCGTTGGGAAAGCACGCGTGCTTGCACAAAATCACTTTCGCGGATGGGGCCATTGAAGCCATTTGTTCGGCCTCCAACGGTTGAATCGCGATCACGATGTCAAAGCGATTCAATACTTCGGCCTCTTCAGCAGCGTCGATTGCAATCCAATGCGATTCGCCGCGGGACTTAAAGTCTTGATACCGCTTGTGAAGCATATCGTGTGTGTCAATGATTGTTTGGACGGGCTTGATTGGTTGGTTTATGCTGTCAATCAAATAAGCTAGTCTCGCAAATTCAATGATGATTGAATCCGGTTGGAATTGATCGACGGAGAACGCGAATTTGTGAGCCGCCCATGGCTGGTGGAAATCGTTGAGCCGACGTGTTTTTTTCGTGATCTGCTCGGTCGGAGGATGATCGGAAGTACGAACTTCAACCGTTAGGTTTGGTGATCTAAGTTCTGAACAGCGTTCTACTTCTTGTCGAATTTCGTCTGCCTCACTCGTCGCTATAATAAACAACAGTAGTTGCAGTTCCTGCTTGATCAAACAATTGACCAACGCACGGATTCGCTGCTCCGCACCCGTAGAGGCTCGCCAAAATGGCAAGTCAGTGGCAATGATAATTCGTTTTCGATTGGTGATACTGTCACGCCTTTGTGGAATTGCTTAACTCGCTAGGGAACGAACGCTAATTCTAGACGCTTGATTTACTTTAACAATCCAGAGTCATATGACGATCACAAGCCTTTGAAATGCCCAGCGTTTGATTACTTTTTAGCGCAAGAAAAAACCGTCTCAGAAATTCCCGAGACGGTTTTGGTTAGTTTATCGTGTTCTCAGGTAATTACTGAGATACATCATCAACGTATTACTTTCGTTCTACAGTAGGTGTCAACGACTCGCTAACTCGGGCTTCGGCGACATCATAAACAAAGACAGAGTCTTCAGCGATTACACGACGTTGACTGCCTTCGATTAGAGTTTCCGTGCGAACAACGTGTTCACCTGCTTCAAGCCCGACTGCTGAAAACTGAAACGATACTTTTCGGCCAGGACCGACTTGTGGCTCGACAAAGCTAATTGTGTTTCCTGTGATCGAAACTTTTTGGCTGTCGGAGGCGACAGCCTGTAAGCTTGGAGGCAATTCGATTTTTACGTTGACGTCGACTGCCTTCCGGCTTCCGTCGTTTTCTAGCTCGACTGAAAAGGTTGCCTTACCACCAACTTGAACAGGTCCTGAGTTGTTCTTTACCGCAACGTTCAAGTTGGCACGAGTTGTAACCTTGGTCGACAGGTAAATCTGTTTTTCAGAAGTCTCGTGACTGTCGACGGAAATGTTGCAAGTCAAATCGCCTTCTTTTTCCGCAAGAGCCATCATTTGAATCTGTTCGGTACTGCCAGCTTTAATTTCAGCAAACTTCCAGCGTAAAATCCCTTTCTCTGCATCAACGTTTGCTTCGCGGCTGATCGTTGTAATCTTTAGCCCTTCAGGAACTTGTAGAGCGACAAGGATATCGGTAACTGGGACTTTTCCACTGTTTTCTAAGTTGATCGTGTAAATTCCATTTCGATCCACAAAGTTCACTTTGGGGCCAATGGCTGCAACTTGCAAGGTTGGTTCGAAAACCGTCATGGCCAAATGGGCAGTTTTCGGTTCAGTACCATCATCAGATGACACTGCCGTCCGAATCTCGGCCGCTCCTGGGGTAATCGCTTGAGAATGATAAACGACCGTAACCGACTTACCTGGTTGGATCGATGGAATTAAGTTTGAATCAGCTTGTTTGGTTTGAACCAAGTTTTCAGGAAACGTCGGTTGAATCTTAACTTGTGTCGCGACACCATCGCCTGTGTTCGTCACGACAACTTCGTGCGTAACTTGTTCACCAAGATTGGTTTGACTTGGGCCTTTGATTATAGCCTGAAGCTGAGGTTCGCGAACGGCAACCGAAACGTTTTGCTGGTTCTCAGTGCGTACTGAAGTTGCAATGTTAATTGCTGAACGCTGAGTTGGAATAACGTTCAATTGAATCTGTTGTTTCTCAGCCGGGCTAAATGTCTTCAGGTTGAACTGGAGCATCTGGCCGTTTACCGCTGTTGGTTCTGGAGAAGCCGAAACTAGCTTTGTAAACTCAGGCAGTGCGACCAAGAACTCGACTTGGCCGACTGGCGTTTTGCCTGTGTTTTCTAGGCCAACCTTAACAACCGCTGGCTTGTTTAGATTCACAAACTTTGGCGATTCAATGGTCGTTCGGATGATAGAATCCTGGCTGCTGACGATCGCCGATTGAGTTTGACGAGGGGCCTTGGCAGTTGAATTGTCAACTGTTGGGGATGTTGGTGTTTTTTTCGTCGGTTGGGCAGCAGGTTGTTTTGTTGTTGGTGTCGGCGGAGTGATGGGCGCTATCGGTTCAGCGCTAATTTTCGGCAAGCCTTGAATGGCCTGTGGCACGAAGCCTTTTCGTCTAATTCGCGACATCGTTTCAGACGCCGCTTTATTAACCGTGGCACCAGTTTGTGGTTGAAGTTGAATGACTGGGTTAGATTGTTGGCCCCCAATTGCATTGGTGCTGAGCGCTAGCAAACCGCATAAGGCAACGACAAAGGTGCTGGTCGGTTTAAATGTGTTTCTGATGGACATGTAAATTTGCTCCGACTTTGTTGTGACTTTTGAATTTTAATGTGGTGTCTCATTTTCGAAGCGAGACCCATTAGGGAAGCCATGGATGATCGATACTGGATTCAAAATTTGCAGTACTGGCTCAGTAAATAGGGAAATTCAAAGGATCGCACAACATGGAATTTTCCTCTTCGTCAAAATGCGACGACGAACCTCCGAAAGTACGGCAGACCGTTTTACAATTTGTCGTTCTCGTGCCCACTTATAAATGGTTGGTGTGGCTACGTTTATGTGTTAGATTGTTTTCTTGGCGAAAAAATTATTAAGTCGCTATTCCGTTTCTATTTCATCATTTGTGATGAACCAATTCGTTGTTTTGGATCAACAGAACTATGCCACACTCATACAACTCATGGCTGGCTTTTCAAGCATCACGAACGTTGGCACTGTTTGTGCTAGCTATTGCCGTGATGCCGCTAGCATTATCTGACGGTAGTTTTTGTAACGCTCAGGAAAAAATGAAATACCCAGACACCCATCAAGTCGATCAGTCGGACGATTTCCACGGCACGACGGTGCTGGATCCTTTCCGCTGGCTGGAACAGGATGTTAACGTACCGGAAGTTGATGCTTGGATTCAGGCGCAGAATAAAGTCACCAGTCAGTACCTGAGTTCGTTGCCAGGGCGGCAGAAAATCGAAGCGCGGCTGAAAGAGCTATGGGACTATGACAAGTACGGAACGCCTTTCAAGAATGGCGCGAGTTATTTTTACTTCAAAAAAACTGGCTTGCAGAATCATAGCGTTTTGTATCGCGCTAATGCAGTCGATGGGGATCCAACACTGGTGTTGGATCCAAACACCTGGAGCGATGATGGAACCACGGCACTGGGTGGAATGTCCTTTAGTGACGACGGCAAGTTGTTGGCGTATGGCATCCAAGAAAGCGGGTCCGACTGGCGTACATATCGCGTCATGGAGATCGAAACTGGTAAGGTACTGGAGGACAAGATCGAATGGCTCAAGTTTAGTGATGTCTCTTGGTTAAAAGACGGCAGTGGATTTTTCTACAGCCGTTACGACAAGCCGAAAGAAGACCAAGCCATGTTGGGGTTGAACTTGGGCCAGAAGGTGTACTTTCACAAACTAGGCCAACCCCAGTCACAAGACAAGTTGGTTCATCAAGATAGGGAGAACCCGGAATACGGGTTTAGTGCTACTGTCACCGAAGATGGAAACTACTTGATTCTGGTCAACTGGGTCGGCACTGACGAACGCTACCGAGTTTTGTATCAGGACTTAAATGGCCAGAGTGACAATGAAATCAAAGTGCTAATTGACAAGTTTGAAAACGAATATAGCTTGCTGGGCAATCAGGGGAGTAAGCTCTATTTTAAATCAGACTGGAATGCTCCAAAGAAATGTATCCTGTCGATCGATCTTGCCGCAGCAGACAGAACGCCACAAGTGATTGTGTCAGAATCAGAAGACTCGATTGAATCGGCCAGTATTGTTGGCGACTCTTTGTTTGTCGGCTATCTCAAAGACGCCAAGTCGCAAGTTAAAGTTTTTGACCTAATGGGCAAGTTGGTGCGAGAAGTCGAATTGCCGGGAATCGGAACGGCCAGTGGGTTCGGAGGGAAGCGAGACCAGCAGGAAACGTTCTTTTCGTTTTCCAGTTTCAATCAACCACCGAGCAGTTATCGATACGATCTGGCGACTGGTAAAACGGCGCTGGTTCGATCTGCATCGGTTGACTTTGATCCAAACGACTTCGAGGTCAATCAGGTTTTCTTTAAGAGCAAAGATGGCACTCGGGTTCCGATGTTTATCTCGCACAAAAAAGGCCTGAAACTAGACGGTTCGAATCCAACATTGTTGTATGGGTACGGTGGTTTTAACATTTCGTTGACCCCGAGTTTCTCCATTTCAAAACTGCAATGGATGGAAATGGGTGGTATTTATGCGATGGCGAATCTTCGCGGCGGCGGAGAATATGGCAAAGCGTGGCACAAGGCTGGTACCAAAACCAACAAGCAAAACGTATTTGACGACTTTATTGGAGCAGCAGAGTACCTAATCGAAAACAAATACACCTCGGCGAAACATTTGGGAATCCAAGGGCGTAGTAACGGTGGACTATTGGTTGGGGCCTGTATGACGCAGCGACCTGACTTGTACGGGGCGTGCCTACCCGCGGTG
This sequence comes from uncultured Pirellulaceae bacterium, assembly GCA_964582115.1. GTDB lineage: Bacteria > Planctomycetota > Planctomycetia > Pirellulales > Pirellulaceae > Mariniblastus. The sequence continues at coordinate 5,497 of CAZORR010000022.1, forward strand.
GGCGTGATGGATATGCTGCGTTTTCATCGCTTTACGGCAGGGCGATTTTGGACAGATGATTTCGGCAACGCGGACAAAGACGAAGCTGAATTTCGGGCGTTGTATGCGTATTCGCCGTATCACAACCTAAAGCCAGATACAGAGTATCCGCCAACGTTAGTGAGCACCGCCGATCATGATGATCGGGTTGTGCCTTGGCATAGCTTCAAATTTGCCGCGGGTTTACAAAAGGCACATCGAGGTCACAATCCTGTTTTGATTCGGATCGAAACCAAGGCGGGGCATGGTTCAGGAAAGCCTACGGCGAAAGTGATCGAAGAGGTTGCCGATGAATGGGCGTTCTTGGTCAAGCACCTGAAAATGAAGATGTAGTAGCTGTTGGTCTCTGGATCAAAATCTACTTTGGAGCGGCCAGGTCTTGCCAAACGCACCCGGCCCAGCTCCAGCCAACCCCAAAGCCGACCAGTAGGTTTTTCATCTCTGGCGGCATGTCACCACGATCTCTCATTTGTTTGATCAAGATCGGTAAGGTTGAAGAAACGGTGTTGCCGAAGTCTTGTAGCAAGATCGGCACCCGTTCCTCGGTTACTTCCAGTGCTTGTTGTAGTTGACTGAGCATTTTTAAAGTGGCTTGGTGTAAAAGCAGAAAGCCGATCTCGTCCATCGATGTTTCTGCGGCCTCCAAGACGTCATCGATCAAGCCGGGGATTGCTCCAACGGTAAAGTTGATCAACGCTGGTCCGTCCATGTACAAATCGCTCTTCCAACGACGACGGTGCCGTGGAGCGACTTGTGCGTCTTTCCGAAATCCATTTTGTGTGGCCAGTAATGTATTGGCGCCTTTACCATCGGTTCCAAACTTGAATCCTGATAACGAAGGCTGGTCATGAGACTCAATTAAAGTTGCAGCCGCGCCGTCACCAAAAATCGTTCGCAGGCTACGGTCCTGTTCGTCGATCAACTTGGTGTACGTTTCGGCGGTGATAAACAGGATGCGTTTGGCGGCACCCGAGCGAATGAGTCCGTCACACAGCGACAGACCATAAACGTAGCCGCTGCAACCAAGATTGAAATCTAAAGCGCCACAGTTCGTTGGCAAACCAAGTCGATCTTGGATCAGGCATGCAGTGGTGGGCAACGGGTAGTCCGGCGTCTGAGTACAGAAGAGCAAAAAGTCGATACTGGATCGATCGATGTCGAATTGCTCGAATAGCTTTTCTGCGGCGGCAACTCCTAAGTCGGAAGAACACTCGTCTGGTGCAGCGATGTGGCGCTGGTTGATCCCGGTTTTCGACGCGATCAGGTTCATGTCCCAGCGAGGGTTGTTCGCTTGCAAGTGCGCATTGGTTTCGATGTGTTCGGGGAAATGAAGGGCGATCGGCCCGACGGCAGCATATTTCACGGATAACCCTGTAAGGTGAAAGGTGGTCTGACAGCTCTGTCGTCATCAACCTTCAACGATTCGACTGAAGGCTTTTGACGTTGTTTCGCTACCGACCACCTTAGGCGAAGCAATGACGTGGTGTAATTTTGAGTGTTTTCTAACAACTAAGTAAGCTCGGAAATACTTGGCACATTACGGTGCCAGCATTTCACTTCTCGCTCAAAATTTTACCCGTAATAGTAGATCATTGGAAAGCCCGCCTAATGACGAAACTCCAACGTTTCTTGAGAGTGCGGAAATCATATTTGGCAAAGCCGTCTATTTTTTTACCAAATTGATCTTGGCGTTATCCGTGTTGCAAACCAAAGTTTCAGTTTTACCGGTACCGTTCCACTGGATATGGTTTAGCTGGTCATCGTTGAGTTCAAAGAAAATTCGGTTTTCTAATGTCCAACTGGCCTTTGAGGCACCCGTTATTTCGAAATACAGCCAAACTTCTTTCGCATTGGCTTCGTGACCGTGCCATTTAAGCTCTGGAGATTGATTTTCCGTTTTCGTTGTGGCGTCACTGCCATCTTGGCCAGTTGACGACGAATCTTGTGTCTGATTCGGCCGCGTGGCTTGCGACGTAGAAACGATTGAGAACCGTTTGGCAATGTAGGACGCCATCAAACGATCGATATCGGCCTCTTTCGCCAAATCGACCGACCGACCAGTCTGTCGCGCGAGGGCTTTCTCGAGGTCAGCTGGCCACAAACATAGTGCGACTTCGAATTTCTGCGACTTTGCATTCCAATTAACTTCCGCTAACGATACATGGTACGGATGCGGCGGTTCGACGCCGACAACCGGACTGGCAGTGAAGCCAATGATGACCATCGCGAGTGTCAACAGTAAGTTAATCTGGTTTTTCATAGCACGCAGTGATTCTTATGAATGTGGGTAACGAGGCCTTCCAAAGCTTTGGTTTTTAAGCGTCTGAAATTAGGTGTCCGAACGGCTGATTTCATCGACGAGTTCTTCCTCCGCGTCTTGTTTCTCTTCAGCAGCTTTCTTTTTCGCTTCCATTTTTTTCCGCTTTGCTTCTTCGCGGCGTATTTTTTCCAGCTCTCGCTTTCGTTTACTACGCATTGGGTTCGGCCGGCTAATATCGCGATCCCGAAAGATGTCAAAACGAGATTTAGCGATCTGTGGCGGATAGCTGTTGTTGGACAAGTCAACGTCAGCAGTTTCCAAAAATGGATCGAGCGTGACGGACTTAATGGTCTTTTCGGTAATGATCATCTTCGAAACCGCTTTGTTATTCTTCCGCCAGATTTCAGCGGGGAACCGGTACACTTTGTTGGTGCCGTCTTCAAAATTGGCTTTAACAATCAATGGCATTACGAGTCCGCCAACATTGCTAAAGTTGATCAAATAAAAGTTCTGCTTCGTATTGATGAATTCGCGTTCTTCTTCAGAAAGCGATTTGAGGTACGATTTGAATCGATCCCGTTCGACACGTGACACCTCGTTAGGGTCATAGGAGTTATAAAAATCCTTTAACGACGGGAATCGATCAATACGGATCGCAAGTTCTTTGTTGCGTTGTTTGCTAACCGATTTTGGCTCAGCCTCGATTTCGGCTCGCCGTTCAGCTGCCTCAACTTTTGGATCAGAATTGTTCAGGGTCATCAGCTGAATGCCGGTGATGGATAAGTCGACGTGATCATTTGAATAGAACCAGCCACGCCAGAACCAATCCAAATCCACGCCTGAGGCATCTTCCATCGTTCTAAAGAAGTCTGCCGGCATTGGACGTTTGAACTTCCAACGAATGGCGTACTCTTTAAATGCAAAATCAAAGAGCTCTCGGCCAAGGATTGTTTCACGTAAAATATTGAGAGCTGTCGCTGGTTTTGAATAAGCGTTGGGACCAAACTGCAAAATAGACTCGCTGTTGGTCATGATCGGCACTTGGTTTTTGCTTCGCATATAGCCAACGATGTCACGTGGTTCACCACGACGCGATGGGTAGTCCTCTTCCCACTCTTGCTCGGCCAAATACTGCAAGAATGTGTTGAGCCCTTCGTCCATCCAGGTCCATTGTCGCTCATCCGAGTTGACGATCATCGGGAAGTAGTTGTGGCCGACTTCATGAATGATCACGCTGATCAAACCGTACTTGGTGGCAGCACTGTAGGTGCCGTCTTTGTCTGGACGAGGCCCGTTGAAGCAAATCATCGGATACTCCATCCCGTAGACAGGGCCATTAACGCTAATGGCGACAGGGTAGGGGTAGTCGAACGTGTACCGAGAATAGACTTCGAGTGTATGTACGATGGAGTGCGTCGAATACTGGCTCCAGAGCGGTTCCGCTTCGTTAGGGTAGAAGGACATCGCAAGTACCGGAAATTCGCCCATGTTGTGTTGGAGGGCGTCCCAGATGAACTTTCGCGATGAAGCCCAAGCAAAGTCGCGAACTTGGTCAGCTTTAAAGATCCAAGTTTTTGTGCCGCTAGGTTTACTGCTTTCGTTTTTCTCGGCCTCTTCCGGCGTGATAATGAAGACCGGCTCGTCGGCTGTTTTGGCTTCTTCGAGACGTTCTATTTGTTGCTTAGTGAGTACCTGATCAGGGTTTAGTAAAACGCCAGTGGCCGAAACAACATGATCGTTGGGAACCGTGATTTGAACAACGTAATCTCCCATCTCAAGCGTGAACTCACCGCGTCCAAGGAATTGCTTGTGCTGCCAGCCAGTGGTGTCGGTATAGGCGCATAAGCGAGGGAACCATTGAGCCATTTCATAGATATAGTTGCCGTCTTCTTTGAAAAACTCATAGCCACTTCGACCACCGAAAATATCGTGATCGTTGATTTTGTAATTCCAATCGACATCGAATTTGAAAGTTTGTCCAGGTTCTAATGGAGTGGGCAAATCGACTCGCATCATTGTTTTAACGATGGTGTGCTTTAGTGGCTTGCCAGTTTTCGAGTCAGCCACTCGAGTAATTTTAAAACTGCCATCAAAAACCTGTGCCGCAAGCATCGCTTTGGCTCTGTCAAAACTCAGGCTTCGAATGGCTTGACTCGGCGACGCCGTTTTTGATTCTGCGTGCGGGTGATGCAGGTTGGCATCGAGTTGCAGCCAGAGGTACTTGAGCTTGTCACTGCTGTTATTGGTGTAGGTGATTTTCTCTTTGCCATCGAGTTCCTGAGTTTCGTCATTCAGGCGAATGTCGATTTCATAATCGACTTGTTGTTGCCAGTATCCTTTGCCCGGCGCGCCAGAAGCGACTCGAGCGGCATTGGGCGTCGGTAGAATTTCTTCCAGTTGACGAAACTTATCAGCTTGCTTGAACTTGTCTGGATTCGCGGTAGTTTGCCCGCCAACAGGAGACGAAAAATTAAGTGCTGCAAGTAGGACAGTGATCGTCAATATAAAAGGAAGACGCATGGTGATTTTCAAAGGGGTCTTGAATGAAAGAACTCAGCGAGCCAATAAGCCCAAGCTTAGCTGCCAAAGTATTTTGAGAACGGATCAAAAGCAATTCGTTGCCCACTGAATTGGCATAAATGACAGGTTTTAACGAATATCACCGTTGGCAGATTCACAAACTCAATTCGCCCGACACCTACCAGTCGTTAACTCATAAAAACAACGGTGCGGCCGATTCTCGGAGGCCACCTGAATCTTGGTAGCTGCCACAGATGCCTAGCGGGATCGAGCGGGCGAGCTTGGCTAAATTTTCTGGTTCAAATTTCCGGTGATCCAAGTTGCGAATGAATACCGCTTTGACTCGACCTGGGAACTGTTTGCAAATTTTACGATATATCTTCGGGTCTTTTTCGCCCGAGTCACCAATCAAAACGAACTCGCGATCGGGAAGGGCTCGCAGCAGATTTCGAATCGCAATCACCTTGCCGTTACGTCGTAGAACAAGCTTTCGCAGCAATTGGTCTCGCAAACGAAAATTTCTCAAATGCATTGAACCGTCGGGGAAACCACCTTCGTTGTTAAACGCCGTCAGTGCTTCAAGCAATTGCCATGGGCTGGAAGAGACATAATGAAAGGCAGCTCCTTGTCCTGCCCAGTCACTATAAAGGTCGGCCATTCCTTCGATCGATCGGAACTCGCGTAGGAATGTGTTGGCCAAAAGTTCTTTGCGGTCGCCAACTTGTGAATCTTTGATCGTGTCGTCGATGTCGGAAACAATGCTCAGCCCACGGCGAGGATAAAGTAAAATTTTACCTGACGTAAAAACATGATCGCCGGATTCTGATACCAGCGAGAAATCGGCAGCGTCAACGTTGCCAGCATCTACGGCTTTGCTAGAGAGCAGCGTTTTGGGAACCGATACAACGTCCGAGAAACTACCATTGCGGCGAGTACTTTTGCGAATTGAAAACAGCTGCCCATTGATTTTGATTGCCAGCGCAAGCTTAGAACAAGCCGTCGCCATAAACTGATTGATGCGGCTTTCAAAAGTCGGTGTTTGCAATTGCTCCTGCGTTACCCCCATCACATTTCGCAACATCCCAATCATCATCCGCTGCCGCCGGTTTAGTTCGCCCGGTGGATGCCAAGCAAATCCCGAAACGGTAACTCGCCACATACCGGAGTCTGCTACCGGATAACCGATAGCGGGATAGACTGACAATTTTGTGAGTGTAGGATTCACGAAATTCGACTTGAGCAGAAGTTTGGGAGTAGAGTGAATGTTGGCACTCATTCTAGCTGGATTCGTCCAACTTTTGTATTCACCTTTTCGTCTCAAAACACCTTGAATCCCACTAAGTTTCGGAACAAGACGATCGAATTCGGTTTGTCAGTCAAATTTTTCGATAAATCAAGGGCGTCGCCTGTCCCCCCAAAGTGACCGAGCCACAGGTGACTAAACAGGCCGTTCAGGCGGGCTTGCTAGCTAGAGGTCAAGTAGTTTGTGCTGATCAGCAGTATGCAGTCGTGTGCCGTTGCTAATTCACAATCACTTGATCGGTTGCCGTCACGGCCAAAGGCGTTTCGTTCGACCGGACTCGCACTTCCATGGTTGCTGGCCCTGGAAGTGAAGCAGCAGTGGTTTCGGCTTCGAAGTTGATCGTTTGCCCAGGATCCAACCTGGAAATTCTCTGCACGATCGTGGGTGAGGTTAGCCGTGAACCGTCGGAGGCGCGGAAGTTGGTGATCGACAGAGAATTAGGAACAGTGAAGTCGATCTCGACAAACGTCAACGGTTGGCTTGTATTGTTAGTCACCGAAAACTGAAAGTTGACCTTGCCGCCGGATTGCACGGTCCGTTGTGTAAAGCCAGCTTGGATGTCGACCGGATCACGATCCAAAACATTAGGGCCTCCAACAGCGGGATCACTTGGAATTGCGATTGGCTGTGACGACCCCGGATTGTTGGGGGAATTGGAGTTTGCTGTTGGCACGGATACTTTTTGGGACGCTGTTCCACCTTGAGGCGAAGCCACGGAAAACAATACGTTGGCGTCAGGGTCGTCTTGAGTGGCTACATAATCGAAAGCCAAGCCGACCGTCTGGCCCGGATCAATTCTTGGTAATCCAATGATTAACTCACTGCCATCTTCGCTGCGACGCATACCTGGGATGAACTCCTCAGTCATCGAAACCGGTGTTAACGAATCAGATCCGGTCGCAAACAGGCTTACGTTTTCCATCACTTGGCTCGTGCGGTTAGTCACGTCCACGTTAATTCGTGAGACGGTTTCAGGTTGACCGTTTTGGTTATTGACCGTGATTCGCTGGGCAGGTGACACATTCAAACCCAATGAATCAGACGAACTGCCGGGCAGGCTCGGAACTTGCGAGATCGATGTGCCGCCATCGGAGCCACTGACGTTCACACAAGCGGTCTGGCGTTCCGGACGGACGCCATCTGCAGTGATGGTTACATTCAGGCACTGTTGGCCGGCCCCTTGAGCGATCGCAGTAAACGGAAAGGTTTCCGACTGGTTGACTTGCAGCACCCCGTTATTGGCCAAACGAATTTTTGCGGGGTTCGATTTGCCTGGCCGTACTAATCCCGGATCATAGTTAATTGTCATTTCAACATTTTCCAGCGGTTGATCGCAGCGATTTTCAACTCGCAGCAAAAAGTTCGCTTGGTCACCAACTTGGACATTGCCAGGGCCTTCAATAACCAAATTAATGCATGGTTGGACTACTTCCGTTTCAGCACATGCTTCGGTTTGCAAACGATCTTCTTGACTAACTACCTCAAAGCACAGGCCAATATTGCCAAGTTTGTCTGACTTTAGTTGCATGTCCACGAATTTCGCTGATGCCCCCGGCGCTACGTCGCCAATGTTCCATTCGTACTGCCGGCCGTATTCAGTTGGCTTGGGGGTACTGGAGATGTATTCGATTGAATCATCCAAGTCCTTAGTGCGAACGATCACGTTGCGAGCGGTTTGATCACCCGGGTTGCTAACTTCAACGCGATAGCTAAAAGGCGAACCCTGTTCGGTAGCACGTGGACCGATCGCTCGGATCGTCAAAGCCGGAGCACTCCAGTTCACCGTAGTCACACCACTTTCAACAACCAGTTCTGGCTGACCAAACAGCGAAGGCCGGACAACATCGACGCGAACTTGTGTTTGGCCGGGCTCGAATTGTCCTGCGGGTTGGCGGATTTGCACGGTCGCTTGTCCGTCGACGTTCGATTTAGATTCGGCGGTTTGAGAACCTGCTGGCGCGAATTCTGCTGCCGCGCCGCCAACGATCGAATACCGCACCGGCCAGTCTTTCAGGCCTCGGCCTTCCGTGTCGCTAATTAACGTAGTGAGCGCGGTAACGGTTCCTGCAGTCGCCTGAACGGGGGTAGGGATTGACCAGTTTCCATCAACCCAATGAATGATAGTAGACGCCTTGCGACGGTCCCAGCCTTCTGCCTTGGGAGCAATCCCGGTCACGTAGCTGGTGCCTGGCGACACAGACGAAACGCTGACAAACGTTTGCCCTTTACGTAATTCAATGTCGTCCGTAGGTGTTGGTGTGCCGCGGCTGAGTACATGGTTCTTCAGTCCGGTTCGCCCCCAAGCGTACTGGCCATTGAATTTCCTGGTCGATGGTGGGACCAATTTGTTAAAGGTAGGATGTTGCGTCCCACCAATTTCAACGAATTGTCCGACACTGTCGTTCGACAAAATCCATTCGAGCGGCTGGTTCACAGCAAAAAATCCGTCGCCGCCGCAGATGCCAGCGATGACGACTACTTCGCTACCAACTGGCGCAACGATACGTGACGGGGTCATTAGCATTTGGCCTGCCTGCCCAGGCGTTAGCCTTCGATTGGGGTCTGGCGTAAGTTTCTTACGAGTTGTGTGCCTTTTGCAAGTGCGGCTCCCGTCACAAGGCGGCGGCACGGCAGGCTGTTGGAATGCAGGACCGCCAGCGCTGAGGTTGGGGTTTGTGTTAGGGATTACTGGTGCCTGCAATGTTGGTGCGGGAGTTTGTTGTGCGACCGGCGGCTGATTAACGAAGGGCTGAGTTGGTAACGGCTGGCTAATTTGTGGAAGTCCGACCGCCCCTGATTGCTGCGAACCGATCAAGCTAGTTGTGTCCGAGGGTGGCAAGAAAATTGACCTACCGGTTGGGTCGATCCGCGGTATCCGCAGTCGTGAACATCCGCTATTGACAGCAAGTACGCTGATAGACAGGAGTACTGCAATCCACCTACCCAAGCGAGCACCAATGGGTGGCGGGAAGTGGCATGTAGAATTGTGGTATGAGTTGATCATCGCAAATCAATCTGGTTGTGTCCGTACGTGCCTTAGGAGGCCCACATCATCCATATTGCCTTGCGTGCATAACTCAAGGCCTGAAAACGTAGCACACGTTTTCGAGGTTGTAAGTACTTCGACCTCGAAAAATTTTGACAAAAGGTACCGAGTCGATGGCAGTCGTAACGCTCCTAAGGATAAAACGGGTTAAACAACAAAACCATCTGCCGAAAGTGAGCTTGTGTCTGCTAATGTCGGCGCAAAAAAAAACGCTAGGTGATAACACCTAGCGTTTTAAGTTTAGCAATTAATGCCTCGTTCTTACGGGGCTGCCGGTGATGCAGGAGCAGCATCGACAACAAAATCATCATCATCATCCACTGCGATTGCGATGATACCACCAATGGCACCTAGCAAAGCAAGCCGCCTTAATCCACTGCTGCCACCGCCCAACAGTCGTCCGCCGCCAAGTCGTCCACCGCGGAACAATCCACCGCCGCCACTAGTAGCACCACCACTAAATCCGCTGAAGTTGCCACAAGAACCGCATGTAGCACCACAAGCACCACCACAACCGATTGACTCGCCAGCGAACTCGACTGGGGCAAATGATTCTTGGTAGACAGGAGCTGAATCGTATACGATTTCGTTGCTCTGGAATGAGTTAGTTCCGCATGTTGAGCAGACATCTAAAGAGTTAGCAAAGCCAAGCTCTTGGATGATCGCAGCAGCTGGAGAAAACGCTACTGGAATTTCTACGTCAGTCGCAGTTTCATTCACTGCTTCGAAGCTTACAGCGGCGTATCCGCTAGGGCCCGTTGAAACAAAACTGTAAACGCCTGGGCTGATGCCATCGATTGAGAAACTACCATCTTTTTCGGTAGTAACTTTCGCAACTTGCTTGTCACCACTTAAGATGTAAACCGTTGTGCCATCAACTGAAATGTTTTCTAAAGAGCGGACGGTTCCAACAAGCTTGCCATCCAACAAGTTGACTCGGTTCGCACCGACAATCGCTTGGTTTTCTGGATTGGCAACTACTTCGGTTGTAACTTGAGCAGGGTTGTTGTCCAAGATCTCTTTAACAGCAACGCCTGAGCTAACTGCTGCAGCTTCCATTACGCTATCGATGCCGGCTGTTTCGCCAACAACCTTAACACCGTAAGCTGCAAAACCGTTTTCACCAGATGCAACGAAAGAGTAGTTACCTTCTTTGATACCTTCTACTCGGAATGAGCCATCTGAAGATGTAGCTACTTCGTGGACAACTTTGCCGTTGCTCATGAAGTAAACCGCAAGGTCAGAAATGCCTTGTGTTCCTTCGGCTTCTAGTGAAGCGACACGACCTTCAATCGCGCCGCCTGAATTAATGGCCACTGTGTGGACACGTGTGACACCGATGTTGTTTTCAATTTCTGCAACTTCGACGTTAAGATCGATAGGGGCAGTATCATTAACCCACTGACTGGCAGAAACTGCTGCCGTTGCTACTAATGGCAACGCAAACAGAAGTACACCTGCCTTCAAAAGGTTCCAATTGATTTTCATTAAATCACCACTTAAAAATGCTAAACTTGATAACGAAAGGTGCTTCCCAAATATCAATACTTAGATATGCACCTTTACTTTGTAGTTGTTTGGTATGCAAATGTCAATGAATGACTGTTCATTTACCACGTTGCAATCCCTTTAATCTCCACTTTTACAAACCGGAGCTGGCCCAATTATAGATCCAGCTAGCGTACCTGGCCAGACAATTTAGGAAAAAAGCAGAGAATATGTGTTTTCCACTATTTACAGCTGATTTGTCTTTTTCTTCGAGATTACCCCTACATCTGGACTACTCGCTGAGCCGTACCTTGCTTTGGCGATTCTGCCGCTTTTCCCCGCAATTCTACCACTTTTCACCCCGAATTTCATGGCTTGGGCCATTCCAACCGGGTTTTTGGCCAAGGCAACTGCGGAATTTAGTAGAACTGCATCAAAGCCCATTTCCATGGCGATCGTTGCATCACTGGCTGTACCAATCCCTGCATCTATAATTACCGGATACTCTGGATCCTCTCGTTTGAGGTCATCAAGGATTAGCCGCAGGTTGTTTTGGTTGGCTAATCCCAGTCCAGAGCCGATCGGGCTGGCAGCAGGCATAACAGCGGTTGCCCCCGCATCCTTAAGTCGACGAGCGGTGATGGGGTCGTCGTTGGTATAGCAAAGTACGTCAAAACCATCAGCAACTAGTGTTTCGGTTGCGATCAGCAACTCAAAGGGGTCCGGAAGCAATGAACGACTGTCTCCCAGAACCTCTAACTTGACCCAGTCGGCGCCAGGGTTTTCAAGGTTTCGAAGGATTTCACGGCCCATCCGAGCACAACGAACGGCTGTTTGAGCGTCGTAAGTTCCAGCCGTGTTTGGCAGCAACACATATCGTTGCAGGTCAATGAAATCCAAAATGTTTCGCCCAGAGCTGTCATTGAGTCGCTCCCGACGAACGGCAAGCGTGACACATTGGGTGCCGCCGGCCAGGTGGGTCGCCTGCATTTGCTCAAAGGACTCATATCTGCCCGTGCCCATAATCAACCGACTATGGAACTCGTGTTTACCGATTCTAAAGACATCCGCTTGACCCGTGCCTGCTTCATCGCAGTTTGGAATCGGCTCTGTTTTCGTTGGTGATTTTGATTTCTCGGTCATGTTCTTACTAACCACCGCCGACCAAAGTCACGATCTCGACAACATCCCCTGCCTCCAAGGTCGTATTGTCAAACTGGTTTCTCGGTCGCAATTGCTGATTAATTTCGACCGCAATTGCCGGCGATTGGATTTCCAGTTCGACCAGCAGTTGAGCCAACGTGATTCCTTCGACAACACTGCGAGGTCGTTCGTTAATAGTAATTTCAATCACGACTACTAAAAGCTCTCTGCCATATCACGGGCGTGGTAACTACTACGAACGAATGGGCCACTAGCAACTTTCTTAAAGCCCATGCTTTTGGCTTTTGCGCCCAACATCGCAAACTCTTCTGGGGGAACGTAGCGGACCACGGGTAAATACCGATCCAACGCCGGTTGTAGGTATTGGCCCAACGTCAAAAAATCGCAACCTGCGTCCAGCAGATCCGCCAGCACATCGAACAATTCTTCATGAGTTTCGCCCAACCCCAACATCAAACCAGATTTAGTTTTAACGGCGGGATTTAGTTCTTTGACTCGTTTAAGCAGGCCTAGCGTCCATGCGTAGTCGGATTTCGGGCCTCGAACACGGCGATAAAGCCGCGGTACGGTTTCGGCGTTGTGGTTGAAAACTTCCGGTGCCGATTCGACGACGCGATCAAGCCCTGCTTTGTTTTTGATGAAATCAGGGGTCAAAACTTCAACCGAAGCACCCGTTTTCTCGCGCACGGCCGTCACGCACTGATAAAAATGCTCGGCGCCTCCATCATCCAAGTCGTCCCGGGTTACCGAAGTAATCACCACGTGCTTGAGGCCAAGGCGATGAGCGGCTTCGGCAACGCGAGCTGGTTCGTCGTCTTCAAGCGCTTCAGGTCGTCCCCGACCGACGGCACAGAAACCGCAGGGCCGAGTGCAAACATTGCCCAAGATCATGAACGTGGCGGTTTGTTGCGAATAGCATTCCATTCGGTTGGGACACTTAGCGTTGTCACAAACGGTTTCTAGCTTCAGTTCGTCCAGCAGCTTAGCCGTCGCCCCGACTACATTTCCCTTGGGGACCTGTCGTTTCAGCCATTTCGGCAGACGCGATGCATTGGCTGGCACACTTGACCCACCCATGGAACCGCATGATCCACCGCCGCTAGGACCGGATGAGCCAATGACAGGAAGTTGGTTGTTGGTTGGAAGTTCAGACATTTTGGTTTCGGAGCGAACACGTTGAGATAGATGCCGTACTAAAATGGATTGGAAGACTTGCTTGGACCTCGTTCGCCAATCAAGCACTTCCCGGCAGACGACATAAGTTTAAGCAATTCAGCCTAATTCTTCTAGCAGGAACTATGGGTTCACCTGTCACGTTGGCTGTTTTTAGTTAAATTGTCGGGCTGGACGATTTTAACCACCGTGATCACGCCTGCGACGTATTGGGTTTTTGATTGGTTGCTCCACAGCACACCGATGTTTAATTATGGCTCAAAAGAAGAAAAAAAAGAAAAACAACAAGGCACCGGGTGACCAAAGTCAGACGATCGCCGAGAACCGTCGTGCGCGGCATCGTTTTGAGATCCTAGAGCAACTCGAATGCGGGGTGATGCTGGTCGGCAGCGAAGTGAAGAGTATTCGCGACGGAAACATCTCATTGAACGAGGCGTACGTCCGAGTCGAACAAAAAGAGCTTTGGTTGATCGGTGCTGACATCGCCGAGTATCGCCAGGCGAGTTTTTGGAACCATGTCCCCAAACGCTCACGAAAGCTGCTCGTTAAAAAACGCGAATTAGAAAAACTAACCGCGAAGGCGTTTGAAAAAGGCCTGACCTTGATCCCATTGCGAATGTATTTCAACTCGCGGGGGATCGTTAAGGTGGTCGTGGGCGTTGGTCGCGGTAAAAAAACACATGACAAGCGACAGACACTCAAGGACGCTGACAATAAGCGTCGGCTCGGTCGTGAAATGCGGGAACGTCGTAAATAGGCTGGAACTTTATGCTGAAACTCGAACACATCAAAAAGACTTATGCCCAACCCGATGGGACACGTGTCCCCATTTTGGACATCGACGAATTTAACATCGCTGCCGGCGAGCAAGTCGTTTTGATCGGCCCGAGTGGCTGTGGCAAAACCACGATGCTGCACACGATTGCCGGAATCACCAAACCAGATTCGGGCAAGGTGTTTATTGACGACATCGAACTCACTAAATTTTCCGAAGCAGCTCGTGATCGCATCCGAGCCAACAAACTGGGCTACGTTTTCCAAACATTCAACTTACTGCCGGGGTTTTCGGCTTATGAGAATGTGTTGCTGGGAATGAGTTTCGCAAAAGGAAAGGTGTCAGCAGCGCGAGCAAAGAGTTTGCTGGAAAGAATCGGCTTAGGCCATCGCTTAAACAATAAGCCTCATCAGCTTTCGGTCGGCGAACAACAACGTGTCGCGATTGCTAGAGCCCTCGCCAACCGCCCTGCTCTACTATTGGCAGACGAACCTACTGCAAACGTTGACCCCGGAAATCAAAAACAAATCATCGATCTGATCGTCGATAGCTGCCGCGAAGAAAACGTGGCCTTGCTGATGGTCACTCACTCGATGGAAGTCGCCGAGCGTTTTGATCGCGTGGTGAAACTCGACGAACTAAACTTGGTCATTAATCAAGCCAAAGCGGCGGCCTCAAAATGAACGTATTTAAAATCGCATGGCGAAGCATTCAGTACCGAGGCACTGGATCGGCGTTGACGATCCTCTCAATGGCCTTGGGCGTGATGATGGTCGTCGCAGTGCTGTCGATCTACGGTTTGGTTCAAGACTCGTTTCGTAGCAATAGTAGTTTTGGCTACAACATTATCGTGGGCGCCCGAGGTGGGGGGACGCAGCTGACGATGAATTCGGTTTACTATCTGAGCCGACCAGTCGAAAACATTCCCTACGAGTATTATCTGGCCTTCCGCGATAAAGAGTCTCGTGGGCGTGAGCTCAAGAACTCGATCGCGTATCAATCGCGGCAAGGGGCAACTAATGTGGCGGCACTCGATCCGGGAATCACACTGGCGGGAGGATCGTTTGCTGGTTTGTTTGCTCAGGCAGTTGCCGACGATGCTTTGGAGCTACAGCAAAACCAAGCGATGGGTTTAGACCGATCGGGTATTTACCGACGCTGGACGCACGTTGCGGTGCCGCTTAGTTTGGGCGATTACTACGTCGATCCAGACGATCCCGATTTAGCCTTTCGCTGTGTTGGGACGACGCCGGAGTTCTTTACCGATATCGTGCTGGATGTTGAAACCGAAGCGACGCTCACGTTTGCCGAAGGTCGTGCGTTTGTGGAACTAAGCCCCGAGCACGGATTCTTCGAATGTGTTATCGGCCGCACGGTTGCTCGGCGTACCGGCCTCAAACTGGGCGATCGAATCCAAGCAACCCACGGCGATCCAACGGCTGAATCGGCTCATATTCACGAACAAGAATACACGATCGTTGGAATCCTAGACGGAAGTGGCACGCCGAATGACCGAGCCGTGTTCTTGAATTTAGAGGGGTTCTTTTTGATGGAAGACCACGCCAAACCGATCGCAGACGACAGCGTACTCAAAACCGACGGCTCAGATGATTCGAGTAACGAAGATAGAGTGCCGAGCGACACGCAAGATAATTCGGCCGATGATGAACAAACCTTCCGTGACCCGTTTGGTGATGACGAAACATTTGAACAGGCGATGGAGTCCGTTCAACACTTGGTCCCGGCGGATAACGCAGTGCCAAGCAAGCCAGTTGAATCGCCTCGTGAATCGACCGACACGGTTTCTGTGGATTCCGCCCCGATGGCAAGTTCCGCCACGCGGATTCCGTTACCGATTGAGCAACGTGAGGTGTCCTCGATCCTGGTGCGAACTTCAAAGAACGACAAGCACGGTACGCTTGCGTTGTACTTGCCGGGGAAAATCAACGAAGGGGATCTCGAGACGACGCTAGACTGGAGTCCGTTCCGTCCCGCCCGAAGCCAAAAGGCCTCACAAGCAGTCAACCCAGTTGCCGAAGTGACACGGTTGTTCGACGTGTTTGTCAATCCGATCCGAATTTTGTTATTGTTCCTGACGTCAATGATCTGCGTCGTGTCGGCGCTGAGTATCATCGTTGGAATTTATAACTCGATGAATCAACGCCAAGGCGAGATCGCGGTGATGCGAGCGTTAGGGGCCAGTCGCTCAAAAGTAATGATGATCATTTTGTGCGAGGCAGTTCTATTGGCAGCAGTTGGCGGTCTAATAGGTTGGGTTAGCGGTCACGCTCTCAATGCTGTGTTGGGGCCATTGATTGAATCGAGGACTGGAGTAGAAATAGGTTTCTTCGATTTTGTTCCAGCCGAATTTTTGGTTATCCCCGTGTTGATCGTGTTGGCAGTAATCGTCGGTATTTATCCGGCTCGAGCCGCCTACAAAACAGACGTTGCCAAGTCGTTGGGCAAATAAGACCGGTTCACGGCAATGACGTTACCTAGATAACAGAACACGAAACAACTGCGGTAGCATTAAAATATAAGCAGCTGAATTATGAATCGATTTAAAACACTTTCTCCACGCCTTGGGCTGGTTGTCGCCGGCGTGGCGATTGGCCTGATCGCGCGGCAAGTCTTTGGGCCACCGACCGAAGATACGGGCCCCAAGCTCACGATTGACCGCCCAATTGCTGATGATGTGAAACTTGACCCAGACAACCCGATCTATGTACCGATTAACGTGCCCGTAGACAAGCTCACGCAGTAGGTTCGGGGGGAAACCCAAACTGTCGTTCGAAGACGCGAAGAATTTCTTATTCCTTTGCTGGAGTTGGAAGGGATTGAGTAAACCCTAACGATAAAGCTCGTTTTATGGTAATTGGTTTGTAAGAAGGGCTGTTTAAAAGCAACAAAACATCGGTTTTGTTAGCGTCGCTGGTTGACCAGAGGACCGCGACAAAACTAGACTTTGTCGTTTGTTTTTTGATCGCGTCAGGCCCGTGTGGTGTGATTAGTGGGTCAAGAAAATACCATCGAGATTCACAAGTCGGAAACGATCTTAAGCAACTTTGCTCAAGCGATTTCGAAAAACCTGAGGAGTTCAGGGTGCCAGGAAAATGCGTAATCGGATTGCAGTGGGGTGACGAGGCCAAAGGTAAATTGGTCGACCTTCTCACTGAAGGCAAAGACCTTGTCGTTCGCTACCAAGGTGGGGCCAATGCAGGCCACACGGTCGTAATCGGTGATGATGTCTACAAGCTCCATCATATCCCTAGTGGGATTTTGAATAAGGGTGTTTTGAATTTGATCACTGCAGGTGTGGTGATCAATCCTCCGACGATCATCGAAGAAATCACTTCCCTACAAGCTCGTGGCATCGACGTGCCGGCGCGGATGAAAATCAGCGGTCGAGCTCACGTGGTGATGCCATGGCATGTTCTCGAAGACAAAATGTGGAATCGCTTGGTTTCAGGCGAAGACAATATCGGCACGACTTTGCGTGGTATCGGTCCTTGTTACGCTGACAAAATTGGTCGTAGTTTTGCCATTCGCATCGGCGACATGATCCAAGACGACTTTGCGGATCGTGTTCGCAAAATTGTCGAAGTCAAAAAACGTGTGCTAACCGCTGCCGGTGACGAAGACTGCGATTCCTTGGACGCCGAAGCGATTATCGCTGAATACACCAAGTACGCCGAAGTGCTACGTCCGATGGTGACCGACACCAACCGAATTTTGTTGGACGCGATCGATGAAGACCAGGAAGTCTTGTTCGAAGGTGCTCAAGGTTCGTTGTTGGACATCGATCACGGTACGTTCCCATTTGTAACCAGCAGCAACAGTTCAGGCTTAGGGATTTCAACCGGTTCTGGCGTGCCGGGCAACTGGTTAACGAACGTAATCGGTGTGATGAAAACCTACGCGACTCGTGTTGGTGGTGGCCCCTTCCCTACCGAGCAAGAGAACGAGCAAGGCCAGCATATTCGCGACGAAGGTAACGAGTACGGCACGACCACGGGACGGCCTCGCCGCTGTGGTTGGTTCGACGCCGTCGCCGCACGCTATACCGCTCGCTTGGGCGGAGTAACCTCGATCGCGATCACCATGTTGGATGTGTTGTCGAAGTTGCCAGAGATTCAAGTTTGTGTCGCATATGAACTAGACGGGCAGCGAATTGACTACTTCCCGGCTCATGTGAACGACCTACGCCGGTTGACGCCGATCTACGAAACCTTGTCGGGCTGGCAAGAAGATGTCACGGGTGCGAGAAGTTTGGACGACTTGCCAGTCGGAGCAATCGAATACGTCAAAGCGATTGAAACTTTGGTCGGTCGCCCGGTTGAATTTATCTCGGTTGGCCCAGATCGCGCTCAGACGATTCAGGTTGCCGAAGGGCAAACGCTTGAGAGTTACTTGGCCGCTCGTGTTTGAGTAAAGACCGTGGGTGATCG
>CAZORR010000023.1:0-23340 GCA_964582115.1 uncultured Pirellulaceae bacterium
ATAAAGCCGCGATGGAAAAGGCTGCTGCGGAGAAAGCTAAAGAGGCTGAAATGGCTAAAGAGGCTGAAATGGCCAAAGAGGCTGATAAGGCAAAGCCAACCAGTGAAAAACCAGCTGAAGACGGCGACACAGGAGAATAATCATGAACGGGCTCAAACCACTTAATCGTCGTTCGAGCCCGCCACAAGCCGATCTTTCGAAAACTATTCGAAAGTACTACCGACGGCTAACGCTCTGCAAACCCTTCACACGCTTGTATGATCGATCCGCAAGTAACTTAACGCTCGGACAACGCGGTGAACGCGAGGCCGAGCGTTTTTTATTGCGCGAGGGTTGGATTACGGTCGACCGCAGCTACTCCGATCATTTTGGCGAGATCGACCTGATCATGGCAGACCAAGACACGCTGGTGTTTGTGGAAGTTAAAACTCGCCGGCGAAACGACGGCACGTCGCCCGCTGAGGCTGTTGACGAGATAAAAATCCAACGGCTCACCAAAACCGCGCAAGGGTTCATTCGGCGGTTAGGCTTAGAGGCATGCCGGGTGCGATTTGATGTCGTCGCGATACTCTGGCCTGAAGCAGATGCCGCCCCAGAAATCAAACACTTCCAAGCCGCGTTTGAACCTGCTGGCAAGTTCCAAATGTTTTAAGATTCAATTCGTCCAGACGCTTATCAAACCCAATCGAATCCAGTCATCCGTTTCACACGCTCTTCGAAATTGCCCAACAGTCCGCCAATCACTGACCATTTGCTCTCGCGACGAATTTCAATATCGCCCTGCTCGTTAACTCTCACGATTGATTCCGGCGAAACGCCAGCAGAAGAAAGATCCGGAACGTGCAATTCGTCGGATTCAACAATCGCTTCCAACGTCCCCCCGTTCATCTCAATAAACTTCATCTTTGTCACCCGAAAACCTTTTGAGTATTGCGCAATTTGCTAGTTTGTAGCACCGCCTTAAAGCAGTATTAGGCGATACTAGCCGACTCAGCTCTGATGGACAACTAGTGGTTTATTAGATTAGCGCTGATTTGATAGTAACCAGGTTGACCACAATTCGGGAATCCTGAAGTCTGGCGTCGCCAACTACGGTTCAAGTCAGCTTGGTCAGACCATTAGCCAAAGGGGCCATAGCCACTCTTCCGTCTTTGTTCACTCCAACGAGGATCGGTGTCGAGTTCAAGCGTTTCAAGCTTCTTATTCTGCCGCTTTGCTTTATCTGCAATCCAACTCACCAACTCAGCTTCCGTGTACATCCCGTCCGAAGTAAGCGTACTGATCTTGATTTTTCCAGCCAAAATCCTGTCGACCACCGAGTCCCGATACTTCTCTGTAAACCGATAGATTCTAGTAGCCTTAAGCGACAAAGATCGGTCCTTAATGAAATTGCCAACTGGCTCTGCTTCCATGATTTCCACTGGCTCGTTGCTACCGTTTCGTGACGACTCAGTCCGCCTCTCCAAGATTTCTCCTACTTGCCTAGAACTCGGGTGAGCATCCAAGGCGGTCGAATTTGAACCGTTCACCTGCTCTAAAACTTCTACAGGGATCGATAAGGCATTTCCTTCGTCACTGATATCTTGATTGCCATGACCGTTAAGAGAATACCCCTTCGGCTCTACGCTAGGCAAACTTGCGTGTACTGATGTTGTGTCGTAGTGCGTCGTCACCAATTCAGAAAATTCGAGTTCGCCAACCTCAGATTCACCTTCGCGTGCAGTTCCATTGGTAGGCTGTTTAGCTCCATTTCTCAAAGTGGGAGTAAGCAAACCTGACTGCTCATCAATGCTACTGAAATCGTCTCCTTCAAAATCAAAATCATCTCCGTAATCACTTTCTCCTAAGCATGAAGGGGACCAGATTGCAGGCTTGTTCGGATCAACCGGATCGTTGGGTTGTACAATTTTGTAGTCTGGCGCGTCACCGCGCACCGACGGCAGCACAAGTCGCTTCCGTTGACAATGCAAGCAATACCACGGTCCAATGCGCAGTAGTTCAAGCACCCAACGAAAGGCCAGTTGATTCTGGCTTTTTGAGGTTCGACAGTGAGGTACATTCTTACTACAGTTAGAACAGTAACCAGATTTTTGAATTTCATCAGACATTTATTTCTCCACGGCGCCAGTTTAGTTGCCGCTCCATTGTTCCAATGATAAGCTCGCCGATGAAGTGTAAGAAAGTGAGATAGAGATGTTACATATGGCGTAGTTGAACCAAGCAGGATATTCCATGCGACCCAACCATCTTCAATTTTAAACACTTAAAGCTCTATTGGTCGCTGAAACCTTGAATTTTCGCCCATTTCAAGAAATTCAATACCCAAAGCTACGACCGTAATTGCGTGTGTGTAATGCAACCCACAACGTTGACTTCGCCAAAAAAGAGCAGGGAATCAACTCAAGCAATGCTGACCACGCGTACTCCTATTGAGCTTTCCGGCCCTTTTTAGCATTCGTAATGCCTCGCGAAAGATTACTATTACCGCCCACCGCTAAGATTCCCCAAAGATAATTTAAGCGAGTAAGTCTCCGACCATGAACACGACACACACACATCCAGAATCCCTAGTCGTTGATGAAAGCGAAGACCAAGAACGTCTCGATTCATTTTTACGCCGTCACTTCCCAAAATTCAGCCGAGTCAAAATTCAGCGTTCAATAGCTGCCGGTGATGTCCTGATCGATGGTCAGTCTGCCAAATCATCGACTCGAGTAAAAACGGACCAGAACGTGTCCTTCTTAGTACCCGCCGCCGCACCAGAAGGATCTCTGCCTGAAGACATTCCTTTGGACATCCTGTTCGAAGACGATCACATGGTGGCGATCAACAAACCGCCTGCGATGGTCGTTCATCCAGCCAAAGGGCATTGGTCGGGGACGCTAACCGCCGCACTCGCATTCCATTTCAAACAACTCAGCTCCGTCGGCGGACCTACTCGACCAGGCATCGTCCATCGTCTGGACCGCGATACCAGTGGCGTGATTTTAGTAGCAAAAACAGACAACGCTCATCGCGAACTCGCTTCTCAGTTCGAACAACGAACCGTCAACAAAGAATATCTAGCAATCGTCACCCCCGCGCCAGATCGTGACAATGACATGATCAACAAACCCATTGGCGCGCACCCATACCAACGAGAAAAAAAGGCCATTCGTGAAAACCACTCGACCAGCCGTGATGCGGTTTCCGTTTACGAAGTCGAGCAGCGATATCGCGGCTTTGGTCTAGTTAAGGTGAAACCCAAAACCGGCCGCACGCACCAAATTCGCGTCCACATGGCCCACGCTGGCTATCCCGTACTATGCGACAAACTTTACAGCGGCCGCGCCAGCTTGGCGTTAAAGGACCTGACTCGTAACGAAGACGACGTTCAAGTGATCTTGGACCGGCAAGCGCTACACGCACACCAAATCGAATTTACTCACCCCGAAACCGGACAACGCCAAACCATCCAAGCAGCATTGCCAGCGGACATGCAAAACACGCTCGACTGCTTCGCCAAACTGAGAAGCCTTGAGTAAAGCCACTTTAATTGAAATAAAGCCGTTTTAATTGAATGTCTCAATCCGATATATCTTGGCACACAATGATACTGGGCATTCCGATTTAGTTAACTTTGTAAAACAACTTCGTCCTAGAGGTAATGGTTGGAGTCTTGAGCAGCCCAAAACGTTTTTTCAACGTAAAGACGGTGGACTTCCACCAACTAAGATCTCGGTAGCGGATTTCCTTTCCTGTCGCCTGCTGAGGCTGTCCCACCAGCTGTCGGTCCTGACTGCTTTCAATTCGTTGGAGCATGGCAACGAACGGCTGCACAATATTCTCCGCAATCTTTAGCTCTAAAGAAACCTCATCGTCGTCAGGAGCAACATCGGGATAGACCTCAAACAACAGGTTCCCAGTATCCACACCTTTGTCAATCATGTGAATGGTTGCACCGATCTGGTCAAAGCGATTTTCCAACATTGGCCAGAAAAGCGTGTGCTGCCCCCGATACGCTGAACTAATTCCAAAATGAATGTTGATCGTGCAGATTTTCGGAATGCTAAAAATGTTTTCTCGCAAAATTGGCGCCCCACAAACCACCATTACGTCCGGCTGGCAGTCCGCAATCAGTTTCGCCGTCTCGTTCGAATTGACCACCTTGGTTGATATCTGCTGTTCGTTCGGCAATTCAATCCTATCGGGGGCCAATCGCTTGTTGACCTCACTTGTACGGTGAGCCTCAATCTTCCGCTGTGTGATTGTATTGAGCAAACCAATCATTCGACGTGGCGTCGGGATGAACGATCTGCGTTTGCCTTTGGACGAATCCCAAGAAACACAGAGCGTTCTGCAAGGCGAGAAGTAATTTGCCAGCCCCGAAAGAACCACTCGATTGACTGGGTCCTCATTAGTGATGAAGAGAATCTTCAATGCTCAATCCTCGCGAGAAGTTAGTAATACTACAGCAAACCCTATCTGCTTTTAGAGTTAGCCACAGGCGACCTCTTACGCGTGCCACCCAAACGATCACAACTAAATTGGAAACAACCGTACCTTTGAAAGGGTCGTGCCGTTTATACCGATCCTCGAATCGCCGAGTGCATTAGCGTAAAAAAAGGCCAGTTGATTTTCATCAACTGGCCGTGAGTAGTTAAGCAATCCGTTATCGATTAGATGAGTTAGTCCCACCACCATTGACCGGGCTGGAGTCCGGACAAGTCAACTCCATCGCGAACTTTATTCAACTTGCCGTCAGCGTCGACGGTGACGCGATCAGAATTCAAAGCGACTTTTGCTCGAATGGCCACACCACCAGCAATCGGCGACATGAACTTATTGTTCTTCCAGTAAGCATTGGCAATTGGAGCCACTTGCCTCGCTGCTTGGTAATTTTCAACTGAAAACAGATTCTCATCACCAAATACTCCGAGTGACCAATCGGCTTTGTTGTACAGATCCACTTTTTGAATAAACGCCGCAGCAATCGACATGTCGATCACGTTGCGAAGTTCAGCCCAAATCGGCGTCCGTTCGGCAAGCTTTGCATAAGTCTTAGTAAAGCTGTTGGTAAACGACCGGCTGGCACGACTTGACTTACCCGTGCCTTTTCGCTGCCCGTTGGCGCGAACAGTTTCGTCTTCACCAACCAGCTTTACACCTTCGCCAGCAATCTCCAAAGCAGTGTCGTCCTGATTGATGGTGACGCAATCGTAGTCTGGCTGAAAGAACCAACGCTGGAGTGCATTGCCGGAACCCGATGGATTCGCTTTGGCAACAAACGAGGTGATTCCCCGCACAGTCGGTTGTTCGAGCCCCAAACCAATCAGTTTCATACGATAGTCTGCTTCGACCAAAATACGCGCAAAGTCCGTTTTGGGAGAAATCCCCTTAACGGTGACCGTTTGAAGCCCAAGTGCATCCTTGTAAGACTGAACGACTTGATGCTCCATGCCTGGACCGAATTGACCGGCAGACGCTAGTTTTTGCCAACGACCAACAACACCTTTGAAACGAACAAGTCCCTGTTGAGTCGGATCGATCGAACAGGTGATCGAGCTTGTTTGATTAGAGCCTGGCGCAAAGGCTCTTAGGGCGACAACCAAGTCTTGCAGCTTTAATGTCGCACGACCCGATTCCATGCCAACAACAAAGTTATCTGCGTTAAAAAAGAAACCTTCCGCCGGCCCTGCGATGACGATGTCTTTCGTTTCTGGATAAAAGAAAACGTGACTGATTTTCGTCAAGCCAGCAAGATACCGTACGTCTGCTGGAACACGCTTTCCAGCAGCAACCAACTTGGCCACTTTCGCTTCCAAGCGATTCAGTGATACTTTTCGAAGCGGACTAACTTGCAGCAAGTCTTGATTCAATGCTGCCTTGGCTGCATTGAAACGGCTAGTGTTTAGTTGTCGAGCGTTGTTAGGAACTGCCCGCCGAGAAAGCAATCCGTCGGCACTAATTAAAACACCACCGACGAGGGGGCCACCATCACCATCGCCACCATCATCAATCTGTGCCACGCAGTCCGAAGGCGTCGACATCGACAACACACCTACAAATGCGAAAACGAGCAACAACTTAGTCAACAACGTCCAGTTAAAAACAAACATAACGTCTCCCTTTTGGTTGTTCGATTCCCAACTTTGCCACTAATGCTTGCCCAGGCGCCTCAAGGAATCTTTAGAATATTCTTCCTAGACGCATGTTAGCCTTTGAAGGCAAAACGACAACGTAATGGAGCCCTACCAGTGTTCGCAATTTCAGACACAATTGCCGCACTCAAACTAAAAAGACAATAGAGTCAGCAGCTTAAAAAACGGTCGTCAACCATAAACTAAATCACTCGACCAACGACTCAAGGGTTCGACAGTTCACTTACTAAATCGATCAGACGCTTGCCTGTTTATCCACAGCGCCACGACTGCCAATGTCGCCCCTCCACGCGCTGTGATCATTCGCACAAACAAGTAGCCTAGGCAGCCCTTAATTCGACAAGGCCTTAAGGAACTCGACAAGATTATCGATATCCGCTTCGGACAAATTCAACGGCTCAATTTTTTCCGAAAGTAGTTTATCGTCTGGCGCCCCACCTTGGTTGTAGAACTCTACGACATCGCGAAGTGTACTGACCGAACCATCATGCATATACGGGGCAGAATGTTGGACGCCTCGCAACGTTGGTGTGCGAAACTTGAATTTGTCTTCTTCTTTTTGAGTGTGTTCGAAACGCCCTAGATCACGACTTTCAAGTTCAAAACCAACGCCTGTATTGTGAAATTCGTGATCCGAAAACGTATCGCCGTTATGACACTTCCAACACTTTCCGCGACTCTCAAAAATCCACAACCCTTGCCTCGCCTTTTTATTTAACGACTTATAATCCGCATCACGAAAACGGTCGACATGAGTTTCACCTAACAACAACGTTCGCTCAAAACTTGCAATCGCTTGGCCAATCGTTTTCGCTGTAACCGCTTTGCTTGGCCCATCTATCTCGAACGCCTGCTCAAACAGCGACACATACTCTTGACGGTTACGAAGCTTTTCTAGAATGATCTCAATGTCACTCGAAAGCTCATTCGGGTTGGACAGCGGATGGACCGCTTGTTCCTCAAGCGAATCAACTCGACCATCCCAAAACAAAACCGGTGCGTACGCTTTGTTTAGCAACGACGGTGCATTACGTGTCCCTCGACGACCATGAATTCCAATCGCAACAGGATCAGCACTGGCAAACCCATGGTCAGGTTGATGGCAGGACGCACAAGAACGTGTACCGTCCTCAGACAACACCGGGTCAAAGAACAGCTTTCGCCCCAATGCAACCTTTTGCTCAGTCAGTAAATTATCTGCAGGGACGCGAGGATTTTCACTCAACCCTTTTGGCAACGGCGCCTTCAAATCGGTGGCGGGCAAGTTATCTTGAGGCAGAACGGTTTCGTCCGGTTGCTGATGAGTCAACAACGTAATGCAAAAACAACTAACAATAAAACAAGTTATCAATTTCATATCAGTACATCATTTATTGTCAGGTTCTTTAGAAATTGGAAACCCTAACAAAAGCAGAATGACAACAGGATGCAACCTCTCGTCAATCGATTGTCAGACCGTTGTTTTTAGCGTTTTTGATCCTAAGCTGCCTGAGCCAGCTTTCCAACCGTAAATACTCATTTGTGCCATGTGATCGAACCACCGAAGCCATTATCGGCAAATTCTAGAACCCCATCAAACTCGTTCGACAAGCATTACTAATCAATAATATTAGACCACTACCAACAAGCAGCGATAAAATGCACATATCTTGCGAACCAATCCCTACGACCACGATCCGTACTGTGATCACGATTTTCTTGTATAATCAATGACATTCGCAACCCGAAAGAGATGTCGTCGCTCCATTGATCCGAAAACACCAGTGCAGCCAAACAATCTCTACTCTCACCTCTATCCAAAAAACGACCCGTGGAAGATCGCAAACGTAGCCAACAAGTTCAACAAGAAATCGCAATCATCGTCCGGGTTGTGCTTCCTTCGGATCCCGTGGAATTGTCGCCACTGGACGAAATCCAAGGCTTAGCCGAAACCGCTGGAGCGATTGTTGTCGGTGGCATGGTTCAGCGCCGCGACAAACCCGACAACACCGCCTACTTGGGTAAAGGAAAAGTCGCAGAACTGGTCGAACTAGTTGAATTCCACGCGGCAGATTTTGTGATCTTCGACAACGAACTTAGCCCCGCGCAAAACCGCAACCTTGAAGTCGCCACTGGAGTCAAAGTACTTGACCGCACCGAACTAATTCTAGACATCTTCGCAACTCACGCGCAAACCTACGAATCGCGACTAGCGGTCGAATTGGCTCAACTAGAATATTCACTGCCCCGACTAAAACGGATGTGGACTCACCTTTCAAGAATGAAAATGGGCGTCGGCATGCGTGGCCCGGGTGAGAAACAACTGGAAACCGATCGACGCCTCGCAACCAAACGTATTCACGACCTTAAAGCCGAGATCTCAAAGGTCGAATTGCGAAAGGAACGCCAAGTCGCCTCAAGACGCGGATCGATGACGGTTTCGCTGGTCGGCTACACCAACGCCGGCAAGAGTACTTTAATGAACTCGTTAACCGACGCCAAAGTGTTGGCCGAAGACAAGCTTTTTGCGACCTTGGACACGCGCACCCGGCGTTGGACACTCCCTAGCTGGGGTCCTGTTCTGCTTTCAGACACCGTTGGTTTCATTCGCGACCTACCTCATGGGTTGATCGCCAGTTTTAAAGCGACACTAGAAGAGACTCGTCAAGCAGACCTGTTGCTGCATGTCGCTGACGCCAGCAACCCGCGAGTGGCCGAACAAATCAGTAGTGTTTATGAAGTCTTGCAAGAACTAGGGATCGAAGAAAAAGACACGTTACTTGTTTTGAACAAAGTAGATCAAGTCAAAGACGTCGCAATCTACGACGCGATGCTCAATCGCTATCCAAACGCCGTCCCAGTTAGCGCTAAAACGAAAGCCGGCTTTGAAAAACTTCATTCGGTCGTCAGTGATGCGCTAAGCCGTTCATTTCAAAATGTGGACATTGAAATGAGTGTCACCAACGGCAAGCTATTAGCGTACATTGCCGCCAAAGGCGAAATCATTTCGACGCAGTACTCAGAGGACCAAGTCGTCGTTCACTGTAAACTGCCGCAGAAATACCTTGGCCGCATCGACCCCACCGACGTCATTGTCACTCCTCACAATCCATCGACATGGCCTAAATCTGAAAACAAATCCGAACCTCCCAAACAACCGATCACTGAAGCAGCACTTGACGCCAAACCGCCGTCGATTGACGAGCAATACGATGTGATTTTAACGCCAACAGAACCGGCCGCTAGCGACACTTCACAGTCGACGGATCCCCAGTGAAGCGCACCGTATCAAACAAACGCATCATTTTAACGGGCGCCTCAAGCGGAATCGGTTGGCACCTCGCCCTGCAGTTGGCTCAACAAGGCGCCCATGTGGTCGCCAACGCCAGACGCAGCGCTCGGTTGGACGAACTGGTTCAAACCTTCAACGCCAACAAGAAGCAAAGCGACCCAACCGTCAGTCCCGGGACCATCATTCCGGTAACTGGCGATGTCTGTGATCGGGCGACCCAACAACAGTTGATCGACACGTGCCAAGACAAGTTGGACGGGGTCGACATGCTGATCAACAACGCAGGAATCGGCGCGATGGGACGTTTTGACGACGCCGATGATGATCGCATGCGAAAGGTATTCGAAATCAACTTCTTTGCCGTCGCTGAATTAACTCGGCTGGCCCTCCCCAGCCTGAAGCTCGGCAACGATGCATTGATCGTCAACATGAGCAGCATTCTTGCTCATCGTGCAGCACCACTTAAAAGCGAATACTGCGCGAGTAAATTCGCATTGCATGGGTTCAGCGATTCGATCCGCGCCGAACTTGCCACCAACGGCGTCAGCTTACTGCTAGTGAGCCCTAGCACGACTGACAGTGAATTTTTTGATTCGGCAATTGAAGACCAAACCGACAAAAACTGGAAAAAACGTGGATCGATGCCGCCGGAGGT
Organism: uncultured Pirellulaceae bacterium; assembly: GCA_964582115.1. GTDB lineage: Bacteria > Planctomycetota > Planctomycetia > Pirellulales > Pirellulaceae > Mariniblastus. Next base: position 10,067 of record CAZORR010000023.1, read on the forward strand.
AGTCGCAGCGAAAACCATCCGCGCGATAAGAAAACGCAAACACGAGATCATCCTCACCCACGGCGGTCGGTTTCTCGTTTGGCTGGATCGTCTGGTGCCCGGCGTTGCCAACCGAATCATGGCCCGTTACGGCAACTAACGTCAGCTATCGTCGTCTTTCGCTTGGCCTTCTTTTGCCTTGCCACCCTTCTATTTACTAATACTGAATCTATTCGAATCCAACAGCACATCAAAAAACGACGTTGCATTTCCAGCCTCCGAGAAGTCATAATATCTGAGTACTTTTGGATTCACGATCACACCGATCCAAATCATGGCTTACTTTGTTGACACGAGGTGCTCCTTGAAAATTTCAAATGCATTTATCACCGGCGCCACAGGATTTATTGGCGGCCGCCTTGCCGAGAAACTTGTCAACAACGGAACCCAAGTCACCTGCTTGGTCCGCAGGCAATCAAAAGTTGAAAAACTAAAAAAATTAGGTTGTTGTTTAGTGTATGGTGATCTATCCGACGAAGCATTGACGCTGCCGGGCATCAAAAAATGCGACACGCTGTTTCACGCGGCAGCGATGAAAAACGCAGCAATCCCCAAAGCCCTCATTGAGACCAATCAAACTAGCGCCAGAAATCTGTTCGAAGCGATCTTACGATCATCAGCAGCTCCACGAGTCGTCCATGTATCATCGCTGGCAGCTTGTGGTCCTTCAATCGCAGGTCGGCCAACCATTGAAACTGACGTCCCCGCGCCGGTTTCCTGTTACGGTAAAAGCAAACTCGAATCGGAAAAAATGGCAATCAACTACGCTGACCGAATGCCCATTTCCATCGTTCGTCCGCCGATCGTCTTGGGGCAAGGTGATTTATCCGGATTAGAAATTTTCAAACCGATTTACAAATTCAACCTCCACTTGATTCCGGGATTTAAAAATCGCCAATACTCCATCATACACGTCGATGATCTGGTCAACGCATTGATCAGCGTAGCCCAGCAAGCAAAACCAATCCCGACAACACAGGCGAAAAACGCAACCGGCATTTACTTTGCCACGTCAGAACAACTTTCGTACGCCGATCTTGGACGAAAAATTGGATCCGTGATCGAGCGTTCTCGAACACGTTGCCTGCATGTCGCGCGTCCAATTATTTGGGGCATTGGTGCGGTTAACAGCCTTTGGGCTCGGGCCACTAACCAACCTCGCATTTTAAACCTCGACAAATATCGAGAAGTCGTCGCCGGCGACTGGACGTGCTCAGCAGACAAACTCTTTGCCGAAACCAATTTTGATTTGCCTGTTCTGTTTGAAGACCGGTTAAAACAAACCTTACATTGGTACCAAGACCATGGCTGGCTCGACTGCCACATTCAACCACCTGCACACGCGTAGGCAAAACCTTACACTGGCAAATAGTCTTCAGTATTTTCGTTCCAATTCATTACGGGTGCACATGCCTTCGCATAAATGATTAAAATTTCGATCTTTAGACAAACTCGATTCGAACCCTAAGCACTCATTCAATGATTGAATACAACAATAAAGTTTGGTTTGGGCATATCCTGAACTTCCACAAAACCGACACGTTTCGGATTCTGTTGCGAGAGATGGTGATCGTTGCGTTTTACACGGCAGTTGTGGCTGCGATTGAAATCCATTTGCTGCGAGAGTACCGCATGAGTACTTCAGGCGATTCCATTGAAAAAGCGTTGAAGAATACGACGATCATGCACTCGATTCTTGGCTTTGTGCTTTCGCTGCTGGTCGTGTTCCGCACCAATACGGCTTATGACCGCTGGTGGGAAGGTCGCAAACTTTGGGGAGCCTTGGTCAATAACACGCGAAACCTAGCCGTCAAACTCAACGCGTTTTTGCCGAGCAGTTGTCAAGCCGAGCGTCAGTATTTCAAAACCATGATCGGTGAATTCCCAACTGCCCTAAAAGAGCACCTCCGAGAAGGGATTGACCTGGAACAGATCGAAGATGCGGAAGGGTTTAAACAACGTTTCGCTGACCGCGAGCATATCCCGAACTTGATGATTCAAGAGATGTACCGCAAAACAAAAAAACTCTATGCCGCGAACCACCTTAGTGGTGATGAACTGATCGTTGTCGATAAGGAGCTTAAGTCCTTTTTCGATATCATGGGGGCTTGCGAGCGAATTAAAAATACTCCGATTCCGTTCTCGTACAGTATCTTCTTGAAGAAGTTTATCTTCTTTTACATCATCACCTTGCCCATTGGATTTGTGGCTTATTTTGAATACTGGGCGATTCCAATTTCGGTGTTCGTATTCTACGTTTTGGTTTCGTTGGAAATCATCGCCGAAGAAATTGAAATGCCATTCGGAAGCGACCCCAACGATTTGCCGACCCAAAAGCTCTCGGACATGATCCGCCGCAATGTGCGAGAGATTTTTGCGGAGCCCGATTCAAACGGCTCGACTACTTAGCGGATATGGTGTTCGTAGTAATGCCTTTAGGCTTTACCCTCCGAAGCGAGCTCTTTAAACCCCCGTTAAAACTGATACTCACCTAGTCAGCAAACAAAAACGATCGATCGTTGATTTCGGCTTTTCAATTCATGCGAACTCGAAAATAATGTCCGCTGTCAGGAACGTTGAGATAAGCACCTTTTGCCCCGACACGAATTTCACTTTTTACCGACTAAAGCCAAATCATGTCCGACAACCGCCAGATCAAAATCTTTGATACCACTCTTCGTGATGGGGAACAGTCTCCAGGCGCGAGCATGAACTTGGAAGAAAAGCTTGAAATCGCACAAGCCTTGATCGATCTTGGCGTGAACGTGATCGAAGCCGGATTCCCGATCGCCTCGCCAGGCGACTTCGAGGCCGTCCAACAAATTGCGTCGAACTTTCGCGGCGCCGAAATCTGTGGCTTGGCCAGATCCAACGAACGGGATATCGATCGAGCATGGGAAGCATTGAAAGGCGCACACGATCCGCGAATCCATGTATTCCTAGCCACCAGCGCGATCCACCGTGAATTCAAACTGAAAATGTCTCCCGACGAAATTATCGAACGCGCAGTCGCGGGGGTCCAACGAGCCAAAGGCTATTGCGACAACATCGAATTCTCGCCCGAAGACGCCGCGCGAACTGAAATTGATTTCCTCTGCAGAGTCGTCGAAGCGGTCGTCGATGCCGGAGCCACCACCGTCAACATTCCAGACACCGTCGGTTACGCGACCCCTGAACAAATGGGCAAAGTGATCGATTCGCTGGTCAACCGCGTCCCCAACATGGACAAAGCCGTTATTAGCGTTCACTGCCACAACGACCTTGGCCTCGCCGTCGCCAACAGCCTCGCCGCGATCGACAACGGGGCAGGGCAGATCGAGTGCACCATCAACGGTATCGGCGAACGCGCTGGAAACGCGTCACTAGAAGAAGTCGTGATGGCGATTCGCACTCGCAATGACGCTTACAAGTACGACACCTCCATCAACACTCAGCGTTTGGTACCGACCAGCCGCTTGGTTTCGACGGTCACCGGCTTGCACGTGCAACGTAACAAAGCCATCGTGGGTCGCAACGCATTTGCTCACGAAGCCGGCATCCATCAAGACGGCATGCTTAAGGAGCGTAGCACCTACGAAATCATGCGCCCCGAAGACGTAGGCTTCGCCGACACCGACCTGGTGCTGGGCAAGCACAGCGGTCGAGCAGCCCTTGCTGATCGAGCCAAGCAACTCGGTTTCACGCTTACCGGCGAACAACTACAGACCGTCTTTACGGAATTTAAAAAACTGGCTGACCGTAAAAAGGAGATCTACGACGGCGACATCGCTTCGTTGATCGAAATGGAAATTCTTGGTGCGACCGAACAAGAATGGACGTTAGTAAATTACAACGTTGCCATTAACATTGGTCAAACCCCGAAGATTTCATTAACACTATCTCGCGGTGACGAAGAAAAATCGGTCGAACTTTCGGACGGATCGGGAGTGATCGACGCAGCATTTTTAGCGGTCGAAAAGATCACTGGCATCAGCTTAGTTTGTAAAGAATACTCGGTCCGCAGTACATCACTGGGACACGACGCAGTCGGCGAAGTCAACTTACAAGCGGAATACCAAGGCGAAATCTATCGCGGCCGCGCGGCTACAACGGATTGTGTCGAAGCGTCGATCATCGCGATCTTGAACGCGGCCAACCGAGCAATTGCGGCCAACCGATAGCTCAAATTCGAATTTGACCATCGGTTTCCAGTGGAGCTATTGGTTGTCTGGCCAGAGGATTCATCAGCCTTCTAAACAAGACAGTTACTTGCACAGCAAACCTGCATTCAAGCGACTCTCTTAAACTGCCTCCCCCACGAAAGAACTACCCCCAAAGAGAACAACTACTAAAAAACAGCCAAACTCAATCGAACGAAAATTGCTTACAGGCAATCACCTGTGTAAAATACTTCACTTGAACGTGCATGTGTGTGTGACGAGACACCAACACAATCAATCTCTTACTCTGGAGCCTGCAATGTATAAGCCGCCCCTATCTATCGCAATTTTGCTTTTCACTTCGCTGGCCGTTTGTTTTTCGAACTCTGTTGTACAAGGCCAACTTGTTCTTGTCACGGACGCAAATGTATTAGCCGAACCGCCCGAGCATTTTGATCCAGAAGGAGAGGGCGTCTTATCGCATGCCCCCATTGGCTTCAATTTCACTCCCGGTTTCCGATTCCTAAGTAACGCCAGATACGACGTATTCGGTTCTGATCATGTGTTTTTTGGATTGCCTCCCACTAATTCCGTATCGCTTGCAGGAGAAGTGCGAATTAGGGAATTTGGCTTTTTTGAGATGCATGGTGGATCGCTCCGTGGCTTAACGCTCGAAGAAGATTCTGTTGCGTTGATATTTGACGGAAACATTGACGCATTGAATCCCAACTCGGGATTGGTCGACATTGCAGGCGGAACGGTCAACCTAGGGAGTTACAATCCCGTTGGCGGTCGTCCATTTGAACCTGCAGCAGAGGCTGCTGCGAGAATTTCGCCGACCGCTCCACTCAATAGTGTCATTTACCTTAGTGGCGGAACACTCAGTGGGGATCTTTCGCTCGGCACTGATGGAGTTTTAGATGTAGCTGCCGGAAACGCTGATTTGTCATTTGGCAGCATTGCTGGCCGAATCGAAGTCTCCGGCGGTACTTTTTCAAACTTCTCCGTTGACTCCCTTTCAGGAGAGATCAATATTTTGGGAACCAATCTTTCGCATGGTGAAGAAACAGTTGGGGTCGATGGCCTGATAATCAACGGCGCTAATGCGGACTTGATTACTGGGAATCTCGCTGACGGAACTGTGTTTGAACTGAACGTCAGCCAAATCATCGGCGATGGCAAAGTAAACTTAGTGAATGATAATACCGAATATCAAATCACCAGTGACGACACGCAGGGAACGATCAATGGTGGGAGCGAGTTTGCGGGTGGTGTCGAAGTTAGCTTTGAAGAAGTTATCGATAATGGTACGTTCACCAGCACGGCGGATGTAACCGCGTTAGACCAGCTAGAAGAAGTCCTTGCCGTTACAGTCGAGCCTAACTTTGAGGTGGCCAACGAAGATGCCGTGCAAGCATGGGATCTAAATTTCGACGGAGAGTTTGCCAATGAAGCCGAATTGATTTTTGGTTATGACGAACTTCTACTTGACGTTCCTGAAGATGAACTCGCGATTTATCACTTCGACGAAGCTACCGGCCAGTGGGAAATACTACCGATCCTTGAACGCAATCGTGAACGCAACTGGATTCGAGTTCGAACCACCAGTTTCTCACCATTCGTTTTAGGCGCAGTCAGTGCAGTGCCCGAACCAAGCAGCACGTCACTACTGACTGGCATGTTGCTAACCCTAGTAATACGACGAAAGCGACGATAGAAAAACAAACGTTCTGCTGAACTTTAGCAAAAGACCAGATCGGTTGAACCACTCGATTTAACTTTACTTTGCCCAATGCCTTGGGCGTTTAACCTGAGTCGCGAGCGTTTTGACCGCTTTGTAACCAGGGCACGACACCATGTGATCGTTGACCATACCTGACGCCTGCATAAACGCGTAGCAGGTCGTCGCCCCCACGAATTTAAAACCACGCTTTTTCAAGGTCTTGCTCATCAGTGTCGATCGCTCGGTACTGCTTTGCACGGTAGCCATGGTTTTGTGTTTGTTTTGAATCGGATGGAAGTCAACGAACGACCACAGAAAGTCCGTCAACGACTCTCCCTCTTTTTCCATTTGAACAACCAACTTTGCATTGGCCACTACGGCTTCGATCTTTTGCCGATGGCGAACGATGCCAGCGTCAGTGACTAGCTTGTCGATTTTCTTCGTAGTGAATCGAGCGACCTTTGCCGCATCGAAGTTGGCGAACAAACGTCGATAATTTTCCCGTTTGTTGAGGATCGTGATCCAACTCAGCCCGGCCTGCGCGCCCTCAAGGCTGAGCATTTCAAACAACGCTCGAGCATCATAACACGGCACGCCCCATTCGTTGTCGTGGTAGTCGATATACAACTCGCTACCCAAACACCAACTACACCGTTTGTTTTTCGACTTGGCCATGGGCCGATCCTATGCATACATAACGTACAAACATTTAGTTTTGCGTGGTGATCATGGTCACACCGGCCCATATTAGCAAGCCAAATTCCAGTCGAAAGCAATCGCAACAACGAGCCGTTAAGCAACCAATAGAATTCACGGCATTAGCAATGGTTCTTCGATCGGGAAATACTTGCAAGTGGCGCGGATCAGCGAACCGGCGGTTAGTTCTTCGACACCATAAACTTCGGTACTGACATCGAAACGCTCTTTAACGCGTAAAAGTGCCAGATCAAAATCACCGTCTCCCGAAGCTAGGACGATCGTATCCACTTGTTGGGCAAGTTCGACCAGGTCCAGTGTGATGCCAACATCCCAGTCGCCCTTGGCGCTGCCGTCTTGGCGTTGGATAAAGGGTTTCAGTTTGACGGTGAAACCAATGTCTCGCAAAATCTGTTGAAAGCCCTGCTGTTTTCCGACTCGGCTGTCAATCGCGTAAGCGTTTGCCGCTACAACATCTCGCCCTTCAGTGACGGTCGACCAAAAGGCACGATAATTGAATTGCCGACCGAAGCCCTGCCGAGTCGTGTAGTAGATATTTTGAACGTCCACCAAAATTGCGATTTTATCCATGACCAAATCCTATGCTGGATACTACGCTTTTATCCTACAAACTCTGATAAACCACTACGGATTCCAATTAATCCTGCGGCCGCCAAGGCTTGGGGCCGTTCTCTTTCTTTTGCAAAAATTTTGCGTCAACCTTTTTATACCACGCGTGCAATTTAGCGGTCAGTTTTTGGGACAACTCCGGCTTTGCATCAGCTAAGTCGTTTCGTTCGCCGATATCGTCTTTCAAGTTGTACAAGTGAACTCGTCCATCCTCATACCGTTCAAACAACTTGTAGTCGCCCATTCGAATTGCTCCGCCAGGTATGCCGCCTTGATTACTATAATGTGGGTAGTGCCAATACAACGCCTCTCGGTTTAGCGATTCACCTTCAAACGCTGGCTTCAAATCAACACCATCAATTTCGTGACTGATGTCGACCTTGGCCGCATTCACAATTGTCGGAAACAGGTCGATCGACGAAATAGGTTCTTCACTAACCATTCCTGCTTTGGTAACACCGGGATAACGAACGATCCAAGGCTCGCGAATACCACCTTCATAGACCCAGCCTTTGCCACCGCGAAGCGGAAGGTTGCTGGTCGGAGAACCTTCGCTGGTAGACAGTCCACCGTTGTCGGAAGTAAAAACCACGATCGTATTGTCTGCCAAACCAGAGTCGTCGATCTGCTTTAAAACCTTACCGACGGCCTCGTCCATCGCTTCAACCATCGCCGCGTAGACGGCATGCTTTTGCAACACACGGACTTTTCGCGGCTTCTTCTTACCGAACACTTGCTCTTCTTCAGCAAACTGCTCACCACTGATCTGTTTGGCTTTGGCTTTATATTTTTTAACTAAGTCAGGACGGCCCATCAGCGGCGTGTGAACTGAGTAAAACGAAAGATAGGCCAAAAACGGCTTACCTTGATCACCCTGAGCTTTGATAAACGACACCGTTTCACGCGCAAGTCGATCCGGCAAGTGATCGCCTTCAGGGCTGTCTGGCTTGAGTTGCGGGTTCTCGAAAGGACTGAAGTATCGTTTACCTGTGTAAGGACCGCCTTTGTGATAGCCGCCCATGTTTACATCAAAACCAAAATTTTGCGGATAGTGCGATTCCTCTTCACCCAGATGCCATTTACCGGCAAAGAACGTAGCATATCCGTTTTTCTTCAGCGCACGCGGCAACGTGACTTCGTCCAATGGCATATTATCGTTCAGCGGAGCTGGCTTAAATTTCCCAGCTCGAGTGCCCGAAAAAAAGTTTGTCGCATCAACCCTCGTCGGGTACTTACCGGTCAACAAACTGTAGCGAGTCGGTGAGCAAACTGGATTGGCCGCGTATCCGTCAGTAAATCGAATTCCGGTTTTAGCAAAACGATCGATGTTTGGTGTGTCATAAAAACAATCAGGATTATTGGCCCCAATGTCCATGTACCCAAGATCGTCGACCAAAAAGACAACCACGTTCGGTGGATCAGCGGAGCCTTGCGGAATCGGTTTAGCAAACAAAGTCGCTGCACACACCAAGCAAAATAAAACCGTGATCGTTGACTCAAAAATTCGATTCATAGGTTCCAACATTATTAATCTAAAACTAAACACGTCACGTCACGTCAAGGTTCACACATAGCACTTTAACCCTCGTCACACTCCAAGGTTACGGCCTTCACGGAACGACAAGTTTACGAAACCGCAATATTGGACTTTGACTTACAGGCTAGGATCGCCTTCGGTCGCAACAAGCAAACCGAATGCAATCATGAACTTGGAAGGTGCTGAAATAAAGCACTCGACGCTTGCCCGCTATTTACCATTCCCGACACGATCCGTTTTTAAATGGTCCGCTACTCGGAACGCGATTTCCATCGCCTGGTCGTAATTCAAACGAGGATCAACCTGGCTCTTGTAAGCTCGCTCGAGATCTGGTTCGCCGAGATTCGTCGCACCACCGATGCATTCAGTCACATTATCACCAGTCAGTTCCAAATGGACTCCGCCCAGAATCGATCCACACTTGGCATGGATTTTGAAGCTCTGCTCTAGCTCACCTGCAATCTTGTCGAAACTACGCGTCTTGATCCCAGAATTCGTTGCGAATGTGTTACCGTGCATAGGGTCGCTAACAAACAACACTTTCTGTTCCGCTTCCTGAATCGCCTCAACAATCGGTGGTAAACACTCAGCAACCTTGTCATCACCAAAACGATGAATCAACGTAATTCGCCCCGGTTCATTCTTAGGGTTCAATACCTTCACCAGTTCGACCAATTCAGCCGGCACGAACTGCGGGCCAACTTTGATGCCGACCGGATTTTCGATCCCTTTGAAGTACTCCACATGAGCACCATCAAGGTCACGTGTACGATACCCGATCCACGGCAAGTGGGTGCTCATGTTGTACCATCCATCACGACGAGGGACTTGGCGAGTCTGAGCTTGTTCGTAACTTAGGTGCAGGCCTTCGTGCGAAGTAAAGAAATCGATCGACTTGCTTTCGACAACCGACACCCCTAAAACCGCCTCCATAAAGCTTAACGATGCCTGGATCGATTCGATCATTTCATTGTACTGATCGGCGCGTGGCGAATTGGTTGCAAAGTCAAGGTTCCAGTTTTCGGGGTGATGCATATCGGCAAAACCACCGACACTAAGACCCCGTATGAAATTCAACGTCAACGCAGCTCGTTCATAACCACGCAGCAACAATTCCGGATCAGGAGTTCGGTCAGCTTCGGTGAAACCAATGCGGTTAACAATATCCCCGCGATAAACTGGAAGTGTTACACCGTCACGGGTCTCCGTATCATTGGATCGTGGTTTGGCGTACTGCCCTGCGATGCGTCCAACACGAATGATCTTCTTTTGTGAGCCGTGAATCAACACAAAGCTCATCTGCATCATCACTTTTAGATTCCGGACGATCGAGTCGGTTTCACAATCGTCTAGGTTCTCAGAGCAATCACCGCCTTGCAACAAAAACGCCCTTCCTTCGGCGGCTTCGGCCAGCTGAGCCTTCAGGCTCTCAATTTCCCAACTAGTAACCAGCGGTGGCAACTTTGCCAAACGGTCCAGAGCATCTTTTAGCTGCCCTTGATCTTGGTAGGTTGGTTGTTGTTTTATCGTTTTGGTTTGCCACGATTTTGGCGACCATTGAGTTGACATGAATGTAATTTGCTAAAAGCTAAAAGAGTTGGATAACCGAATCTGTTTTTTAATAGTAACCAATCCGCCTCACCGTGCGGATGACAATACAGCGATAGGATTGCGGCGATTTCTAACGCCTATTTCCTGAAAATGAGAACCCTAGAAAAGGTAACATGTTAGTCTCTCAAGGCATTTCCGCTATGCGCAGTTGGCTTTGAACGAAAAATTTCTCACAAGCCTACTTGCCCAGTCGGCATGTCTCTCGGAAATCAGAGGATTTCACAGAAAACCAAGCGGTTGGCAGTCGAATCCCAATCAACGTCGGGCTTTTAGGCCGACGCGAGTGTAGTTCCTAACATACCACTCTTGGTAGGCCTCTTTGGAGTAGCCCAGGTCCTGGCCAGTGATTTTTCTCAAGGCGTCAAGAACTGCTTCGTTTTGAAATATACGGTTTTGTGCTTTTTCGCCACCGAATTTATACCCTGTTCCACCCGCACTGCCTTGAACTCGCTGAGCACCTGAATTATTACTGGCCGCACGAATCTGATGTTTCGTCTCCAACGCGTTGGCCAGCGCAAGGACCGCGTTGGCTGACCCGAGTTCACCCAACGCAAAACCGGCTCGATTGACTGTCGCATTATTTGTGTTGCCAAGAAACCTTGTCAATAAACTAGCAGCCGTTTTTTGGTTAAAGTCATCTTGAGCAAGGTAGTCCAATGCAATGTCCGACCCGTCATCCATGATTGCCAAGACCAACCCCGAGGTTGCTGATGAAGTGGTCGGTCGAGCAGAAGCAAACACTTCCACATAAGCACGTCGCAAATCTGGATCTTTAGCTGTACCAAACTCTTTAAAGATAAATGGCATCAATTGTGGGTCCGCGATGGCAACCAAACTATCGACTCTTTGTTGGGGCGACATCCGGCGAAAGTTTCTTCGCCAAGCGCTGAACTTCTTCCGCTTGCCAACCAATTGGTCGTCAATCTCTTCTAACTGCTGCTGAGTCTGTTGGTGTAAATTCGAACTCCACCGAGGTCCTTGCCGCGTATAACCTTGCGTTGTCCAAAACTGATCTTCATCCACCCACCTGTTTTCATCTTTTAAAAATGTGTAGCCCAGCTTTGTACGCGTAGCCCGGTCGTTCGGTTCGAAAACCAAAATTCGTTTCCGGTGAAACAAAATTTGATCTCGAAAACGAGACCGTCCCTTTTCCTGTTCCTCGCACCAAGCAATCATATCGCGATGAGCTTGAACGTCATCCGTCATTTTATCAATAAAGCTATTGTACCGTTGAGCAACTGAATCAATCTTTTCAACCTTGGCAATCAGTTCTCGATCCAACAGCATCTGTTCACCGGAGGCCGACTCAAAACTCACCGGTTCCGTTTTGTCATCTGATACGGCGGCAATGCGCCCCTTCAAGACAGCCCCTGACTTCAATGACAATTGATCTTGAATCTTTAACAACTCCCGATCGAATTCGGTATTGTCTTGCGCACCAACTTGACCGGATATCATCACAATTAGAAACATTGCCGATAAAAGACAAAAGAATTTCTTCGAAAGGTTCATAACCAAATTCTCACAACAAAATTTTCTAGCGTGGGGCTAATTCGCACTGGTAAACAAGAACGCTTGCGATCAACTCAATTCCAGTTACAAACCACTCATCTTCAATCTTTACGTGCACTCAGCCGTTCACATCATTGTATATTATCGCGTTAAATCATCCAAAAGACTAGAATGGTGTCACAAGACCGTAAAACCCTACAAAACACGATAAAGATCGATGGCAAAAATCAGCCAAAATCAAATGGCCAAACTTTTTCAACGTTTGGCAACCAGCTACCGCGCCGGAATCGATCTACGCACATCGATCAAGCGAGAATCGCAAACCGGAAGTCCCGCCCACCAACAAAAAATGAAGCGAGTAGCCAAGGCACTCGATGGTGGGGGTTCGTTAGCCAAAGCACTGTCCGAGACCCAAGGGTATTTTCCGGAGCTGGTCGTGTCGGTGGTCAAAGCTGGCGAAACTGGCGGGCGATTAGACGATTCGTTTAATCGATTAGGAAAACACTACAAAGACCTAGTCGAATTTCGAAACAACTTTCTACGTGCGATCGCTTGGCCGGCGTTCGAGCTTCTGTTCGCCATTGGGATCGCTGGCCTGTTGATGGCGATCTGCGATTGGATTTTTTCGTCACTCGAAAAGGAACCGATCAATTGGTTTTGGATGGGAAGCACGATTGGAAACGTCATCGCCTACTATGTTCTGGCAGCGTTATTTTTCACGACGGTTGGTTTGGCCATAACTGGGGTGCTGCGAGGATGGTTTGGCGCTACGCCGTTACGGTTGGCGATGAGGATACCTTTAATCGGCAGCACCATTCGTTGCCTGGCTCTGTCTCGGTTTTGCTGGACAATGTCGGTTGCAGAAAATGCCGGAATGAGCGCGTTGGATATCGCCGAGCTCTCGCTTAATTCAACCGAAAACGTTTTCTATACTCAATTCGGCCCCGCAGTGAAGTCGTCACTCCGGGCAGGAAACCAATTTTATCCCACATTCTTAAACACCAATGCGTTCCCCGATGAACTGCTGGTGCAAATGGAAAACGGTGAAACGGCAGGGCAGCTATCTGAATCGATGGCCTTAGCCTCCGAAGAATATCAGCTTAAAGCCGAAGCGAATCTAAAAGCGATCGGCAAAATCGGCATGGTGCTGATGATGTTGATGGTCGCTGGCGTCGTCGCATTCATTGCGATTTTCGGCATGTCACAGTACCTGAACCTGATCAATGATCTGGCTCGGCCCAACGCATTCAAATAATTTCAATTGCTCGGCTTTTGTTTATTTCGTTTCATTCGCATCTGAAAACAATTGCTTCCAGCTACGAATCAACCGACCCGATTGCCACGGCAATCATTGCGGATCCGATTGCCACGGCAATCATTGCGTGGA
>CAZORR010000024.1:0-23314 GCA_964582115.1 uncultured Pirellulaceae bacterium
GCTAAAGAGGCTGAAATGGCCAAAGAGGCTGATAAGGCAAAGCCAACCAGTGAAAAACCAGCTGAAGACGGCGACACAGGAGAATAATCATGAACGGGCTCAAACCACTTAATCGTCGTTCGAGCCCGCCACAAGCCGATCTTTCGAAAACTATTCGAAAGTACTACCGACGGCTAACGCTCTGCAAACCCTTCACACGCTTGTATGATCGATCCGCAAGTAACTTAACGCTCGGACAACGCGGTGAACGCGAGGCCGAGCGTTTTTTATTGCGCGAGGGTTGGATTACGGTCGACCGCAGCTACTCCGATCATTTTGGCGAGATCGACCTGATCATGGCAGACCAAGACACGCTGGTGTTTGTGGAAGTTAAAACTCGCCGGCGAAACGACGGCACGTCGCCCGCTGAGGCTGTTGACGAGATAAAAATCCAACGGCTCACCAAAACCGCGCAAGGGTTCATTCGGCGGTTAGGCTTAGAGGCATGCCGGGTGCGATTTGATGTCGTCGCGATACTCTGGCCTGAAGCAGATGCCGCCCCAGAAATCAAACACTTCCAAGCCGCGTTTGAACCTGCTGGCAAGTTCCAAATGTTTTAAGATTCAATTCGTCCAGACGCTTATCAAACCCAATCGAATCCAGTCATCCGTTTCACACGCTCTTCGAAATTGCCCAACAGTCCGCCAATCACTGACCATTTGCTCTCGCGACGAATTTCAATATCGCCCTGCTCGTTAACTCTCACGATTGATTCCGGCGAAACGCCAGCAGAAGAAAGATCCGGAACGTGCAATTCGTCGGATTCAACAATCGCTTCCAACGTCCCCCCGTTCATCTCAATAAACTTCATCTTTGTCACCCGAAAACCTTTTGAGTATTGCGCAATTTGCTAGTTTGTAGCACCGCCTTAAAGCAGTATTAGGCGATACTAGCCGACTCAGCTCTGATGGACAACTAGTGGTTTATTAGATTAGCGCTGATTTGATAGTAACCAGGTTGACCACAATTCGGGAATCCTGAAGTCTGGCGTCGCCAACTACGGTTCAAGTCAGCTTGGTCAGACCATTAGCCAAAGGGGCCATAGCCACTCTTCCGTCTTTGTTCACTCCAACGAGGATCGGTGTCGAGTTCAAGCGTTTCAAGCTTCTTATTCTGCCGCTTTGCTTTATCTGCAATCCAACTCACCAACTCAGCTTCCGTGTACATCCCGTCCGAAGTAAGCGTACTGATCTTGATTTTTCCAGCCAAAATCCTGTCGACCACCGAGTCCCGATACTTCTCTGTAAACCGATAGATTCTAGTAGCCTTAAGCGACAAAGATCGGTCCTTAATGAAATTGCCAACTGGCTCTGCTTCCATGATTTCCACTGGCTCGTTGCTACCGTTTCGTGACGACTCAGTCCGCCTCTCCAAGATTTCTCCTACTTGCCTAGAACTCGGGTGAGCATCCAAGGCGGTCGAATTTGAACCGTTCACCTGCTCTAAAACTTCTACAGGGATCGATAAGGCATTTCCTTCGTCACTGATATCTTGATTGCCATGACCGTTAAGAGAATACCCCTTCGGCTCTACGCTAGGCAAACTTGCGTGTACTGATGTTGTGTCGTAGTGCGTCGTCACCAATTCAGAAAATTCGAGTTCGCCAACCTCAGATTCACCTTCGCGTGCAGTTCCATTGGTAGGCTGTTTAGCTCCATTTCTCAAAGTGGGAGTAAGCAAACCTGACTGCTCATCAATGCTACTGAAATCGTCTCCTTCAAAATCAAAATCATCTCCGTAATCACTTTCTCCTAAGCATGAAGGGG
Organism: uncultured Pirellulaceae bacterium; assembly: GCA_964582115.1. Classification (GTDB taxonomy): domain Bacteria; phylum Planctomycetota; class Planctomycetia; order Pirellulales; family Pirellulaceae; genus Mariniblastus. The sequence continues at coordinate 1,806 of CAZORR010000024.1, forward strand.
ACCAGATTGCAGGCTTGTTCGGATCAACCGGATCGTTGGGTTGTACAATTTTGTAGTCTGGCGCGTCACCGCGCACCGACGGCAGCACAAGTCGCTTCCGTTGACAATGCAAGCAATACCACGGTCCAATGCGCAGTAGTTCAAGCACCCAACGAAAGGCCAGTTGATTCTGGCTTTTTGAGGTTCGACAGTGAGGTACATTCTTACTACAGTTAGAACAGTAACCAGATTTTTGAATTTCATCAGACATTTATTTCTCCACGGCGCCAGTTTAGTTGCCGCTCCATTGTTCCAATGATAAGCTCGCCGATGAAGTGTAAGAAAGTGAGATAGAGATGTTACATATGGCGTAGTTGAACCAAGCAGGATATTCCATGCGACCCAACCATCTTCAATTTTAAACACTTAAAGCTCTATTGGTCGCTGAAACCTTGAATTTTCGCCCATTTCAAGAAATTCAATACCCAAAGCTACGACCGTAATTGCGTGTGTGTAATGCAACCCACAACGTTGACTTCGCCAAAAAAGAGCAGGGAATCAACTCAAGCAATGCTGACCACGCGTACTCCTATTGAGCTTTCCGGCCCTTTTTAGCATTCGTAATGCCTCGCGAAAGATTACTATTACCGCCCACCGCTAAGATTCCCCAAAGATAATTTAAGCGAGTAAGTCTCCGACCATGAACACGACACACACACATCCAGAATCCCTAGTCGTTGATGAAAGCGAAGACCAAGAACGTCTCGATTCATTTTTACGCCGTCACTTCCCAAAATTCAGCCGAGTCAAAATTCAGCGTTCAATAGCTGCCGGTGATGTCCTGATCGATGGTCAGTCTGCCAAATCATCGACTCGAGTAAAAACGGACCAGAACGTGTCCTTCTTAGTACCCGCCGCCGCACCAGAAGGATCTCTGCCTGAAGACATTCCTTTGGACATCCTGTTCGAAGACGATCACATGGTGGCGATCAACAAACCGCCTGCGATGGTCGTTCATCCAGCCAAAGGGCATTGGTCGGGGACGCTAACCGCCGCACTCGCATTCCATTTCAAACAACTCAGCTCCGTCGGCGGACCTACTCGACCAGGCATCGTCCATCGTCTGGACCGCGATACCAGTGGCGTGATTTTAGTAGCAAAAACAGACAACGCTCATCGCGAACTCGCTTCTCAGTTCGAACAACGAACCGTCAACAAAGAATATCTAGCAATCGTCACCCCCGCGCCAGATCGTGACAATGACATGATCAACAAACCCATTGGCGCGCACCCATACCAACGAGAAAAAAAGGCCATTCGTGAAAACCACTCGACCAGCCGTGATGCGGTTTCCGTTTACGAAGTCGAGCAGCGATATCGCGGCTTTGGTCTAGTTAAGGTGAAACCCAAAACCGGCCGCACGCACCAAATTCGCGTCCACATGGCCCACGCTGGCTATCCCGTACTATGCGACAAACTTTACAGCGGCCGCGCCAGCTTGGCGTTAAAGGACCTGACTCGTAACGAAGACGACGTTCAAGTGATCTTGGACCGGCAAGCGCTACACGCACACCAAATCGAATTTACTCACCCCGAAACCGGACAACGCCAAACCATCCAAGCAGCATTGCCAGCGGACATGCAAAACACGCTCGACTGCTTCGCCAAACTGAGAAGCCTTGAGTAAAGCCACTTTAATTGAAATAAAGCCGTTTTAATTGAATGTCTCAATCCGATATATCTTGGCACACAATGATACTGGGCATTCCGATTTAGTTAACTTTGTAAAACAACTTCGTCCTAGAGGTAATGGTTGGAGTCTTGAGCAGCCCAAAACGTTTTTTCAACGTAAAGACGGTGGACTTCCACCAACTAAGATCTCGGTAGCGGATTTCCTTTCCTGTCGCCTGCTGAGGCTGTCCCACCAGCTGTCGGTCCTGACTGCTTTCAATTCGTTGGAGCATGGCAACGAACGGCTGCACAATATTCTCCGCAATCTTTAGCTCTAAAGAAACCTCATCGTCGTCAGGAGCAACATCGGGATAGACCTCAAACAACAGGTTCCCAGTATCCACACCTTTGTCAATCATGTGAATGGTTGCACCGATCTGGTCAAAGCGATTTTCCAACATTGGCCAGAAAAGCGTGTGCTGCCCCCGATACGCTGAACTAATTCCAAAATGAATGTTGATCGTGCAGATTTTCGGAATGCTAAAAATGTTTTCTCGCAAAATTGGCGCCCCACAAACCACCATTACGTCCGGCTGGCAGTCCGCAATCAGTTTCGCCGTCTCGTTCGAATTGACCACCTTGGTTGATATCTGCTGTTCGTTCGGCAATTCAATCCTATCGGGGGCCAATCGCTTGTTGACCTCACTTGTACGGTGAGCCTCAATCTTCCGCTGTGTGATTGTATTGAGCAAACCAATCATTCGACGTGGCGTCGGGATGAACGATCTGCGTTTGCCTTTGGACGAATCCCAAGAAACACAGAGCGTTCTGCAAGGCGAGAAGTAATTTGCCAGCCCCGAAAGAACCACTCGATTGACTGGGTCCTCATTAGTGATGAAGAGAATCTTCAATGCTCAATCCTCGCGAGAAGTTAGTAATACTACAGCAAACCCTATCTGCTTTTAGAGTTAGCCACAGGCGACCTCTTACGCGTGCCACCCAAACGATCACAACTAAATTGGAAACAACCGTACCTTTGAAAGGGTCGTGCCGTTTATACCGATCCTCGAATCGCCGAGTGCATTAGCGTAAAAAAAGGCCAGTTGATTTTCATCAACTGGCCGTGAGTAGTTAAGCAATCCGTTATCGATTAGATGAGTTAGTCCCACCACCATTGACCGGGCTGGAGTCCGGACAAGTCAACTCCATCGCGAACTTTATTCAACTTGCCGTCAGCGTCGACGGTGACGCGATCAGAATTCAAAGCGACTTTTGCTCGAATGGCCACACCACCAGCAATCGGCGACATGAACTTATTGTTCTTCCAGTAAGCATTGGCAATTGGAGCCACTTGCCTCGCTGCTTGGTAATTTTCAACTGAAAACAGATTCTCATCACCAAATACTCCGAGTGACCAATCGGCTTTGTTGTACAGATCCACTTTTTGAATAAACGCCGCAGCAATCGACATGTCGATCACGTTGCGAAGTTCAGCCCAAATCGGCGTCCGTTCGGCAAGCTTTGCATAAGTCTTAGTAAAGCTGTTGGTAAACGACCGGCTGGCACGACTTGACTTACCCGTGCCTTTTCGCTGCCCGTTGGCGCGAACAGTTTCGTCTTCACCAACCAGCTTTACACCTTCGCCAGCAATCTCCAAAGCAGTGTCGTCCTGATTGATGGTGACGCAATCGTAGTCTGGCTGAAAGAACCAACGCTGGAGTGCATTGCCGGAACCCGATGGATTCGCTTTGGCAACAAACGAGGTGATTCCCCGCACAGTCGGTTGTTCGAGCCCCAAACCAATCAGTTTCATACGATAGTCTGCTTCGACCAAAATACGCGCAAAGTCCGTTTTGGGAGAAATCCCCTTAACGGTGACCGTTTGAAGCCCAAGTGCATCCTTGTAAGACTGAACGACTTGATGCTCCATGCCTGGACCGAATTGACCGGCAGACGCTAGTTTTTGCCAACGACCAACAACACCTTTGAAACGAACAAGTCCCTGTTGAGTCGGATCGATCGAACAGGTGATCGAGCTTGTTTGATTAGAGCCTGGCGCAAAGGCTCTTAGGGCGACAACCAAGTCTTGCAGCTTTAATGTCGCACGACCCGATTCCATGCCAACAACAAAGTTATCTGCGTTAAAAAAGAAACCTTCCGCCGGCCCTGCGATGACGATGTCTTTCGTTTCTGGATAAAAGAAAACGTGACTGATTTTCGTCAAGCCAGCAAGATACCGTACGTCTGCTGGAACACGCTTTCCAGCAGCAACCAACTTGGCCACTTTCGCTTCCAAGCGATTCAGTGATACTTTTCGAAGCGGACTAACTTGCAGCAAGTCTTGATTCAATGCTGCCTTGGCTGCATTGAAACGGCTAGTGTTTAGTTGTCGAGCGTTGTTAGGAACTGCCCGCCGAGAAAGCAATCCGTCGGCACTAATTAAAACACCACCGACGAGGGGGCCACCATCACCATCGCCACCATCATCAATCTGTGCCACGCAGTCCGAAGGCGTCGACATCGACAACACACCTACAAATGCGAAAACGAGCAACAACTTAGTCAACAACGTCCAGTTAAAAACAAACATAACGTCTCCCTTTTGGTTGTTCGATTCCCAACTTTGCCACTAATGCTTGCCCAGGCGCCTCAAGGAATCTTTAGAATATTCTTCCTAGACGCATGTTAGCCTTTGAAGGCAAAACGACAACGTAATGGAGCCCTACCAGTGTTCGCAATTTCAGACACAATTGCCGCACTCAAACTAAAAAGACAATAGAGTCAGCAGCTTAAAAAACGGTCGTCAACCATAAACTAAATCACTCGACCAACGACTCAAGGGTTCGACAGTTCACTTACTAAATCGATCAGACGCTTGCCTGTTTATCCACAGCGCCACGACTGCCAATGTCGCCCCTCCACGCGCTGTGATCATTCGCACAAACAAGTAGCCTAGGCAGCCCTTAATTCGACAAGGCCTTAAGGAACTCGACAAGATTATCGATATCCGCTTCGGACAAATTCAACGGCTCAATTTTTTCCGAAAGTAGTTTATCGTCTGGCGCCCCACCTTGGTTGTAGAACTCTACGACATCGCGAAGTGTACTGACCGAACCATCATGCATATACGGGGCAGAATGTTGGACGCCTCGCAACGTTGGTGTGCGAAACTTGAATTTGTCTTCTTCTTTTTGAGTGTGTTCGAAACGCCCTAGATCACGACTTTCAAGTTCAAAACCAACGCCTGTATTGTGAAATTCGTGATCCGAAAACGTATCGCCGTTATGACACTTCCAACACTTTCCGCGACTCTCAAAAATCCACAACCCTTGCCTCGCCTTTTTATTTAACGACTTATAATCCGCATCACGAAAACGGTCGACATGAGTTTCACCTAACAACAACGTTCGCTCAAAACTTGCAATCGCTTGGCCAATCGTTTTCGCTGTAACCGCTTTGCTTGGCCCATCTATCTCGAACGCCTGCTCAAACAGCGACACATACTCTTGACGGTTACGAAGCTTTTCTAGAATGATCTCAATGTCACTCGAAAGCTCATTCGGGTTGGACAGCGGATGGACCGCTTGTTCCTCAAGCGAATCAACTCGACCATCCCAAAACAAAACCGGTGCGTACGCTTTGTTTAGCAACGACGGTGCATTACGTGTCCCTCGACGACCATGAATTCCAATCGCAACAGGATCAGCACTGGCAAACCCATGGTCAGGTTGATGGCAGGACGCACAAGAACGTGTACCGTCCTCAGACAACACCGGGTCAAAGAACAGCTTTCGCCCCAATGCAACCTTTTGCTCAGTCAGTAAATTATCTGCAGGGACGCGAGGATTTTCACTCAACCCTTTTGGCAACGGCGCCTTCAAATCGGTGGCGGGCAAGTTATCTTGAGGCAGAACGGTTTCGTCCGGTTGCTGATGAGTCAACAACGTAATGCAAAAACAACTAACAATAAAACAAGTTATCAATTTCATATCAGTACATCATTTATTGTCAGGTTCTTTAGAAATTGGAAACCCTAACAAAAGCAGAATGACAACAGGATGCAACCTCTCGTCAATCGATTGTCAGACCGTTGTTTTTAGCGTTTTTGATCCTAAGCTGCCTGAGCCAGCTTTCCAACCGTAAATACTCATTTGTGCCATGTGATCGAACCACCGAAGCCATTATCGGCAAATTCTAGAACCCCATCAAACTCGTTCGACAAGCATTACTAATCAATAATATTAGACCACTACCAACAAGCAGCGATAAAATGCACATATCTTGCGAACCAATCCCTACGACCACGATCCGTACTGTGATCACGATTTTCTTGTATAATCAATGACATTCGCAACCCGAAAGAGATGTCGTCGCTCCATTGATCCGAAAACACCAGTGCAGCCAAACAATCTCTACTCTCACCTCTATCCAAAAAACGACCCGTGGAAGATCGCAAACGTAGCCAACAAGTTCAACAAGAAATCGCAATCATCGTCCGGGTTGTGCTTCCTTCGGATCCCGTGGAATTGTCGCCACTGGACGAAATCCAAGGCTTAGCCGAAACCGCTGGAGCGATTGTTGTCGGTGGCATGGTTCAGCGCCGCGACAAACCCGACAACACCGCCTACTTGGGTAAAGGAAAAGTCGCAGAACTGGTCGAACTAGTTGAATTCCACGCGGCAGATTTTGTGATCTTCGACAACGAACTTAGCCCCGCGCAAAACCGCAACCTTGAAGTCGCCACTGGAGTCAAAGTACTTGACCGCACCGAACTAATTCTAGACATCTTCGCAACTCACGCGCAAACCTACGAATCGCGACTAGCGGTCGAATTGGCTCAACTAGAATATTCACTGCCCCGACTAAAACGGATGTGGACTCACCTTTCAAGAATGAAAATGGGCGTCGGCATGCGTGGCCCGGGTGAGAAACAACTGGAAACCGATCGACGCCTCGCAACCAAACGTATTCACGACCTTAAAGCCGAGATCTCAAAGGTCGAATTGCGAAAGGAACGCCAAGTCGCCTCAAGACGCGGATCGATGACGGTTTCGCTGGTCGGCTACACCAACGCCGGCAAGAGTACTTTAATGAACTCGTTAACCGACGCCAAAGTGTTGGCCGAAGACAAGCTTTTTGCGACCTTGGACACGCGCACCCGGCGTTGGACACTCCCTAGCTGGGGTCCTGTTCTGCTTTCAGACACCGTTGGTTTCATTCGCGACCTACCTCATGGGTTGATCGCCAGTTTTAAAGCGACACTAGAAGAGACTCGTCAAGCAGACCTGTTGCTGCATGTCGCTGACGCCAGCAACCCGCGAGTGGCCGAACAAATCAGTAGTGTTTATGAAGTCTTGCAAGAACTAGGGATCGAAGAAAAAGACACGTTACTTGTTTTGAACAAAGTAGATCAAGTCAAAGACGTCGCAATCTACGACGCGATGCTCAATCGCTATCCAAACGCCGTCCCAGTTAGCGCTAAAACGAAAGCCGGCTTTGAAAAACTTCATTCGGTCGTCAGTGATGCGCTAAGCCGTTCATTTCAAAATGTGGACATTGAAATGAGTGTCACCAACGGCAAGCTATTAGCGTACATTGCCGCCAAAGGCGAAATCATTTCGACGCAGTACTCAGAGGACCAAGTCGTCGTTCACTGTAAACTGCCGCAGAAATACCTTGGCCGCATCGACCCCACCGACGTCATTGTCACTCCTCACAATCCATCGACATGGCCTAAATCTGAAAACAAATCCGAACCTCCCAAACAACCGATCACTGAAGCAGCACTTGACGCCAAACCGCCGTCGATTGACGAGCAATACGATGTGATTTTAACGCCAACAGAACCGGCCGCTAGCGACACTTCACAGTCGACGGATCCCCAGTGAAGCGCACCGTATCAAACAAACGCATCATTTTAACGGGCGCCTCAAGCGGAATCGGTTGGCACCTCGCCCTGCAGTTGGCTCAACAAGGCGCCCATGTGGTCGCCAACGCCAGACGCAGCGCTCGGTTGGACGAACTGGTTCAAACCTTCAACGCCAACAAGAAGCAAAGCGACCCAACCGTCAGTCCCGGGACCATCATTCCGGTAACTGGCGATGTCTGTGATCGGGCGACCCAACAACAGTTGATCGACACGTGCCAAGACAAGTTGGACGGGGTCGACATGCTGATCAACAACGCAGGAATCGGCGCGATGGGACGTTTTGACGACGCCGATGATGATCGCATGCGAAAGGTATTCGAAATCAACTTCTTTGCCGTCGCTGAATTAACTCGGCTGGCCCTCCCCAGCCTGAAGCTCGGCAACGATGCATTGATCGTCAACATGAGCAGCATTCTTGCTCATCGTGCAGCACCACTTAAAAGCGAATACTGCGCGAGTAAATTCGCATTGCATGGGTTCAGCGATTCGATCCGCGCCGAACTTGCCACCAACGGCGTCAGCTTACTGCTAGTGAGCCCTAGCACGACTGACAGTGAATTTTTTGATTCGGCAATTGAAGACCAAACCGACAAAAACTGGAAAAAACGTGGATCGATGCCGCCGGAGGTAGTCGCAGCGAAAACCATCCGCGCGATAAGAAAACGCAAACACGAGATCATCCTCACCCACGGCGGTCGGTTTCTCGTTTGGCTGGATCGTCTGGTGCCCGGCGTTGCCAACCGAATCATGGCCCGTTACGGCAACTAACGTCAGCTATCGTCGTCTTTCGCTTGGCCTTCTTTTGCCTTGCCACCCTTCTATTTACTAATACTGAATCTATTCGAATCCAACAGCACATCAAAAAACGACGTTGCATTTCCAGCCTCCGAGAAGTCATAATATCTGAGTACTTTTGGATTCACGATCACACCGATCCAAATCATGGCTTACTTTGTTGACACGAGGTGCTCCTTGAAAATTTCAAATGCATTTATCACCGGCGCCACAGGATTTATTGGCGGCCGCCTTGCCGAGAAACTTGTCAACAACGGAACCCAAGTCACCTGCTTGGTCCGCAGGCAATCAAAAGTTGAAAAACTAAAAAAATTAGGTTGTTGTTTAGTGTATGGTGATCTATCCGACGAAGCATTGACGCTGCCGGGCATCAAAAAATGCGACACGCTGTTTCACGCGGCAGCGATGAAAAACGCAGCAATCCCCAAAGCCCTCATTGAGACCAATCAAACTAGCGCCAGAAATCTGTTCGAAGCGATCTTACGATCATCAGCAGCTCCACGAGTCGTCCATGTATCATCGCTGGCAGCTTGTGGTCCTTCAATCGCAGGTCGGCCAACCATTGAAACTGACGTCCCCGCGCCGGTTTCCTGTTACGGTAAAAGCAAACTCGAATCGGAAAAAATGGCAATCAACTACGCTGACCGAATGCCCATTTCCATCGTTCGTCCGCCGATCGTCTTGGGGCAAGGTGATTTATCCGGATTAGAAATTTTCAAACCGATTTACAAATTCAACCTCCACTTGATTCCGGGATTTAAAAATCGCCAATACTCCATCATACACGTCGATGATCTGGTCAACGCATTGATCAGCGTAGCCCAGCAAGCAAAACCAATCCCGACAACACAGGCGAAAAACGCAACCGGCATTTACTTTGCCACGTCAGAACAACTTTCGTACGCCGATCTTGGACGAAAAATTGGATCCGTGATCGAGCGTTCTCGAACACGTTGCCTGCATGTCGCGCGTCCAATTATTTGGGGCATTGGTGCGGTTAACAGCCTTTGGGCTCGGGCCACTAACCAACCTCGCATTTTAAACCTCGACAAATATCGAGAAGTCGTCGCCGGCGACTGGACGTGCTCAGCAGACAAACTCTTTGCCGAAACCAATTTTGATTTGCCTGTTCTGTTTGAAGACCGGTTAAAACAAACCTTACATTGGTACCAAGACCATGGCTGGCTCGACTGCCACATTCAACCACCTGCACACGCGTAGGCAAAACCTTACACTGGCAAATAGTCTTCAGTATTTTCGTTCCAATTCATTACGGGTGCACATGCCTTCGCATAAATGATTAAAATTTCGATCTTTAGACAAACTCGATTCGAACCCTAAGCACTCATTCAATGATTGAATACAACAATAAAGTTTGGTTTGGGCATATCCTGAACTTCCACAAAACCGACACGTTTCGGATTCTGTTGCGAGAGATGGTGATCGTTGCGTTTTACACGGCAGTTGTGGCTGCGATTGAAATCCATTTGCTGCGAGAGTACCGCATGAGTACTTCAGGCGATTCCATTGAAAAAGCGTTGAAGAATACGACGATCATGCACTCGATTCTTGGCTTTGTGCTTTCGCTGCTGGTCGTGTTCCGCACCAATACGGCTTATGACCGCTGGTGGGAAGGTCGCAAACTTTGGGGAGCCTTGGTCAATAACACGCGAAACCTAGCCGTCAAACTCAACGCGTTTTTGCCGAGCAGTTGTCAAGCCGAGCGTCAGTATTTCAAAACCATGATCGGTGAATTCCCAACTGCCCTAAAAGAGCACCTCCGAGAAGGGATTGACCTGGAACAGATCGAAGATGCGGAAGGGTTTAAACAACGTTTCGCTGACCGCGAGCATATCCCGAACTTGATGATTCAAGAGATGTACCGCAAAACAAAAAAACTCTATGCCGCGAACCACCTTAGTGGTGATGAACTGATCGTTGTCGATAAGGAGCTTAAGTCCTTTTTCGATATCATGGGGGCTTGCGAGCGAATTAAAAATACTCCGATTCCGTTCTCGTACAGTATCTTCTTGAAGAAGTTTATCTTCTTTTACATCATCACCTTGCCCATTGGATTTGTGGCTTATTTTGAATACTGGGCGATTCCAATTTCGGTGTTCGTATTCTACGTTTTGGTTTCGTTGGAAATCATCGCCGAAGAAATTGAAATGCCATTCGGAAGCGACCCCAACGATTTGCCGACCCAAAAGCTCTCGGACATGATCCGCCGCAATGTGCGAGAGATTTTTGCGGAGCCCGATTCAAACGGCTCGACTACTTAGCGGATATGGTGTTCGTAGTAATGCCTTTAGGCTTTACCCTCCGAAGCGAGCTCTTTAAACCCCCGTTAAAACTGATACTCACCTAGTCAGCAAACAAAAACGATCGATCGTTGATTTCGGCTTTTCAATTCATGCGAACTCGAAAATAATGTCCGCTGTCAGGAACGTTGAGATAAGCACCTTTTGCCCCGACACGAATTTCACTTTTTACCGACTAAAGCCAAATCATGTCCGACAACCGCCAGATCAAAATCTTTGATACCACTCTTCGTGATGGGGAACAGTCTCCAGGCGCGAGCATGAACTTGGAAGAAAAGCTTGAAATCGCACAAGCCTTGATCGATCTTGGCGTGAACGTGATCGAAGCCGGATTCCCGATCGCCTCGCCAGGCGACTTCGAGGCCGTCCAACAAATTGCGTCGAACTTTCGCGGCGCCGAAATCTGTGGCTTGGCCAGATCCAACGAACGGGATATCGATCGAGCATGGGAAGCATTGAAAGGCGCACACGATCCGCGAATCCATGTATTCCTAGCCACCAGCGCGATCCACCGTGAATTCAAACTGAAAATGTCTCCCGACGAAATTATCGAACGCGCAGTCGCGGGGGTCCAACGAGCCAAAGGCTATTGCGACAACATCGAATTCTCGCCCGAAGACGCCGCGCGAACTGAAATTGATTTCCTCTGCAGAGTCGTCGAAGCGGTCGTCGATGCCGGAGCCACCACCGTCAACATTCCAGACACCGTCGGTTACGCGACCCCTGAACAAATGGGCAAAGTGATCGATTCGCTGGTCAACCGCGTCCCCAACATGGACAAAGCCGTTATTAGCGTTCACTGCCACAACGACCTTGGCCTCGCCGTCGCCAACAGCCTCGCCGCGATCGACAACGGGGCAGGGCAGATCGAGTGCACCATCAACGGTATCGGCGAACGCGCTGGAAACGCGTCACTAGAAGAAGTCGTGATGGCGATTCGCACTCGCAATGACGCTTACAAGTACGACACCTCCATCAACACTCAGCGTTTGGTACCGACCAGCCGCTTGGTTTCGACGGTCACCGGCTTGCACGTGCAACGTAACAAAGCCATCGTGGGTCGCAACGCATTTGCTCACGAAGCCGGCATCCATCAAGACGGCATGCTTAAGGAGCGTAGCACCTACGAAATCATGCGCCCCGAAGACGTAGGCTTCGCCGACACCGACCTGGTGCTGGGCAAGCACAGCGGTCGAGCAGCCCTTGCTGATCGAGCCAAGCAACTCGGTTTCACGCTTACCGGCGAACAACTACAGACCGTCTTTACGGAATTTAAAAAACTGGCTGACCGTAAAAAGGAGATCTACGACGGCGACATCGCTTCGTTGATCGAAATGGAAATTCTTGGTGCGACCGAACAAGAATGGACGTTAGTAAATTACAACGTTGCCATTAACATTGGTCAAACCCCGAAGATTTCATTAACACTATCTCGCGGTGACGAAGAAAAATCGGTCGAACTTTCGGACGGATCGGGAGTGATCGACGCAGCATTTTTAGCGGTCGAAAAGATCACTGGCATCAGCTTAGTTTGTAAAGAATACTCGGTCCGCAGTACATCACTGGGACACGACGCAGTCGGCGAAGTCAACTTACAAGCGGAATACCAAGGCGAAATCTATCGCGGCCGCGCGGCTACAACGGATTGTGTCGAAGCGTCGATCATCGCGATCTTGAACGCGGCCAACCGAGCAATTGCGGCCAACCGATAGCTCAAATTCGAATTTGACCATCGGTTTCCAGTGGAGCTATTGGTTGTCTGGCCAGAGGATTCATCAGCCTTCTAAACAAGACAGTTACTTGCACAGCAAACCTGCATTCAAGCGACTCTCTTAAACTGCCTCCCCCACGAAAGAACTACCCCCAAAGAGAACAACTACTAAAAAACAGCCAAACTCAATCGAACGAAAATTGCTTACAGGCAATCACCTGTGTAAAATACTTCACTTGAACGTGCATGTGTGTGTGACGAGACACCAACACAATCAATCTCTTACTCTGGAGCCTGCAATGTATAAGCCGCCCCTATCTATCGCAATTTTGCTTTTCACTTCGCTGGCCGTTTGTTTTTCGAACTCTGTTGTACAAGGCCAACTTGTTCTTGTCACGGACGCAAATGTATTAGCCGAACCGCCCGAGCATTTTGATCCAGAAGGAGAGGGCGTCTTATCGCATGCCCCCATTGGCTTCAATTTCACTCCCGGTTTCCGATTCCTAAGTAACGCCAGATACGACGTATTCGGTTCTGATCATGTGTTTTTTGGATTGCCTCCCACTAATTCCGTATCGCTTGCAGGAGAAGTGCGAATTAGGGAATTTGGCTTTTTTGAGATGCATGGTGGATCGCTCCGTGGCTTAACGCTCGAAGAAGATTCTGTTGCGTTGATATTTGACGGAAACATTGACGCATTGAATCCCAACTCGGGATTGGTCGACATTGCAGGCGGAACGGTCAACCTAGGGAGTTACAATCCCGTTGGCGGTCGTCCATTTGAACCTGCAGCAGAGGCTGCTGCGAGAATTTCGCCGACCGCTCCACTCAATAGTGTCATTTACCTTAGTGGCGGAACACTCAGTGGGGATCTTTCGCTCGGCACTGATGGAGTTTTAGATGTAGCTGCCGGAAACGCTGATTTGTCATTTGGCAGCATTGCTGGCCGAATCGAAGTCTCCGGCGGTACTTTTTCAAACTTCTCCGTTGACTCCCTTTCAGGAGAGATCAATATTTTGGGAACCAATCTTTCGCATGGTGAAGAAACAGTTGGGGTCGATGGCCTGATAATCAACGGCGCTAATGCGGACTTGATTACTGGGAATCTCGCTGACGGAACTGTGTTTGAACTGAACGTCAGCCAAATCATCGGCGATGGCAAAGTAAACTTAGTGAATGATAATACCGAATATCAAATCACCAGTGACGACACGCAGGGAACGATCAATGGTGGGAGCGAGTTTGCGGGTGGTGTCGAAGTTAGCTTTGAAGAAGTTATCGATAATGGTACGTTCACCAGCACGGCGGATGTAACCGCGTTAGACCAGCTAGAAGAAGTCCTTGCCGTTACAGTCGAGCCTAACTTTGAGGTGGCCAACGAAGATGCCGTGCAAGCATGGGATCTAAATTTCGACGGAGAGTTTGCCAATGAAGCCGAATTGATTTTTGGTTATGACGAACTTCTACTTGACGTTCCTGAAGATGAACTCGCGATTTATCACTTCGACGAAGCTACCGGCCAGTGGGAAATACTACCGATCCTTGAACGCAATCGTGAACGCAACTGGATTCGAGTTCGAACCACCAGTTTCTCACCATTCGTTTTAGGCGCAGTCAGTGCAGTGCCCGAACCAAGCAGCACGTCACTACTGACTGGCATGTTGCTAACCCTAGTAATACGACGAAAGCGACGATAGAAAAACAAACGTTCTGCTGAACTTTAGCAAAAGACCAGATCGGTTGAACCACTCGATTTAACTTTACTTTGCCCAATGCCTTGGGCGTTTAACCTGAGTCGCGAGCGTTTTGACCGCTTTGTAACCAGGGCACGACACCATGTGATCGTTGACCATACCTGACGCCTGCATAAACGCGTAGCAGGTCGTCGCCCCCACGAATTTAAAACCACGCTTTTTCAAGGTCTTGCTCATCAGTGTCGATCGCTCGGTACTGCTTTGCACGGTAGCCATGGTTTTGTGTTTGTTTTGAATCGGATGGAAGTCAACGAACGACCACAGAAAGTCCGTCAACGACTCTCCCTCTTTTTCCATTTGAACAACCAACTTTGCATTGGCCACTACGGCTTCGATCTTTTGCCGATGGCGAACGATGCCAGCGTCAGTGACTAGCTTGTCGATTTTCTTCGTAGTGAATCGAGCGACCTTTGCCGCATCGAAGTTGGCGAACAAACGTCGATAATTTTCCCGTTTGTTGAGGATCGTGATCCAACTCAGCCCGGCCTGCGCGCCCTCAAGGCTGAGCATTTCAAACAACGCTCGAGCATCATAACACGGCACGCCCCATTCGTTGTCGTGGTAGTCGATATACAACTCGCTACCCAAACACCAACTACACCGTTTGTTTTTCGACTTGGCCATGGGCCGATCCTATGCATACATAACGTACAAACATTTAGTTTTGCGTGGTGATCATGGTCACACCGGCCCATATTAGCAAGCCAAATTCCAGTCGAAAGCAATCGCAACAACGAGCCGTTAAGCAACCAATAGAATTCACGGCATTAGCAATGGTTCTTCGATCGGGAAATACTTGCAAGTGGCGCGGATCAGCGAACCGGCGGTTAGTTCTTCGACACCATAAACTTCGGTACTGACATCGAAACGCTCTTTAACGCGTAAAAGTGCCAGATCAAAATCACCGTCTCCCGAAGCTAGGACGATCGTATCCACTTGTTGGGCAAGTTCGACCAGGTCCAGTGTGATGCCAACATCCCAGTCGCCCTTGGCGCTGCCGTCTTGGCGTTGGATAAAGGGTTTCAGTTTGACGGTGAAACCAATGTCTCGCAAAATCTGTTGAAAGCCCTGCTGTTTTCCGACTCGGCTGTCAATCGCGTAAGCGTTTGCCGCTACAACATCTCGCCCTTCAGTGACGGTCGACCAAAAGGCACGATAATTGAATTGCCGACCGAAGCCCTGCCGAGTCGTGTAGTAGATATTTTGAACGTCCACCAAAATTGCGATTTTATCCATGACCAAATCCTATGCTGGATACTACGCTTTTATCCTACAAACTCTGATAAACCACTACGGATTCCAATTAATCCTGCGGCCGCCAAGGCTTGGGGCCGTTCTCTTTCTTTTGCAAAAATTTTGCGTCAACCTTTTTATACCACGCGTGCAATTTAGCGGTCAGTTTTTGGGACAACTCCGGCTTTGCATCAGCTAAGTCGTTTCGTTCGCCGATATCGTCTTTCAAGTTGTACAAGTGAACTCGTCCATCCTCATACCGTTCAAACAACTTGTAGTCGCCCATTCGAATTGCTCCGCCAGGTATGCCGCCTTGATTACTATAATGTGGGTAGTGCCAATACAACGCCTCTCGGTTTAGCGATTCACCTTCAAACGCTGGCTTCAAATCAACACCATCAATTTCGTGACTGATGTCGACCTTGGCCGCATTCACAATTGTCGGAAACAGGTCGATCGACGAAATAGGTTCTTCACTAACCATTCCTGCTTTGGTAACACCGGGATAACGAACGATCCAAGGCTCGCGAATACCACCTTCATAGACCCAGCCTTTGCCACCGCGAAGCGGAAGGTTGCTGGTCGGAGAACCTTCGCTGGTAGACAGTCCACCGTTGTCGGAAGTAAAAACCACGATCGTATTGTCTGCCAAACCAGAGTCGTCGATCTGCTTTAAAACCTTACCGACGGCCTCGTCCATCGCTTCAACCATCGCCGCGTAGACGGCATGCTTTTGCAACACACGGACTTTTCGCGGCTTCTTCTTACCGAACACTTGCTCTTCTTCAGCAAACTGCTCACCACTGATCTGTTTGGCTTTGGCTTTATATTTTTTAACTAAGTCAGGACGGCCCATCAGCGGCGTGTGAACTGAGTAAAACGAAAGATAGGCCAAAAACGGCTTACCTTGATCACCCTGAGCTTTGATAAACGACACCGTTTCACGCGCAAGTCGATCCGGCAAGTGATCGCCTTCAGGGCTGTCTGGCTTGAGTTGCGGGTTCTCGAAAGGACTGAAGTATCGTTTACCTGTGTAAGGACCGCCTTTGTGATAGCCGCCCATGTTTACATCAAAACCAAAATTTTGCGGATAGTGCGATTCCTCTTCACCCAGATGCCATTTACCGGCAAAGAACGTAGCATATCCGTTTTTCTTCAGCGCACGCGGCAACGTGACTTCGTCCAATGGCATATTATCGTTCAGCGGAGCTGGCTTAAATTTCCCAGCTCGAGTGCCCGAAAAAAAGTTTGTCGCATCAACCCTCGTCGGGTACTTACCGGTCAACAAACTGTAGCGAGTCGGTGAGCAAACTGGATTGGCCGCGTATCCGTCAGTAAATCGAATTCCGGTTTTAGCAAAACGATCGATGTTTGGTGTGTCATAAAAACAATCAGGATTATTGGCCCCAATGTCCATGTACCCAAGATCGTCGACCAAAAAGACAACCACGTTCGGTGGATCAGCGGAGCCTTGCGGAATCGGTTTAGCAAACAAAGTCGCTGCACACACCAAGCAAAATAAAACCGTGATCGTTGACTCAAAAATTCGATTCATAGGTTCCAACATTATTAATCTAAAACTAAACACGTCACGTCACGTCAAGGTTCACACATAGCACTTTAACCCTCGTCACACTCCAAGGTTACGGCCTTCACGGAACGACAAGTTTACGAAACCGCAATATTGGACTTTGACTTACAGGCTAGGATCGCCTTCGGTCGCAACAAGCAAACCGAATGCAATCATGAACTTGGAAGGTGCTGAAATAAAGCACTCGACGCTTGCCCGCTATTTACCATTCCCGACACGATCCGTTTTTAAATGGTCCGCTACTCGGAACGCGATTTCCATCGCCTGGTCGTAATTCAAACGAGGATCAACCTGGCTCTTGTAAGCTCGCTCGAGATCTGGTTCGCCGAGATTCGTCGCACCACCGATGCATTCAGTCACATTATCACCAGTCAGTTCCAAATGGACTCCGCCCAGAATCGATCCACACTTGGCATGGATTTTGAAGCTCTGCTCTAGCTCACCTGCAATCTTGTCGAAACTACGCGTCTTGATCCCAGAATTCGTTGCGAATGTGTTACCGTGCATAGGGTCGCTAACAAACAACACTTTCTGTTCCGCTTCCTGAATCGCCTCAACAATCGGTGGTAAACACTCAGCAACCTTGTCATCACCAAAACGATGAATCAACGTAATTCGCCCCGGTTCATTCTTAGGGTTCAATACCTTCACCAGTTCGACCAATTCAGCCGGCACGAACTGCGGGCCAACTTTGATGCCGACCGGATTTTCGATCCCTTTGAAGTACTCCACATGAGCACCATCAAGGTCACGTGTACGATACCCGATCCACGGCAAGTGGGTGCTCATGTTGTACCATCCATCACGACGAGGGACTTGGCGAGTCTGAGCTTGTTCGTAACTTAGGTGCAGGCCTTCGTGCGAAGTAAAGAAATCGATCGACTTGCTTTCGACAACCGACACCCCTAAAACCGCCTCCATAAAGCTTAACGATGCCTGGATCGATTCGATCATTTCATTGTACTGATCGGCGCGTGGCGAATTGGTTGCAAAGTCAAGGTTCCAGTTTTCGGGGTGATGCATATCGGCAAAACCACCGACACTAAGACCCCGTATGAAATTCAACGTCAACGCAGCTCGTTCATAACCACGCAGCAACAATTCCGGATCAGGAGTTCGGTCAGCTTCGGTGAAACCAATGCGGTTAACAATATCCCCGCGATAAACTGGAAGTGTTACACCGTCACGGGTCTCCGTATCATTGGATCGTGGTTTGGCGTACTGCCCTGCGATGCGTCCAACACGAATGATCTTCTTTTGTGAGCCGTGAATCAACACAAAGCTCATCTGCATCATCACTTTTAGATTCCGGACGATCGAGTCGGTTTCACAATCGTCTAGGTTCTCAGAGCAATCACCGCCTTGCAACAAAAACGCCCTTCCTTCGGCGGCTTCGGCCAGCTGAGCCTTCAGGCTCTCAATTTCCCAACTAGTAACCAGCGGTGGCAACTTTGCCAAACGGTCCAGAGCATCTTTTAGCTGCCCTTGATCTTGGTAGGTTGGTTGTTGTTTTATCGTTTTGGTTTGCCACGATTTTGGCGACCATTGAGTTGACATGAATGTAATTTGCTAAAAGCTAAAAGAGTTGGATAACCGAATCTGTTTTTTAATAGTAACCAATCCGCCTCACCGTGCGGATGACAATACAGCGATAGGATTGCGGCGATTTCTAACGCCTATTTCCTGAAAATGAGAACCCTAGAAAAGGTAACATGTTAGTCTCTCAAGGCATTTCCGCTATGCGCAGTTGGCTTTGAACGAAAAATTTCTCACAAGCCTACTTGCCCAGTCGGCATGTCTCTCGGAAATCAGAGGATTTCACAGAAAACCAAGCGGTTGGCAGTCGAATCCCAATCAACGTCGGGCTTTTAGGCCGACGCGAGTGTAGTTCCTAACATACCACTCTTGGTAGGCCTCTTTGGAGTAGCCCAGGTCCTGGCCAGTGATTTTTCTCAAGGCGTCAAGAACTGCTTCGTTTTGAAATATACGGTTTTGTGCTTTTTCGCCACCGAATTTATACCCTGTTCCACCCGCACTGCCTTGAACTCGCTGAGCACCTGAATTATTACTGGCCGCACGAATCTGATGTTTCGTCTCCAACGCGTTGGCCAGCGCAAGGACCGCGTTGGCTGACCCGAGTTCACCCAACGCAAAACCGGCTCGATTGACTGTCGCATTATTTGTGTTGCCAAGAAACCTTGTCAATAAACTAGCAGCCGTTTTTTGGTTAAAGTCATCTTGAGCAAGGTAGTCCAATGCAATGTCCGACCCGTCATCCATGATTGCCAAGACCAACCCCGAGGTTGCTGATGAAGTGGTCGGTCGAGCAGAAGCAAACACTTCCACATAAGCACGTCGCAAATCTGGATCTTTAGCTGTACCAAACTCTTTAAAGATAAATGGCATCAATTGTGGGTCCGCGATGGCAACCAAACTATCGACTCTTTGTTGGGGCGACATCCGGCGAAAGTTTCTTCGCCAAGCGCTGAACTTCTTCCGCTTGCCAACCAATTGGTCGTCAATCTCTTCTAACTGCTGCTGAGTCTGTTGGTGTAAATTCGAACTCCACCGAGGTCCTTGCCGCGTATAACCTTGCGTTGTCCAAAACTGATCTTCATCCACCCACCTGTTTTCATCTTTTAAAAATGTGTAGCCCAGCTTTGTACGCGTAGCCCGGTCGTTCGGTTCGAAAACCAAAATTCGTTTCCGGTGAAACAAAATTTGATCTCGAAAACGAGACCGTCCCTTTTCCTGTTCCTCGCACCAAGCAATCATATCGCGATGAGCTTGAACGTCATCCGTCATTTTATCAATAAAGCTATTGTACCGTTGAGCAACTGAATCAATCTTTTCAACCTTGGCAATCAGTTCTCGATCCAACAGCATCTGTTCACCGGAGGCCGACTCAAAACTCACCGGTTCCGTTTTGTCATCTGATACGGCGGCAATGCGCCCCTTCAAGACAGCCCCTGACTTCAATGACAATTGATCTTGAATCTTTAACAACTCCCGATCGAATTCGGTATTGTCTTGCGCACCAACTTGACCGGATATCATCACAATTAGAAACATTGCCGATAAAAGACAAAAGAATTTCTTCGAAAGGTTCATAACCAAATTCTCACAACAAAATTTTCTAGCGTGGGGCTAATTCGCACTGGTAAACAAGAACGCTTGCGATCAACTCAATTCCAGTTACAAACCACTCATCTTCAATCTTTACGTGCACTCAGCCGTTCACATCATTGTATATTATCGCGTTAAATCATCCAAAAGACTAGAATGGTGTCACAAGACCGTAAAACCCTACAAAACACGATAAAGATCGATGGCAAAAATCAGCCAAAATCAAATGGCCAAACTTTTTCAACGTTTGGCAACCAGCTACCGCGCCGGAATCGATCTACGCACATCGATCAAGCGAGAATCGCAAACCGGAAGTCCCGCCCACCAACAAAAAATGAAGCGAGTAGCCAAGGCACTCGATGGTGGGGGTTCGTTAGCCAAAGCACTGTCCGAGACCCAAGGGTATTTTCCGGAGCTGGTCGTGTCGGTGGTCAAAGCTGGCGAAACTGGCGGGCGATTAGACGATTCGTTTAATCGATTAGGAAAACACTACAAAGACCTAGTCGAATTTCGAAACAACTTTCTACGTGCGATCGCTTGGCCGGCGTTCGAGCTTCTGTTCGCCATTGGGATCGCTGGCCTGTTGATGGCGATCTGCGATTGGATTTTTTCGTCACTCGAAAAGGAACCGATCAATTGGTTTTGGATGGGAAGCACGATTGGAAACGTCATCGCCTACTATGTTCTGGCAGCGTTATTTTTCACGACGGTTGGTTTGGCCATAACTGGGGTGCTGCGAGGATGGTTTGGCGCTACGCCGTTACGGTTGGCGATGAGGATACCTTTAATCGGCAGCACCATTCGTTGCCTGGCTCTGTCTCGGTTTTGCTGGACAATGTCGGTTGCAGAAAATGCCGGAATGAGCGCGTTGGATATCGCCGAGCTCTCGCTTAATTCAACCGAAAACGTTTTCTATACTCAATTCGGCCCCGCAGTGAAGTCGTCACTCCGGGCAGGAAACCAATTTTATCCCACATTCTTAAACACCAATGCGTTCCCCGATGAACTGCTGGTGCAAATGGAAAACGGTGAAACGGCAGGGCAGCTATCTGAATCGATGGCCTTAGCCTCCGAAGAATATCAGCTTAAAGCCGAAGCGAATCTAAAAGCGATCGGCAAAATCGGCATGGTGCTGATGATGTTGATGGTCGCTGGCGTCGTCGCATTCATTGCGATTTTCGGCATGTCACAGTACCTGAACCTGATCAATGATCTGGCTCGGCCCAACGCATTCAAATAATTTCAATTGCTCGGCTTTTGTTTATTTCGTTTCATTCGCATCTGAAAACAATTGCTTCCAGCTACGAATCAACCGACCCGATTGCCACGGCAATCATTGCGGATCCGATTGCCACGGCAATCATTGCGGATCCGATTGCCACGGCAATCATTGCGTGGA